>NZ_VNHY01000004.1 GCF_008124865.1 Fodinibius salinus | reverse complement strand
AGGTCGCTATTTGTATTGGTCGTCTCATAATGAAATAAGAGGTTTGTTTAAGTTAATTGTTGTGATTGGATATCATCACAGGTTGTTATACACATTGGTGGCAGGGGTACCCCTAATGAGCATACCTGCCAATACAAGCCAGCAATAGACTGCTCCTATATTGTAACATGCGTATTGGAAGGCGAACAGAGGACAAATGAATTTGATCATAAACCCCGGCAGGTCTGACCCATAATAAAACCCGCAGCAGCTGTGACGCCACTGCGGGTGATTATGATAAAGAACAATATCAGTAAATAATTATTCCACTGGGCTCCAGTAAGGAATTTGGTCGTTGGCGCTGTGGGTCGTCAGGTTAGTAGGCGTCCCGCTGCCGTCGGCATTAATTTTATAGATTTCATCAGTACCATTGCGGTAAGTATCAAATATCAGCTCGGAACCATCCGGCGACCAGCTGGGGTAGAAGTCCGGTCCGATATAGTTGGTCAGCCGCTGCTCGCCGCTGCCGTCGGGGTTCATGGTATAGATCTCAGTACTTCCTGAACGATTATTGACAAAGGCAATCTTGCTGCCATCCGGCGACCAGCGGGGGTGTTGATCATTAGCACTACTGTTGGTCAGCCGCTGCTCGCCGCTGCCATCGGGGTTCATGGTATACAGCTCAAGATTTCCCGAACGGTTGTTGGCATAGACAATCTTGGATCCGTCCGGGGACCAGTGTGGCCAAGAATCCCCAGCGCTGTCGTTGGTCAGCCGCTGCTCGCCGTTGCCGTCGGCCCCGATCGTATAAATTTCTGTATTCCCGCTGCGGTAGTCCACAAAGGCAATCTTGCTGCCATCCGGCGACCAGCTGGGACCCGCTGACCTAATCACATCCGCACCCGTGGATGTCAGCTGCTGGATATTCGACCCGTCAGCATCCATCACATACAGGTGGTTCGTGCCATTACGTCTACTGACAAAAGCAATCCTGGTGCCGTCGGGAGAAATCGCCCCAGCTATGTCAGCAGCGGGCTCGTCGGTCAGTTTCGTCGGTGAGGAGCCGTCGGTATTCATCAGGTAAACTTCAAAATCACCGTCGCGGTCGCTGCTAAAGACAATCTGGCCGTCGGCCACGGTCTGGCACTCCACGTCGAAGGAGGTAGAGGTGGTATCCCCGGCGGTAATGGTCACCGTTTGGGGGTTACTGCCGTTGACTGAGCAGTTGCCGGCGACCCCGGACAGCTCGGTATCCACGTTGCCTTCGGAGAGGCCGGCCAGGATCACGCTGCCCGACGAAGACACGCTCTTGCTGGTCCCGCCCGCATTGACAGTATAGCCGTCGCCGTCAATGTCGTCACCGGTGCTGCTGCTGGTGACTTCTACCGCCCCTGTGGTGGTCACGGTCTGGCACTCCACGTCGAAGGAGGTAGAGGTGGTATCCCCGGCGGTAATGGTCACCGTTTGGGGATTACTGCCGTTGACCGAGCAGTTGCCGGCAATACCGGTTAGTTTGGCATCCACGTCCCCTTCGGAGAGGCCGGCCAAGATTACGGTGCCCGAGGAGGACACGCTTTGGCTGGCCCCACCGGCAGTGACGGTGTAGCCGTCGCCGTCAATATCGTCGCCGGTGCTGTTAGTAGCCACTTCCACCGCCCCGGTGGTGGGCTCGCCACTATTGTTATTGTTGCCATTGGTCGGGCCATGGCCGTCATCGCCACAAGCCGCCACCAATAGGATGGTCAAAAATAAAGTCGCTAGTTGTATTAGTCGTCTCATGATGAAATAAGAGTTTTGTTCAAGTTAACTGTCGTGATCTACTGTCATCCCAGGTCCTTATACATATCGGTAGGTGGGGGCACCCTAATGGGAGGTATTCTGTCCAAAAAGCCAACTATATACTGCTCCTACATTGCAATATGCGTACTGGAAGGCGAACAGAGGACAAATTAACTTCGTAGCACAGCTGGGAAGTGTAATCGATAGTTCTATTGCACAGAATGATAACGCCCAGTCTGCACAGAAGTGACATACCTGTAGAAGCACTGGGAGGATAAATATCGGTTATTATCCTTATTGACTCACAAGCGAAATATATTTGAGGGAGTAAAGGAAAGTTAGATATAGCCTGAGCTATATGGGAGTTCACTGCTGCTGTAACTATTGTTGCCCCCTAGAAAGTGGTGCTATTTATAGAGTAGTACTTGCTTATAATTATTGTATCTAATTTTTATAAGCTTGTAGCTATTTAAACTCTACTACGGTACAGCCATTGCCGCCCTGTTGGATAGGCGCCATTTGGTAGCCTTTCACCTCGTTTCGTTGATCCAAATATTCGTGGACCAGATTTTTAAGGATGCCTTTTCCCTTACCATGGACGATTTGTACTTGATCACGTCCTGCAGCAATAGCATTATCTAGATAGGTTTGTACTTTCTTCATCGCCTCATTACCGCGCATCCCGCGAATACTTAGTTGAGGTTTAACCATTTTGTGACGGCTGCCGTCTTCAAAGTTTACTTTCACCTTTTGTTTCGATTTCTGATCGGAAGCACCCTTTACCTTCACCAGTTTATTATATTTTGTTTTGAGCCGTAATCCGCTGGCTAAAACTACGGCTTTATCTCCGTCAATTTCTTTGAGTTCGCCGGTAGTATTGCCATCCTGCAGGCGAACCAAGTCGCCTATTTTCGGTTTTTCTTTTGAATCCTGATACTGTTGTTCTCTTTTATCTTCTAATTTTTTGAGTTCAGTGTCTACTTTTTGCTGATGTTTTTCTACCTCACTGCGAGCCTGTTTAATGGTTTGTTCATCTTTTTCTCCCTCGCTAACAATACGCTCAACGGCTCGTTCGATTTTTTGATTAGCCGAATCCATAATTTTTTTGGCTTCTTTTAACGCCTTTTCACGAATCTGTTCTTTTTCTTTTTCAATAGCCGAGCGTTTTTCTTCATAGCGGTGTCGTTCTTTTTCGGTATTTTCTTTAAGCTTGTCATATCTTTGCTTCAGTTCTTCAGCTTCTTGGCTTTTAGTTTCCAGCTCCGAAATGAGCGTTTCCATATCGCTCTTCGCTTCGCCCAACAGCAGGCGTGCTTGGTTGAGTAGATCATCTTGCAGCTCCATACGTTCGGCAATTTCAAAAGCGTAGCTACTGCCGGGTACCCCCTTTTTGAAATGATATGTTGGCGATAGGGTATCTTGGTCAAACTCCATGGATCCGTTGACGGCATATTCATGCTCATGGGCAAAAACTTTTAACGATCCGTGGTGGGTGGTGACTAATATTTTGGATTTGCGTTCCATCAGTTGTTCAATGAGCGACTGAAAAAGGGCACCTCCTTCTTCAGGATCCGTTCCAGCTGCGGCTTCATCAATGAGCACTAAGCTATGTTCATCCGCATGATTAAGTGTATGTTTCATCCATTCCAGCCGCGAAGAAAAAGTGCTCAGGTCATTTTCGATGGATTGATCGTCACCCATATCCACGAAGATGCTGTTAAAAACAGGTATTTCCGAGCTGTCGCGGGCGGGGATAGCAAATCCGGCCTGCATCATCATAGAGCAAAGCGCCAACGTTTTAAGTGCCACTGATTTGCCTCCGGCATTGGGTCCTGTTATAACGAGGCAGCGTTCATCCTCGGACAATTCCATATCCAACGGCACCACATTTTCTTGCTCATTTTTGGGTAGTTCCTGGTTTTTGAGTAATAACAGTGGATTGTAAGCCTCTTTAAAATAAAGATGTGATGTTTCTGAGATGACGGGCGTAAATCCATTCAGATCAATACTGAGCTGTGCTTTGGCGGCAATGATATCAAAAGTGGTGAGCACCTTCATATTTTGACGGATGGAATCGCGTTTATCTCGAATGTGGGCTGTCAGCTCACGCAAAATACGTTCAATTTCCTGCTTCTCCTCAGACTCCAGCTCGCGAATCTCATTGTTGATGGTCAGTGCATCCACCGGTTCTATATAGACCGTTTGCCCCGATGAGGAAACATCATGCACAAACCCTTTAACTTTTCGTTTGTATTCTGCCTGAACGGGAATGACCATGCGACCACTGCGGATAGTTGGCCCCTCATCTGATGTCATGCCTTGTTTTGAAAGTCGGCCCATCACTCGGTTAATTGTTGTACGTAAATTGTTGCGTTGGCTTTTAATTTTGTTGCGGATGGACTTTAGCTTGGGACTGGCATCGTTACGGAGCTCCCCGTTTTCGGTGAGTACATCCTGTAGGGTCTCTTCCAGATCTTCCAGTGGGATTAAGCCAATCGAAACTTCTTTTAGGGCAGGATAGTATTCTTCGCGCTGCTCGATGTATGATTTTATACGTCGCGCGGTAATGTTTAATTCGAGAATTTTTATGAAGGCTTGCAGCGGAATAATACTGTTTTTGGGGCGTGCTTTTTCCAGAAAGTCTTCTACATCATGTAGGTTGCGCAGAGGAAAGGCCGAATCATTTTGAAGCAGATCCATCATTTCGCCTGTTTGGCTGAGCCGCCTGTTAATCACCTGTCGATCAGAAAAGGGCATCATTGAGGCAAGTTGTTCCTGAGCCATCTGGGATCGTGCTTTGGTTACTGCCGCTGATCGTACGGTATCAAATCCTATTTTTTCGCTAAGTCGTTCGGGAAATAAGTGCATTTATAAATATGGAATTATTATTTTTACCGCAGAGAACGCTGAGGATTTTACAACGTTACGTTTGGTATTATCTTCAATCTCGGTGATTAATTATTAAACAGTAATATAAGCTTCTTTGGCCGAAAATGATGAATTTGAAAAGAGTTAAATAATTGTTAAATGGAGAAGTATAGAAAAAAGAATTCTAGTAAATAAATAGTCTCTCCTCTAGGGGAGTACCCCGGGCCGATAATTTGGGCTCTGGAATAGAGGTGTAAATTATACCCCCCAACTCTTTTGTCTTACCCGCCATTGGTGAATGGATACCTTCCTCAGGGAGAGATTTTTTAAGTTAAATCAAAAATCTGATATGCAACTACCAATCTATCAAGTTGATGCTTTTGCTTCTAAACTTTTTGAAGGCAATCCGGCAGCCATTTGCCCATTAAGTGAATGGGTTTCTGATGAGCTGATGCAGCAGGTAGCGATGGAAAACAATTTATCTGAAACGGCATTTTTTGTGCCACAGAATGATCGATACCGCCTCCGTTGGTTTACGCCCACTACCGAGGTTGATTTATGCGGGCATGCAACACTGGCCTCGGCACATGTCTTGTTTGAACACTTGGAGTATCAGCGAAGTACGATCAAGTTTGATACCAACAGCGGCGTGTTGAAGGTACGAAAGGAAGACGACCAGCTGGTAATGGATTTTCCTGCTGCTGCCCTCAATGCTACCGAAACGCCCGATTTTTTGGAAAAAGCAATTGGACATCCGGCCAAAGAATTATACCACGATACCGATTACCTCTACGTGCTCGAAAACGAAGAGCAGATTCGTAACCTGGATCCCGATATTGCAGCAATTTCCAAAGCCGATGCGCGCGGCGTTATAGTAACTGCACCCAGTAAGCAGGTTGATTTTGTATCCCGCTTTTTTGCTCCGGCTGCGGGTGTGGATGAGGATCCGGTTACAGGCTCGGCCCATACAATGCTCACCCCTTATTGGGCTCAACAATTAGGAAAAGAAAAACTGGTAGGACGACAAGTGTCGCAGCGCGGCGGCACGGTTTATTGTCGTCAACATGGCGATCGGATAGCACTGGGTGGCCAGGCGTGTACATTCATGCAAGGGGTTATCACATTATGATTGAGATTGTTACGCTGTTTCTTCTGGGAATTATTGCTGGAATCATTGCCGGACTGTTTGGGCTTGGCGGTGGTATCCTTTTCACGCCCATACTTTTTGTGGTATTTAGTGATGGCGAGATTTCCGATCCTGTGGTTTTGACAATCGGCAGTTCCTTATTTTGCACTTTTGTAGCCTCTTTGGGTAGCTCGGTGCGACAATTTCAACAGCAGAACTTTTTCTGGTCAGAGGGCATCAAAGTGGGGGTAATGGGAGCTGTGGGTGTTTTCGCTGGTAAGCAGGTGATTACTTCTCCATACTACAGCGAGCAGGTATTTGTAATTTTCTTTAGTCTCTTGCTGATGTATGTAGCTTTTATGTTTTATAGCAGAGGATCCAAAAAGCAGAAGCATATGCAGCAGAATAATAACCCGTTGAGTATGGGACAGTCATTAGTATCGGGCGGGCTTGGCGGATTTGTTGCAGCACTCGGAGGCATCGGGGGTGGAGGCGTGATGGTTCCGCTGCTCAATCTATGGTATTACAAACCTTTTGCCCGGACGGTAAGTATTTCATCGCTGGCTATTGTGGTCATCTCATTTTCGGGATGGATACAACTCGGCTTAACAGGAAGAGACATAGATACACTAACGGCATTTCACTGGGGCTATGTGGATTTTGGTGCAGCCCTTCCGTTAGCATTGGGTGGTTTGCTTGGTGGGTTTGCTGGCGCACTGTTTAACCTAAAAATTAACAGACGCTATCTACAGTTTGCCTTTGCAGTATTAGCCATTGGGATGGCGGTAAAGTTACTGACTGATGTTTTTTAAAAACTTTAATCTTTGTCCCTTTTAGATATCAAATTCAAGTAAACTAATACTTGGATGAAAATGTGATCTGATGTTCATCACTGAATAAGCGTAACTTTTGCTTAGCTTCTTGTAGCTGTTTGTATTCTAGGTAACCGATATAAAGCTCTTTCTGTTTTTTGCTGTCAAGGGTTAGAAAAAGCGCGTTATTGGTCATGTTAATAGACTTTATTTCGTCCCAGAATATAGATTCCTCTTTTTTATTTTCAGTAAATGTAATGCCATTCTCAAAAAGTTTTATTTCCTCAACAGATGTTGCATTGTTTATATTGGTATAGCTTATAACAAGCCAGGCAATGACACATATTAGATTAACGATTGTTTCAAACTCCCAGCCATTTTCTTGATAGCTTTCAAATGACAAATAAACATAGGCCAGGGCCAGGAGAATTCCCAGATAGGCTAGCCATTGCATGTACTTTAGCCGGCTGGGAGGTGTTATCGTATATGGCTTATTATCCACTGTGGAATTATTTTTCCTCTTTTTCTTCTATTGCCGGTCGTTCTAAAAAGGGAAGCCCATCGGTAATCCATGCTGGTGCTTCTTTGCCCAACAGGTAATGTTCATGCCATTCAAAGGCGCGGGTGGCGTAATCAATCTGATTTTCCTCGCGTGCCAGTCCGTGGTTTTCACCTTCATAAACGAGCATTACAAAAGGATTTTGCATACGTCGCATAGTATTATACAGTTCCACACCCTGATTAAAATCTACGGCGCCATCATCAGTACCGAATTCAACCAACAGTGGGGTATTCATTTGCTGCATGTTAAAGATAGGTGAATTTTCTATAAAGTTATCCCAGTCTTTCCACCACGGATCGGGAAAGCGTCCCTGACTAGTCTCGAAAATATTAGCATCTGTAGTACCGGTATTCCAGTAGATAGAATTGTACATACTAATCATGTTTGTTAGTGGAGCACCGGCCACAGCCGAGTTAAACAGATCAGTTTGCGTAACAATAAAGGTAGTTTGGTATGCACCCCACGAGTGACCTGTGAGTCCAATCTGATCTTTGTTAATCATTCCGGTATCAATAACTTTTTGCACGGCCGGAACTACACTTTCTACCGCTGATATGCCAGGATCGCTTAGCTCATAGGTGATATCCGGTTGAAATACGAAATAGCCTTCCGAAGAATAACGCCGGAAGTTATACGGGCTTTTTTTGGTGGGAATGCTGTAATTGTGAAGCGTCTGTGAACGGTCCTCATAGATGTAGGTGATCATCGGATACTTCTTGTCTGGATCGTAGTTGGCAGGATACAGCAGCCGTCCCTCTAACTTTTGCCCGTTTTTATTGGTAAAGGTAACAAGCTGGTCATCCGCCCAGTAATAGTCATCCTGCTGAGGGTTGGTATAGGTGAGTCGAGTAGGGTTGCTGAAATTCGAATCCACATGGAAAAAATCAGGTGAATCAGTAGCTGTTTCTACCTGATAGACAAATTTTTGCGTAGAATCAGCTTTTGCCAGCCGGCTATACATTTTTGACTCATAGACCAGTGTTTGGGTAGAGCCGTTATTATTTAAACGTGCATAGCCGCGGTCTTTGGTTTCATCGCCGTACATCGAAAAGTAAATATTGTCATTGTCTTCAATGCCTTCGCCATCGTAGTTAAACCGACGCTGGCGATAGCGAATCTTATCAGAATTTCCATTGGTAAGCTGCTTGGTATTGTTGCCGTCTGCCCATACCTGATAAACATTATATCGATCATAGAGCAGTACCCAGTCGTCTTCTTCCGACCATTCGCCCGCACCAAAGGGGCGCCGGTGTTCGCGTCCGTTTACGTTGGTAAAGTTTTCAAAGCGGGTGTCGATATCTTCGGTGATGTTTCTGTGCTGATCGTTTTTAATATCATACGTCCACCAGTTTTGATCTTTGAAATACAACAAGTAGCTGCCGTCAGGTGAAGTTTGTACATATTCGTGCTGTTCTAAAACTTGCTGGGTTTCACCTGTGGTTACATCCACCAAATATACATCCCGCCATTCTTCTTCAAACTGTGGTTCATAGGGGTGGGGATCGTAGGCTACGGCGTATTGTTGGTTGCCAGTGAGCTGGACCTGATCAAACTGTTTGGTACCTATCCGCACGAATGATTGCTTATCCAGATGCCAGGCCGAAAGATCATTTTTTTGTTTCAACTGGTTTTTCATCACTTTCTGTTTGGGCTGGATATCATCATCTTGCCAGTGCCAAACTTCTACATTCGAGGGATCCAGATCATCATCGGACTTTTTCTTAGTCGAGTCAGATTCAGCTGATTTATCCTTTTTCTTTTCCCATTCTTTGATGCCGAAGAAAACGGTATTGCCATCTTCTGACCATTCGAGATTTCGATAATCGACTACGCGATGTGTCTGCGGAAATGAGTTTATTTTCTGCTGGTCAAACACAAATTTTTTGGGGGACTGGTTAAGATCCTTAAACGCCATGATATGATGCGTGGGATCTTTGAAGGCCTCATTTTCTTGTTCCTTTAAAAAGGCCAGGGCAGTACCATCTTCGTTCCATTTGAGCTTTTTATATGTCGTACTTTTACTATCCAGCACTGTAATTTTACCGGATTTCAGATTATACAAGTGCGCACCGTTACCGAGCTTTTCATTTGCATCGAGTAGTACAGCCAGCTTAGAACCATCGTCGTTAAAGGCATAGTCCGAAACGTTACCGATTAGCTGATTGGTGCCATGCTGCAGGTTGCGGAGAATGAGGTCGGTTCCTTCTGTCTTTACGCCTTCAGCCTTGTATTTTTTCATGGCTAGCCAGCGGCCATTATCCGAAAAACTGTAGCTTTGTACGTTTTTAAAGGTATCTACTTTGCTCTCTTCCAGGTTCATTAATCCCAGCTTTAGACGGACTTTCTTCTTTTGTTTCTTCAGTTTTTTCTTTTTCTCTTCCGAGACGCCGATCTGAAATGCTGACCATTTATTGTTTGGGGAGAATTTTGGGCGAATACCATGCATAAATTTGTGGTCTTCAGTACTGTCGGCCCCTACTTGTTTAATAATGAGCCAACCATCACCATCCACCAGACTGATGTTATAGGCAAACCATTGTCCATTGGCCGATATTTCGGTAGTAGAGATAGATTGCCACTGGTCGTAATCTTCAGGTTCGAGTTTTTGTTTTTGCGCGAAGAGGCAAGTATTCAAAGCCAAAAAAAGAAGAACCGAAAGTAAAGAAAATCGAGTGAGTCGCATCATAAAACCGTTGATTAACAATTGAACAAACTGATTTGATAACATTACAAAAATTGTTTCAGATAGGAAAACAGTTTGTATATACGATACTGCTGACTAAATGTTATAAATAGATACCAATCATAAAAAAAGGAGTCCCGATCAGGAGACTCCTTTCTCAACTAGCAATCAAATCCGCATTATAGCGGAATAAATGTCACTGATTGTGAATCAGCTTTTAATACAAAGCAATCAAGTTTTTAATCCATAATTTTACGCAGGAAGGCCGGTTGATCCGAATCAGACTTATCGATGCGCTCTTTGCGGTCATTGAGCAGTTCATCGCTCTTTTGCTGCTCGGCCTGCATATCGTCTTCTTCCTCCTCTTCGTTTTTGTTGAGCGATTGTACATTTTTTAGTCCACGGCGATGGAAGGCTGGTTGATCCATCTGTTTGAGATTTTTTTCTCCTTTATAAAATGGATCGTCTGTTGAAGAATACCGGCTGTGTCCGGTAACGTCACCGGCTTTGGGCATCTCCAGATCATCACCTTTGGTTTCGGTTTCTTTCTCATTCGGAGCGACACTGCTGCCGTTTTCGTTGTTTTCGGCCAGATCAAAGCCAGTGGCAATAACCGTAACGCGTAGGTCTTCGTCAAAGCTTTCATCAAGCACAGTACCGAGGATGATTTCTGCATCTTCGCCGGCTTCTTGCTGGATGATGCTGGTAGCTGTATTGGTTTCTTGCATTCCCAGGTTGGCGCCCGAAGAAATATTGACCAATACATTACGTGCGCCGCGGATGCTCACACCGTCGAGCAGGGGTGAGTTGATGGCTTCGCGGGCCGCAATTTCGGCACGGTCTTCGCCCGTGGCGCTTGCTGATCCCATAATAGCTGCACCCCCGTCAAGCATAGTGGTGCGTACGTCAGCAAAGTCAAGGTTAATGAGGCCGGGCATCAGAATGAGATCCGAAATACCACGAGTAGCATTGTATAGTACCTGGTTGGCCTGATCAAAAGCCTCGAGCAGGGTGGTCTCTGCATCCGCGATATCCATAAGCCGCTCGTTGGGAATAACGATAACCGTATCGCTGTTTTTCTTGAGTTCGGTAATTCCTTCGAGGGCATATTTCATCCGTTTGGGCCCTTCGCAGTCAAAGGGGGTAGTGACAATACCGACTGTCAAAATCCCTTTTCGTTTGGCGATGCCCGAAACCACGGGAGCGCCGCCGGTACCAGTACCGCCGCCCATGCCGGCCGTAACAAACACCATATCGGCGCCTTCTATAGCCTCTTCAATTTCGTGTCGATTTTCTTCTACCGCTTCCCGGCCAATTTCAGGACGGGCACCGGCTCCGAGTCCATTGGTAAGGTTGGCGCCTACCTGGATGGTGACATCGGCCATACTGTTCTTCAAGGCCTGGGCATCAGTGTTGAGTGCGATATACTCTACACTGGTCAGACCTTTGTGGATCATGTTGTTAACGGCATTACCGCCGCCGCCTCCAACACCCACGACTTTTATTTTCGCATTGTCTTGACCGTCGATGTCAAAACTAAAACGAGAGTTTAAGTTAGACATAATAGTTACTCCTTTTTGATTGCTGTATTTTTATTTTTGTTGCTGTTTGATTGCTAGTTGTTGATGATTGATTTAGGTTTAAACCTGTCCAGCCCCTTTTTTGTATCTCCTCTACAGGAGGGATGCCGGGGCGGTTTTTTATAGTTTTTAGATTCTTATCCATATTATTTTTTATCCATATTAAAGTTCTTTGAACCAACTCTTCATACGGTTGGCGATGCGGTTCATTACCTTTTCTACACTAGATCCTTTGGTTGATGATGGAACGATAGCCTGGTTGGCAGGACCACTGCCTGTTTCAATTGCGTGCATAACCAGTCCCACCGAGGTGGCGTAAATAGGATTTTGCACTTCTTCAATAAGTCCGCCGCTGAGTCCCATTGGTTTGCCAATTTTGGCATCCATACCTAGTACTTCGTTGGCCAGGGGGCATACATTTTTGATGAGCGAACCACCGCCGCTCAGTACGACACCCGCACTCAGCGAGTCGGCATAACCGCTTCGTTTTGTTTCAATAGCCACAATTTCGAGGATCTCTTCCATCCGAGCCTGTATAATTTTGGCTAAAATACCTTTGGTGATTTCTTTGGGCGGACGACCCGCAATGCCGGGTACTGTGATAGCTTCATCTTCTTCAATAAGTTCAATATAGGCTTCGCCGTGATTCCGCTTGAGCTTCTCAGCCTGATCGTCTAACACGCTTAGCCCCATACGGATATCATCGGTTACTTTTTTGCCTGCTATAGCAATGACGGCCGTATGTCGGATAGTGTTATCCTGGAAGATGGCAACATCAGTGGTGCCCCCTCCGATATCCACAAGCACAACACCGGCTTCTTTTTCCTCGTCATCAAGTACAGAATACGAAGATGCGAGTGGTTCGAGAATGATATCGGCTACCTGGTAGCCGGCCCGTTCTACGCATCGGTAGATATTTTTTGCAGCCGAGACAAGTCCTGTAATAATGTGGACTTCTGCTTCCATCCGCATGCCGCTCATACCCACGGGATCGCTGATGCCATCCTGACCGTCAACAACAAATTCTTGTGGAATGACGTGGATAATCTCCTGATCGGTAGGCAGCATAATCTGCCGACAGTCTTTGAGCAGCCGGTCAACGTCATCTACAGTAATTTCGTTGTCCCGGTTGTTAATGGTAATGACGCCCTTGCTACGCATGCTACGAATGTGATCGCCGGCAATACCTACATTTACCGAGTTGACCTCGATACCTGATGCCAGCTGAGCCTGTTCAACGGCTGTTTGTATGGCGTTTACTGTTTTATCGATATTGACTACTACGCCGCGATTTAGGCCATCGCTCGGCGATTTACCAACGCCCAGAATATGGATACGATCTTGTGGATCAATAGAGGCAACGATTGCACATACCTTGGTAGTGCCAATATCCAGTCCGACGACAATTCTGTCTTCTTGTTCTTCCATAATGTTATCCGCGTACTGTTATGTGATTAATTTTCATCATATTCTAAGATACTGTTGCACGTGTCCACCTTTTAGCGTGGACGTTAATTCCAGCAGTTATATTTCTTTTTCGCGCGTTACGATCTGTCCTTCAAATCGAAGATCAACTGATCGCATTTTTTTAATTCCTTTTTGTTTAACGACTTCACCATAAAATGCTTCCCAGTTGCGAAGTCGAGTTTCGTAATTACCTTTGCCGAAAATAAGTTTAACTCCATTTTGATTAGTCAGTGCTACAACTCCTTCTTTTTCGGTCCATGCCACTTCACTGATGGTGGCATTAGAGACTGGTTTGTCGTGCACATTGGTCAAAAAATCAGACACTCGTTTAAAAGATTCACTATGTAGTGTATCACTCATGGGCGTAGCACTAAATCCATAGAGAATGGGTACATCAATGGTCTTGCCCAACACTTTTGGCAATCGGATGCCGTGTTTATCTACGTAAACTTTTGTTGATCCATCCGTCAGCATTGCAATGGGTTGCCGTTCGTTGATATCTATTGACAAGTTGCCGTTGGGTTCTACATTTGCAGCTGCGTTTTTGACGTAGGCCAACTTCTTGAAGCGGCGGATAATATCCACAAAATTCATGCTGTCGGGACTTATACCTGTTGGAACCTCCACCTGCTTTAGCCGTTCAGTAGAAACAAAATGGTTGCCTCGGTATTGGATTTCCTGGACCGTAACGGTAGAGCTCCACGACAGCCCGCCGATAATTGCCAGCCCCAGCACAAATATAGCACCGGCGACCCATGCCAGCGGTTTTTTGGTGCTCTCGGTTTTGTTATGTGACTTATTTTTGACCATTTAAGTTTTTTTGTGAAAACTGTTGCAAGTGTCCACGCTTGGAACAATGAATGAGCGTGGATGTTAATTCAACCTATTCTTTATGTTACGTATGGTTCGATTATTCATTCGTGTCTGAATGTTTAGATATATTATTTCAATTTTGTAATTCCTTTTTCGAGCATTTCAGTAAATTCTTCGCCGTATTTATAAATATCGCCTGCGCCCATAGTGATTATTACATCACCGGATTTAATAATTTCTTTCAGACGGTCGGGCAGCTTCGTTTTATCTTCTACATAATGCACCTTGCGGTGACCGTATTCTTTGGCGGCATTGGCAATAAGTTGACCGTTAACGCCCTCAATGGGTTCTTCTCGGGATGGATATACATCTGTAATAACACAGACCTCTGCATCAAAAAATGAGAGTCCGAACTCTTCATAAAGTTCCTGTGTCCGTGAATACAAGTGCGGTTGAAATACGGCTACAATGCGGCGATCTGTCCATCCCTCACGAGCGGCATTGAGTGTGGCCTGTACTTCTGTGGGATGGTGGGCATAATCATCGATGACCATCACGTTATCGGTATCGGCTTTGAGCTGGAAGCGACGAAATACCCCCTGAAACCGCTCCAGTCCTGACTTGATATTATCAAAATCAATATCCAGCTCCAGTCCCACGGCAACGGCAGCCAAGGCATTTCTTATATTATGGTTGCCCGGTGCTTTAAGCGTAATGTCGCCAAGCTTCTCACCTTCATTGATAACAGTGAATGAACTGTTAAAGTGGTCCACTTCAATATCCACGGCACGAATTTGGGCTTGGGGCGTCAACCCATAGGTGATAGTGCGGCGGTCGATAGATGGAATAATACTTCTTACATTGGAATCATCAAGGCAAAGAATAACGGCACCATAAAAGGGTGCTTTGTTGGCAAATTCACTAAAAGCCTGTTTTACATCTTCCAAATCGTCGTAGATATCGAGATGCTCGGCTTCAATATTGGTTATAACACCCAGCGAAGGGGTGAGTCGCAGAAATGTCCGGTCAAACTCATCGGCTTCTACCACGATTACGTCACCTTTGCCCACTACGGCATTAGTTTTTGAGAAACTGTGAACTTTGCCGCCTACCATAATCGTGGGATCAAAACTCCCGTCCTGAATCACATGGCCAATCATAGTTGTAGTAGTGGTCTTGCCGTGAGTGCCGGCTACGCCAACACCGTATTTCATACGCATCAGTTCGGCCAGCATCTCAGCCCGCTTAATAACGGGAATACCCTGATCAAGTGCCGTTTTGGTTTCAATATTTTCTTCCGCTTTTACAGCACTTGTATACACAACCACATCGCAGCCTTCGATGTTTTGTTTGTCATGACCAATGGCAATTTCTGCGCCAAGTTCCTGTAACCGCTCAATGGTTTCGCCCATTTTTGCATCTGATCCGGAGACGGTATAGCCTTTTTGTAGCAATATTTCGGCCATGCCGCTCATACCAATCCCGCCGATACCAACCATATGAATATGGCGGGTTCGTCCAAATATGGGCTGTGTTTGAATTTGTTTACTCATTTGTTGGTTTACTAGTTTGTCTAAGCTGTTACAAGTGTCCACACTTGATATAATGAATGAGTGTGGATGCTAATCCAAGCTATGTGACTGTATCAGGTGCTTTTTTGTTTTATCAATTTTAAAATTTCGGTTGCGATTGTTTCTGCGGCTTCGGGTCGTGATAATTTCTTTGCTGCTTTATTCATTGCTGCAAGTTTTTGCTGGTCGGTAATAATCTTTTCAACCAGGCCGGCTAAGGTATTTTTTAAATCCTTGTCCTGTATTAATTCTGCTGCGCCTTCCTCTACCATCGACCGAGCATTTTTTCTTTGATGGTCACCGGCCACATTGGGCGATGGAACAAGAATGCTTGGTTTGCCCGTGAGGGCCAATTCTGAGCAGGATAGTGCACCTGCTCTGCTGATCACGAGGTCTGCCACGGCATAAGCTTCGGGCATATTGTGCAGGAAGTCTATGAGACGCAGATTCTCATAGTTCTTTTTATGTATTTGATTACGGATCTGATCAAAGTAACGCTCGCCACATTGCCAGATAATCTGTAGCTCCATCTGGTTGTGCATCTGATCAATATGATCGAGCATTGCTTCGTTGATGCTGCGGGCTCCGCCGCTGCCGCCCAGTACAAGCAGCGTTTTTTGATCGGAACCAAAGCTAAATTCCTCAAGTGCTTCTTGTTGGTCTGCATTGGTCAGTGACTTCCGCGTGGGATTACCGGCGATTTGTGTCTTGTCTATTGGGAAGTAGTGATCAGCATCTTTGAAAGCGGTAAAAATACGTTCGGCGCTTCGGCCTAGAATTCGGTTGGTAACACCGGGAAAACTGTTTTGCTCTTGGATGAAAAGAGGCACGCCCATCTTATTAGCCACCCAAGCAGTAGGCCCCGCTGCATATCCGCCGCAGGAAATAACAGCATCCGGATCAAATCGCCTTACAATACCTATGCTTTGCATCAGGCTGGTGACCAGTTTTATGGGGAACAGGAGGTTTTTGAGTGTCAGTCGCCGATGAAATCCGCTGATCCAAATGTTGGTAATATTAAACCCGGCTTTGGGTACGGCTTCCCATTCAAGATGATTTCTGGTACCGACAAAGAGTATTTCAGTATTGCCGTACTCATTTTGTAATGCCTCGGCAATAGCAATCGCGGGGTATACATGTCCACCGGTACCGCCGGCCGCAACCAGTACCTTTATAGTACCCTGTTCTGAGGCCGTGCCGCGGTGTTGGTACGATATGTCTTTTGCAGCGCTATGCATAGAAGACCGCCTTTTTGTCGTTATTATATTTCGAAATGTTCATCAGGATGCCAACCATAATGCCCGCAAACAGAATATTGGTTCCGCCATAGCTTACAAAGGGCATAGGCAGGCCGGTAACGGGTAACAGTCCGCTGGCGACGCCGGCATTAATAAATCCGTAAAAAACAATAGAAAGTGTACAGCCTACAGCCATCAGCATACCGAGAGGGTCGGGCGCACTCTTGGCGATTTTACCGATCCCGCGGAACAGAATAACAGTAAATAAAACGATAACAAGCATTGATCCCACGAGCCCGTATTCTTCGGCAATAATCGCAAAGATAAAATCATTGTAGGGAGCTGGTAAAAAATCGCGTTGGCTGCTTTGCCCAATACCTACGCCAAAAATTTCACCCTGAGCAATGGCAATATGTGCCTGCTGTGCCTGGTATCCTTCTTCAATATTTAACTCACTGCTATTGATGTTGTTTATTTGCTCAAGATAGTTGCTGATACGGCTTTGCCGTTCGGGAGATTGCCAGATTAAGATGCCGGCACCCATTATGCCTATTAGCATTAATGTTCCCAGTTGTGACATGCTAATGCCTCCTACAAACATGACTAACAGTGACAGACCGAGTAAAACAGCAGCACTGCTGAAGTCCTGAAGTCCGATAAGTCCGCATGTAGCGACCACCCAGAACATGATGGGTAGAAATGTACGCTTGAAATCTTTGATATATTCTTGTTTTTCATCAAGCAGTACCGATATGTGGATGAGTAGTGCAAGTGATGCAAAGGCTGCGGGTTGGAATGAAAGGCCGCCGATACTGAGAGATCGCTTGGCACCAAAGGATTCAGTTCCAAATACGGTGACGGCCAAGAGTAGAACCCAACCAATGACAATACCCAGCCGGCTAAATTTGGCTATGAGATGATAGTCAATTTTTGATGCAATCAGCATAGCCAGGAAAGCGATACCCAGCTTAAAAACATGTCCGGTAATAAGGCTGCCAGCCGTGGTTTGGTTTGTTTCAGCAAAGTAAGCGATAGCAGAATAGATCGCCAGCACACCAAATACCATAAGCACAATAACCGATATCAGCAGGATCCGATCACTGCCTCGGCCCGGTGTATCCATCTCATCAGGGCTGGTACCCAAGATAGAAGACACATTTTTATTTGGCGTTGTGTATAGCATGATTCTTGTTTTTAGCTTTTTAAAGCCGGTTTACTGCTTTTTTAAATTCGTTGCCTCGATGTTTGTAATTATCATACATATCGAATGAAGAGCAGGCAGGACTTAACAAAACGGCCTCTCCCTGTTTAGCTCCTTGTTTTGCCATCCGGACAGCATCATTCATTGTCTTGGATGTTTTTAAATTTGGCACAACCGATTTAAGCTGCTCTTCGATAAGTGGTTGCGCTTCGCCGATCGCAATAATGGTGTGCACTTTTTCTTTAATTTGGTCAACTAGTTCACTGTAATCGTTGCCCTTGTCGCGTCCACCTAAAATGAGCGTAAGCGGCACGTCAAAACTGTCTAGCGCATACCAAACGGCATTGATGTTAGTAGCCTTGCTGTCGTTTATATAGTTCACACTGTCTACCGTTCGCACATGTTCCAAGCGATGTTCTACGCCCTCGAAGGTGCGCAGACTTTCACGGATTACATCACTTTTAATTTCTGATGCACGAGCAGCCAGGGCTGTAGCCAACCCATTTTTCAAATTGTGCTTGCCGGAAATTTTTATGTTGCTAGTAGGCATTAATACCTCTTCGTGGTTATTGAATTTTAGCATGATGTTCTGGTTTCGGATGAAAGCACAGTGCGGTTCGTCGGGTTCCCGACGGAGTGAAAATGCCAGCAGTTGAGGCGCATTCTCTTTTTTTTTAGCGATTGCGCGTGTGCCGCAACGGTGGAATCATCATAATTGTAGATGAACCAGTCATCGCTGGTCTGGTTTTCAGTAATACGAAATTTCGATGCCGCATACTTCGAAAAATCATTCTGGTATCGATCCAAATGATCCGGTGTTATGTTCAATAACAAACTGATATGTGCCTTAAATGTCTCAATATGGTCAAGTTGAAAACTGCTTACTTCCAAAAGGCCATCACAGTCAGAGCTAGACTCGTGTACGTTATCCGAAAATGCTGAGCCAATATTACCGGCTGTAAAATGATTGCGCTCGGCTATTGTCCATGTGTGATCAAGCCAGTTAGCCACCGTTGTTTTGCCGTTACTGCCTGTGACAGCTACAAGGGGACTGTTGTTAAACCTGCTTGCGATTTCAATTTCCGAAAATATGTCTTTGTCTGCTTTTCGGTACTGTTGTACCAGCGGCGCATCTGATGGCACACCGGGACTTAACACTAAAAAGTCTCCATTATGGGCCTGGCGGGTATGGCCATTTTCTTCAAATGGAATTTCCTGATTGTTAAGCTTGGCTTTTGTCTGCTCAGAAATAGTGCTGTGATCCGTTACAAACACAGTTGCTCCTTTGCTATTGAGTAGCAATGCTACAGCCAAGCCGCTGCGGGCAGCTCCTACAACAACGATATGTTTATTTGTGATATCTCTCATCGCAGCTTTAGTGTTAGCAGACTTAGAATTCCCAAGAGAAGCGCAATAATCCAAAAGCGTACTACAATTTTAGATTCCGGCAGTCCTTTTTTCTCAAAGTGATGGTGGATGGGGGTCATCAAAAAAACACGTTTCCCCTCACCGTATTTGCGCTTTGTAAATTTGAAATAGGTCGTCTGGATAATGACAGAAATTGTTTCTATAAAAAAGATGCCGCAGATAATGGGCAACAGTAATTCTTTATGGAGCATGAGTGCAAGAGCGCCGAAGGAACCACCTAGTGCCAGCGATCCGGTATCTCCCATAAAGACTGATGCGGGATGCGTATTATACCAGAGAAAACCCATACAGGCTCCCACAAGAGAGGCACAAAAAATAGTCAACTCTCCAGAGCCCGGCAGGTAAATAATGTCAAGAAAATCAGAAAAATCAGTACGTCCCGATACATAAGCAAAAATACCCAGGATGAGACCCGCAATAGCGGAGGTACCGGCGGCAAGGCCGTCGAGACCGTCCGTTAAATTCGTGGCGTTACTTACTGCTGTGATCACAAAAATAACCATGGGGATGTAGATGACCCATCCCAGCGCTTCCCCTAAAAAGGCGTAGTCAATATTTACGCTTTTCAGGAAGGGGACTGTAGTAAGTGTATTGAAGTCCTGGAATTCGGGCCAGAAGTAAAGAGTTAGGCCCACCATTAATCCCACACTAATTTGCCCAATAATTTTAAACGTTCCACTTAGTCCCGATTTATCCTGTTTTACAACTTTAATGTAATCATCTACAAAACCCACAATGCCCAGCAGTAAAGTGACAAGTATGATCATCCAGGTGTAAATACTGTCCATCTTCATCCACAAGAGTGCAGGGATGAGTACTGCCAATAGTATAATAATACCGCCCATGGTTGGGGTATGTGCTTTACCGAGATGGTTGTCGAGGCCGATATCGTCTCGAATAACTTCGCGAAGCTGCATTTTTTCGAGCCATTTAATAATGCGCTGTCCAATCATCACGCTGATGAACAGTGCCATAGCTGCAGCAACCGCTGCGCGGGTAGTGATAAATTCGAAAGCACCAAAACCGGCAGGTTGAAAATTAACTTCAAACCAATGTAGAAGTTCGTAAAGCATTATTCCCCCTTGTTTTTAGCGTTCGAATTTCGCTTGGCTAATGCTTCACGAGCTACTTCTCGGTCATCAAAATCCAGCTTTTTGCCTTCAATTTCCTGGTAGGTTTCATGTCCCTTGCCGGCAATAAGGATCATTGTTTCAGCGTCGGCATCTAAAATGCTTTGTGTAATAGCTTCTTTACGATCCACAATCTGATCAACAGTCTCAGGATGTTCAAAGCCGCTCATAATTTCGGCAATGATCCGCTCGGGTTTTTCATCACGCGGATTGTCTGAGGTCACAATTACCTTATCGGCATACCGGTTAGCGATCTTTGCCATCTGTGGACGCTTGGCTTTGTCCCGATTGCCGCCGCAACCGAATACGATATGGAGTTTCTTATTGTCTTGTTTAAGGTTGGCAAGGGTGCTTGCTACATTTTTTAGTGCATCGGGTGTATGAGCATAATCTACTAGCACTACGGGATTTTCGTCCGATTTGGAATCGGCAATACGTTCCAGCCGTCCGGCAGCACCGTGCAGTTCTTCAAGTGCATCTGCTACTGTTTCTTTTTCGTAACCAAGTGCATGGCAGATCAAAAATGCTTCGGTCAGATTATATGCATTAAAAGCACCTACCAGCGGACTCTCAATCATGGTTTGGGCAATGCGAATAACCAGTCCGTTAATAGTATTTGAAAGTACCTGGCATTCTATTTCCAGTGCTTTTTGGAAGCTAAAGTCAATAATATTGGCTGCACAATCTTTGCTGATAAAGGCTGCTTGCTCATCATCGGCATTGATAATTGCATAGGCATTCTCACTGAGACCATCGAATAGTTTTTTCTTGGCATGGGCATAGGCCTCCATATCCGGATGATAATCAAGATGATCGTGGCTTAAATTCGTGAATGCTGCCACATCAAAATTAATACCGTTAATTCGTTGTTGATCTAATGCATGTGATGATACTTCCATCACCAAGTGATCGGAGCCGGCTTTTACCATTTTTGACATGTCTTTGGCCAGCTCAATAGGATCAGCGGTAGTGAGTTCGCTTTCTGTCGTTTGGCCGGCAATGGATTTAGTAACGGTACCTAACAGAGAAGGAGAAGTCCCCATCTTTTGCAGTGTCTGATAGACAAGTGTAGCTACTGTTGTTTTTCCGTTAGTGCCCGTAATTCCGATGATGTTTAATTTATCAGCAGGGTTATCTTTAAATGCCTGGGCTAAGGGACCAATTAGCGATCGGGTATCCTCAACAACTAGTGTGCAAACATCCTTTTCTGTATCAGGTGATTGCTCACAAATGATAACTGATGCACCTGCATCGATGGCGTCATTGATATAGTCGTGACCATCGGTCTCAACTCCTCTGCGTGCAATAAAGACCGATCCCTGTTCAACGGTTCGGGAATCCTGTGTTAACGTACCGATAGTACTTGGCTCCGGACCGGAGACCTCAACAGGATCGCAAAGTGATATAAGTGTTTGGTATGTCACTTGGTATTCTCGCTAATTAGGGATTGCATCGCTTTTGCTTTGCCGTGAACAGTGATTGTGCGCCCCTGCTTCATCAAATCACCTGCACGAGGGGCCTGTCGATAAATAGTACCTGAACCGACCATTTTGGTTTCAAATCCTCGTTGGTTGATTAGGGTTGTTGCCTTACGCATGCTCATTCCACCAACATTGGGGATGAGCGCGTACCCTTCGGGAATTTCTGTAGTATCTGTCGCTGAGGTATGCGAAAGATTGAGCGTAACTTCGTCACCGGATGAAAGTTCAGCTCCCGGTTTAGGCGTTTGTGATGCTACCCAACGGCCACTGCCCGCTGTTTTATAAGTGATATGTAGCTGGTCCAACAGGGTGACAGCTTCTTTCTTGGACAACTGTTCTACATCAGGCGCAGAGGCCCAGTTTTCATTTGCTGTTTCGTGCTTAATAATTTGTTTTTCAATCTCATTGTCGAGCCCGGCGATGCGTTTAGCAGTCTCCCGGAAAATGGGTCCTGCAGTAACACCACCGTATGGGGGATAGATATCAGGACTATCCAGCAATATCAGGCACACATATTTTGGATTTTGAGCCGGAAAAAAGCCCACGAAAGAAGAACGATATTTGTTGCGATATTCGCCTTCGATAAACTTTTGAGCCGTTCCCGTTTTACCGGCAATGGGCAGTCCGTTAACCTGGGCATATTTAGCCGTGCCCGAATCCGATACCACATCCCGAAATACTGGGTACAGTTGCTTGATGGTTGAGGACTCCGCAATTTGCCGAACTTTTACGTTTTGTTGTTCCCATACGGTTTCGCCCTTGCCATCCATAATTTTTTTAACCACATAAGGACGCATCATTTTGCCTCCGTTGGCAAATGCGGCATATGCCTGGGCCAACTGTATGGGAGTTACTTGTACCTCATAGCCGATCGACTTCCATGGTAGGCTCACTTTGCTCCATTCGTAGGGTTTGGTAAGACGGCCAGCTTCTTCGTTGGGCAGATCAATATTTGTGGGAGTGCCAAATCCCAGATTGCGCGCGTATTGATAGAAAGTATCCTTAGAAAGCCGCATTGCAATTTTTGACGTTGCAATATTAGAGGATTTTTCAATTACTTCGGGGAAAGTGAGCGTCCCCAGGGGCGTATGGTCGCGCATCCACTGCCCGTGGATTTTGATGGTACCGTCGTCGGGGGTATCAAAGGTTTCATCAAATTGAACCTTTTGCTGTTCAACCGCGGCAATAGCGGTAACCAGCTTGAAAGTGGAGCCGGGTTCGATCATATCCGAAATCGCAAAATTCCTGCGGTTTTTGCCATTTAAGGAGGCAGGATTGTTGGGGTTGAATGTGGGATAATTTGCCATCGCCTTGATGGCACCTGTTCTGGGATCCATGACAATAGCAGAACCGTAGGACGATTTCGTTCGGTCTATCCCGGCTTTAAGTTCTTCCTGTACGATAGCTTGAATGTGCGAATCAATAGTTGTGTGTAGTGATTTTCCTTGCTTGGGCTGTTTGCGCGGTGCCCCGATATACGAATAGATATTGCCGCTACGGTCACGGCGGACTTGCTGTACACCGTCTTCACCGTTCAGCTGGCCGTTGTATATTTTTTCGAGGCCCGTCATGCCTTTCATTTGATGATTCACAAAGCCAAGGGTATGAGCGGCAAGCGATCCAAAATTATAACGTCGTTCATATTGTTCTTTTGTAAGTACTCCACGATTGTCAAGCTGTTGTAATCCCCGATATGCTTCGGCACTCACATTATTATCCAAAACCACGTAGCGGGATCGATCGGGAGCTCGTTTGATCTTTTGTAGATAGTGGCCTGCTGTTTTTGAACTGAATTTGGCCAGTGTATCACAGACCTGCCGCATAGTATTTTGAGTTAGCTCTTGTATTTTTGGGTCTACGGCTACTTTATAAGCTACAGAATTTGTAGCCAGCAGGCTGCCATTTTCATCATAAATGTTGCCACGTTGGGCGGGAATAGAGATATAGTCGATAGCCTGTTCGCTCCAGAGATTGCGCAGTTCTGGCCCTTCCACAAAGTTGATGCGGAAAAGCTGTACGCCAATAGCACAGGGGACCAGCAATACGAGCCCAAAGACTACAAATAAGCGGTTTAATATGTTAGAACGATCGTTGTTCAACTATTTTTCCACCGTTATTATTTTTTCTGCAGGTCCGCCGTTTATAAAGCCTGCCTGCTTAGCATTATCATAAATTTCTGAAGGACCGATCATTCGGTCATATGTCAGCCGGTAATTGTCGTGCATCCGTTTAACCTGGTTGTATTCGCGTTCCAGCTGTTGTACCTCTTGCAGTAGTTGTTGGGTAGCAAAAACATGATTCAGATAAAGCATGCCCAGCATTCCCAGCACTAGGGTTCCCACTATAACCTTCCAGGGCTTAAATGTTGGAAGCGATAATCCGTTTGAGGGTTTCTTTTTTTTCTGCTTTTTTTGTTTTCGCTTACCATAATTTTTGTTTTCAGTACGCTCTTCTTGCTTTGCCTGTCGAATGGCATTTAAAGCATTGTCGTCCCTGCTCTTGCGCCGTTTGTCTTTGGCAACATTTTCTTTTTCCATTGGAGATTGAATATGCATATCTATCCCTCCGACTGGTCAATTTTTTCAGCTACACGCATTTTGGCGCTGCGAGCTGCCGAGTTTTTTTCAATTTCTTCTTCCGAAGGTCGTATAATACCGCCACTTATTTCTTCAATAGGCGTTTGCGGATGTCCGTAAAAATCTTTCTCAATCTTCCCCTCGTGATTTCCGGCTTTAAA
Source organism: Fodinibius salinus (assembly GCF_008124865.1). Classification (NCBI taxonomy): domain Bacteria; kingdom Pseudomonadati; phylum Balneolota; class Balneolia; order Balneolales; family Balneolaceae; genus Fodinibius; species Fodinibius salinus. The sequence goes on along the minus strand of NZ_VNHY01000004.1, from coordinate 314,765 downwards.
AAACTTTTTCACAATGCGATCTTCCAACGAATGGTAGCTAATAGCTGCTATGCGTCCACCGATCTTTATCATATCTAATGACTGCTCAAGCACTTGTCGAAGCATATCCAGCTCGCGGTTTACCTCAATACGGATTCCCTGAAAGACACGTGCCACACTTTTTATTTGATGCTGCCCATATACTACAGCTTCTACGGCATCGCGCAGTTCGGTGGTTGTTTCAACAGGGCGCCGATCAATAATTTCACGAGCAATTTTTCGACTGTGACGTTCTTCACCGTAGTGATATATGATATCACGCAGATCCTCATACGAATACTCATTAACTACCTGGTGAGCTGTAACACCGCGAAGATTGCTCATACGCATATCCAGTGGACCTTCTTCCTGGAAAGTAAAGCCGCGTTCAGCTTCTTTTATCTGATGGGTAGAGAGGCCAAGGTCAAGAAGGATGCCTGTAATTTTACCATGCAGTTCGGGCGGCAACAAGCGAGACAGATATCCGAAATTGCCTTTAATAGACGAAAAACGAGGATCGTCGATGCGCTCATTGGCTGCTGTTAAGGCTTCATCATCTTGATCAATACCAATAAGCTGAGCGTCGTTATCAAGTTGAGATAATAATGCCAGGCTGTGTCCGCCACCGCCAAGCGTAGCATCAATATAGATACCGCTGGAATCCGTAACTAAATAATCTATGGACTCATCCAGCAGCACCGGTTGATGTTCATAATATGTCTCATTCTTGCTCATTATTGTCATTATCACCCATTACGCGCTCAAAGAGTTCTTGGTACGATTCGAAGTCCAGATCGTCATCGACTTCATTTAGTTTTTCGGGCGACCATATTTCGATGCGTTCGCCGCTGCCAATAAAAATGGCTTTACCGTCGATGCCGGCCCAGTCTGTGAGTTGCGAAGGGAGTGGAATGCGGTTCTGATTGTCGAGGTTGAGATCTTCGGCAAAACGCAGGAAATTACGCTTAACCGTGCGACCTTCTTTTGTAAAGCTGTTGATCTGGGAAAGTTGGTCTTCTACCTTTTGCCATTCATCCTCTGGGTACAGATAAAGGCAGGGTTCGAGACCACGCAAAATAGTAAAGCGTTCTTGCGCCTGGGGATTGAGGGCTTTACGCAGTTTAGCCGGGAAGCTAACGCGTCCTTTATTATCTACACTATGTTTATATTGGCCCTTAAAGCTAGGCATATAATGGCCCCCAGAATTACAGCATATGTTATCGAATTCGACAAGTGGATTGGAACTCCCACATTCTACCACTTCACCCCACAATGTACCCCGAAAGGATGTAATATGTCAAGAAAAGATTTAAAAGTTGTACTGAATTGTATTGTAAAGGTGATGGGTAAAGCCTAAAACTACTATTAGTTCAATTTGAGTGAGTTTTTTAAAGCGATATGATGGAAAAAGAATTTTTTTCTGTAGGATGAAATCGCTGTGGTAGAGAGTGGGAGAAATAGTAAGGATTAATATGAGAATTTCGGGATGCTAGCGAAATTATTTTTTGAAAGATTCATTGCCTTCCCAAAAATTTTGGATTATCCTTACATTCTGTTTCCCATATAAGAGGAATATAATGTTTGGATGGGGTAAGAAGAATATATGGCACGGATTCTATTTTAATCTCTAATGAAGTAAGTATTATGAAAAAACTATTATTAACAGTTGTATTATTGTCAATCACGGTAGTACCTAGTTTTGCTCTTCAACAGAGCCAGGAGCAAGATGTTACTATTGATGATTATGAGCGGGCCGAACAATTTTTAGGAAAAAATACGTCCGCCAAAGTATATAATCGTGTGATGGGGCAAAGCTGGAGTTCGGGAGACATTTTAATATATAACACGCGCACGCCCGAGGGAAAAATATATTATAAAGTTAATCCACAGACAGGAAAGAAAGAGAAAGCATTTGATCACCAACGTCTGGCTGAAAGCTTGGCTGAGGTAACGTCACAAGAGATAGAGTCCGAAAAGCTACGATTGCGATCGGTGACGCTTACCGATGGCGGAAAGAAATTACGTTATCGATTGTTTGGAAAGCGTTATGAGACCAATTTGTCTGACTATAAAACCAAGAAACTTGCCGAGAAGAAAAAAAGGAATGAAGTTTTATCGCCAGACGGCAAGAAGGCCGCATATATTAAAGATCACAACCTTTGGGTACGCAATACTGAAACGGGAGAGCATACCCAGTTGACCACCAAAGGAGAAGAATATTACGGCTACGCTACAAACAATGCGGGTTGGGTAAAAAATGAGAGCCCAGTGTTGCTTTGGGGACCTAATTCTGAAAAGATTGCTACTTTCCGTCACGATAGCCGCGATGTTGGTGAGATGTATCTTTACAATTCTAAGGTAGGTCACTCTAAGCTGAAAAAGTGGAAGTACCCACTGCCCGGCGATAGTACAGTTTTTAAAATTGAGCGCGTAATTGTTCATCTGGGTGAAAATCCAGAAGTGGTAAAGCTTGATATGGATCCTGACTATCACCGTTCTACTATTTCCGACCATATTGCTTCTTGGGGCGGACGGTTCCTGGATAATGAGTGGATTAATGATGGCAAGCAGCTTGCTTTTGTTTCTTCCTCTCGTAATCACCAGGTTGCGCAACTTCGAGTGGCTGATGCACAGACAGGAAAAGTACGTGATGTACTGCGTGAGGAAGTCGATACCTATTTCGAGTCGGGGTATAGCACAGAGAGTTGGACAGTACTCGATGATACTGATGAGGTGATCTGGTTTTCGGAGCGTGATAATTGGGGGCATCTGTACCTTTATGATCTGAATACTGGGGAGCTGGAGCATCAAATTACGAAAGGTAACTGGCGCGTATTGGATCTGCAGCATATAGATGAAGAAGAACGGACGGTTTATTTTACCGGATCCAACCGTGCGAAAGGGAATCCCTACTATCACTACTTATATAAGATCAACATGGATGGGTCGGATTTGCAAAAATTGACGCCCCAGCAAAAGCATCATCGAATAAACTGGTCAAAGTCGAAAGATTATTTTACGGATAGTTATTCCACACCCGAAAGGCCGCCGGTGACAGTGGTCAGAAACAGGGATGGCGAAAAAGTGATGACGTTGGAGAAGGCAGATATCAGTGAACTTAAAGACAGTGGTTGGGTAGCTCCTGAACAGTTCAAGGTGAAAGCGCGGGACGGAGAAACAGACTTGTATGGCCTGATGTATAAGCCCTCCAATTTTGATTCCGACAAATCATATCCCGTATTGAACTACTTATATCCCGGTCCGCAATCGGGTAGTGTAGGTAGCCGTTCCTTTATGCCGTCTCGGTCTGATAAACAAGCGGTGGCGGAGCTTGGATTTATTGTTGTGGAAGTAGATGCCATGGGTACGCCTGGTCGGTCAAAGTCATTTCATGATGCCTATTATGGCGATATGGGTGATAATGGCCTACCTGATCAGATTGCTACGATCAGGCAGTTGGCAGATCGCCATTCTTGGATGGATACCACCCAGGTGGGAATATGGGGACATTCCGGCGGTGGCTTTGCTTCTACTCGGGCCATTCTCGAATATCCCGACTTCTACAAGGTAGCTGTTTCAGGGGCCGGTAATCACGATAATCGGAATTATGAGGCCGACTGGGGTGAAAAGTGGCATGGGCTGCTCAAAGAGAAAAAAGGTCTTAACAAGAAAGAGTTGGAGCGTTTTGCCCAGGGTGATAATTATGACAAGCAGGCCAATCAGCTGCTGGCCGAAAACCTGGAAGGGGAACTGTTAATTGCCCACGGTCTGATGGATGACAATGTGCCTCCTACGAATACACTCTTGGTAGCCGAGGCGCTTATCCGGGCCAACAAAGATTTTGATATGTTGATGATTCCCAATGTGGGCCATGGTTTTGGATATGCCCGTAACTATTTTATGAATAAGCGCTGGGATTATTTTGTGAAGCACTTAAAAGGCGTTATACCACCTACATATGTGATTGGCAAAAATGATTAGCGAATAATATTGGATACATGACAAAAGAGGACTGGTCGTCAGATCAGTCCTCTTTTTTTGTATAAGAATATTTAGACTTGGCGTTTAGCCGAGATCATCATTAGATGAAGTGGTGAGTTCAAGATCGGAAATCTCTCCTTGTTCTAGGCTGTAGATCCATCCATGTACGTTCAGGTTCTGCCCATTCTCCCATGCGTTTTGCACGATGGGTGTGGTGCTGATGTTTTTCACCTGTTGTGCTACATTAAGTTCGCAAAGTCGGTTGATTTCATCATCCCCAGAAAGCCCTTTCAGTTCTTCGGCATTATCCAATTGCACATCCTTAATTTGGCGCAACCAGTTGTCGATCATTCCGTGTCCTTTATCATCCGTTGCTGCTTTTACGCCGCCGCAACCATAATGTCCACATACCACAATATGATTGACTTCCAGCACTTCTACTGCATATTGCAGGACAGATAAGAAATTTAGGTCAGAATGGACGACCAGGTTAGCAATATTGCGGTGAACAAACAGTTCCCCTGGCGGTAAATCTACAATCTGATTAGCCGGTACACGGCTGTCGGAGCAGCCAATCCATAAAAAGTTAGGTTCTTGTCCCTCTGCAAGGTTAGAAAAGAAGTTAGGCCGTTCCTTTTTAATTTGTTGTGCCCATTTTTTATTACGATCAAAAAGATTATCCGGTGTTTGCACGACTCAGTAATGTGTTTAATTAGTAGTTTAGCCAAGTATAACGCTAGTGTTTAGAAATGGCAATATGGGCAGGATTGATTAATGCGAAAGTTTTTTTGCTGTTTTTAGGATGTCCGCCAGCACACCGGCTGCGGTTACCTCTTTGCCGGCACCGGGACCTTGAATTACCAGTGGGCTTTGATGGTAACGGTGGGTAAAAATTTGAATTAGGTTGTTGGTACCATTAAGCTGACCGATGGGAGAACTTTGGGAAACGGATTCGATGCCAATGCTAATATTCCCATCCTTGAGGCGGCCGGTATAACGGAGTACCTCATTCTTATTTTGAGCTTTGCGGATACGCTCTTCCCATTCACCATCACAGTCGGAAAGTTTTTCTAGAAAGGTGTTTTTATCAACATTGGTTAGTTCGTTCGGAATTAGTGATTCCACTGTCAGCTGATTTCTATCTATTTTTAATCCCAGCGTGCGGGCCAGCGTCAGAAATTTGCGGGCCACATCTTCGCCCGATAAATCATCACGGGGATCCGGTTCAGCATAGCCCTTTTTACGTGCATCGGCTACGGCATCACTGAAGGGAACACCTTGCTCGAGCTGGTTGAACAAGTAGGTCATGGTACCTGAAACTACTCCCGAAATTTCGGTAATGGTGTCGCCGGATGCTTGTAAATCTTTAACAGTAGAAATAACCGGCAGGCCAGCGCCCACGGTTGTCTCATAGCGAAAAGAGGTATTCTGCGATTCAGTCAGCGACTGCAGTTTATCAAAGAAGGATTGTTCAAAAGTATTAGCAAGCTTACTGGGGGTAACAATGTGGGCACCGCTTTCCATTAGTTGAGGGTATAACCGAGCTACTTCTTCACTGCCGGTGGCATCTACAAAAATGACGTTATGTAAATGGGGTTGCGTCAGTTTTTCGGTTAGTTGATCCCAGTTGGTAGGCTGGCCTTGGGACCAGCTGATAGTTTTGTCCAAATCGATACCCTGATCATCCCAAAGTGCTTTGCGACTGTTACAAGTACCGAGTAGCCGAAAGGTGATGCCTTCGGGTTCTAAATTCTTGAGTTGCTTAAGTAACGTTTGTCCCACAGCCCCGGTGCCTGCTACAAAAAGATCAATGACGGTTTGGTCATCTTGTAGATAGTCATTTAACAATCGGGCTGCACGTTGGGCATCCTCTTTGTTAAAGAGAAACGAAATAAATCGTTCATCGCGATTGCGAGAACTGGTGACAGGTTGAAGTTTGTTTGCATCCAGTATGTTCCAGATTCGTTTAGTGAGCGATTTATCATCAGTAAAATAGTTACTGAACTTTTTGACTTCATATAGTTCAGATTGCAGATCGAGTATAATTCCGCGGTCCGAAGCCCAGTTGGCCAGTTTGTCAGAGAATCGTTCAAAAAATGATTGCTCTAATAGAAAACGGGCCGGTTCAAATTCAGAGGTTCGCTGTATACTGGCGGGTAACGAATCACCGGTTGACCATTGCTTAAGGTTAGAAAGTAGGTCCAAGCTGTGTTGTTCATCAATTTGTAATCGTACAAAAGGACCGGTAAGGGTGATGGTTTTCAGCGATCCGTTCGAGTTAAAATCGGGCGTAATAGCAGTGCCCGGATGCGTTGGATTGTAGCTGTTCTTCACCCGTACTGATATATTCTGATGGCGAATAGGCTGAATAGTTTGATGATGAATTACTTCGGCGCCGTGAGCCGAAAGTTCGGCAATATCGGCAAAGTTGAGTTCATCAATTGATTGAGCTGTCGGAACCCACTTGGGATCGGCAGAAAGTACACCGTTAACATCCGTCCATATTTCGAGATGCTCGGCTTCGAGAGCGTTGGCTACAAGTCCGGCAGTATAATCCGAACCTGACCGACCCAGAGTGGTGATGCGTTGCTGTTCATCAGATCCGATGAAACCGGTAATTACGGGAATAATTTGAGGATGCTGAAGAAGATACTGACGGATGAGTTTTCGTGAGGCATCCAGTTTAACATTCGCTTCGCCGAATGTGGAATCTGTCTTAATAAACTGATGAGCTTCAAAAGCCTGCCCGGATATGCCTTGTTGAGAAAGTGCGGAGGCAAAAATAAGTGCCGAGGCTCGTTCACCGATGGAAAGAATATGGTCTTTTCGGGCCTTCATAGGTACAGACTGAATGCCCACGCCGTCTAAAATATCATGTAATTCGTCGAAGAGAGCAGTCAGTTTCTCTCGATTTTGGTGGTCGCTGTCTGCAAGCTGGTCAAAAATACCGAGATGTTTTTTGCGCAGTTCATTGATTTTCTTTTCTGTAGTATCGGTATTTGTTTCAATTTGGTCGGCTAGAGAAATAAGTGTGTCAGTTACACCGCCAAGAGCTGAAACTACTACAAAGGGTTGAGCAGTCTGCAGACGATCAGTGACAATCTTCGCTGACTGTTTAATAAATTTTTGATCTTGCAGCGATGTGCCGCCAAATTTAAGAATATGTTTAGAATCAGAAGACATTATAAGTAGTTAACAGTTTGGGTTGGAGTTTCGATTAAAAATGGATTGATAATGTTGTTGAGCTGTTCAAATTCAATCAGAAATGCATCATGACCGTGCGGAGATTTGAGCCTGCGATAGCGAGAATTATCCAAAAGTCGTACCAGTTCGTACTGTTCTTCTACGGGATATAGATTGTCGGAGTCGATACCAATGACCATAACGGGAATTTGAATGTCGCCCAATACTTTTTCATATGATTCGCGGTTATAGCCTACATCGTGACTGTCCATTGCCTGTGTAAGCCGTACGTAAGAGACGGCATCAAATCGGTTTACCAGTTTGTGTCCCTGATAACCCAAGTACGATTCTACCTCAAAATGATTGGTGTCGTCTTGCAACGTCCGCCCAAACTTATGCTGGTAGTCGGCGTCGCTGCGGTAGCTGATCATCGCAATCATACGTGCAAGTGCCAGCCCCTCTTTGGGCGGTTGGTCTTTAGAATAATAGCCGTCGTTCCAGTGAGGGTCGTTATAGATAGCCTGCCGCTGTGTATGGCTTATACCGATGGCCCAGGGACGGTGTACTTTGCCCATCCCGATAAGCACGGCCGATTGCGGACGTTCATCGATGATACACCATTCCAGTGCCTGCATGCCTCCCATAGAACCACCGATCACCATTTCGATACTGTTGATCTGCAGCTCATCAAACAAACGTTGTTGCAGGCGTACCATATCTCGAATGGTAATCTCAGGAAAGTCAGCGCGGTAAGGTTTTCCGGTATTGGGATTGGTGCTAGCTGGGCCGGTGGTGCCATAGCAGCTCCCCAGCACATTAGGACAGATGATAAACTGCTCCTCGGAATCCAGTGGGTTGCCGGGACCAAAGAGTCCGCTGAACCACTCATTGGCAGCAGTATTGCCCGTTAGTGCATGGCACACAAGCACTGCGTTGGTGCGGTCGCTGTTAAGTGTTCCCCAGCTTTGGTATGCCACCGTAGGCCGGGGAATGGTTTTGCCTTTTTCAGTAACAAAAGGCTCGTCAAAAGTTATGGATTGTTGATTGGTCATAATATATGACTTTATCATTTTGATGAGCGTCCATGCTCACCAGGTTTGGTGTGTTATTTTAATTATTTGAAATTGAACCTATTGCAAGTCTAGATCCTTGCAATAGGGAAAAGATGTAACACCGAGTTACTGTCAAATAGCCTCCCAAGAGGGGAGACATAGATTTTTTATTGGGTCAGAATAGATGCTATTCATTGTATTATGCTGATTATTTAATTTTACTAAAGGCAATTTCGAAATCCTCTTTGATATCGTCTATATGTTCAATACCCACTGATACGCGAATAAGGTCAGGTTTTACGCCGCCGGAAGCTTGTTCTTCGTCGGTGAGCTGTTGGTGAGTTGTTGAAGCCGGATGAATGACCAATGTTTTGGCATCACCCACATTTGCCAGATGGCTGGCTACTTCTACATTTTCGATGAAAGTTCGTGCTGATTCGAATCCGCCTTTTACGCCAAAGGTGAGGACCGCTCCGAACTTTCCGGGTTCCAGATATTTTTTGGCGCGTTCATGGTAAGGATGCTCTTCGAGTCCGGTGTAGTTCACCCAGTCCACGATGTCTTGTTTTTTCAGCCATTTTGCCAGTTCTAACGCATTTTCGCAGTGACGCTCGGTACGTAGTGACAGTGTTTCGAGGCCCTGGAGGAACAGAAAGCTGTTAAAGGGCGATTGTGCTGACCCGAAATCACGGAGTGCTTCTACTCGTGCACGGATGGCGAAAGCAATATTTCCAAACGGGCTGTCAGCGCCAAAAGTCTCCCAAAAATTAAGTCCGTGATAGGCCGGTGAGGGTTCGGTAAAGACCGGAAAATTACCATTGTCCCAGTTAAAGTTTCCAGCGTCAACGATGACTCCACCGATGCTCGTACCATGACCGCCGATCCATTTGGTGGCTGATTCGGTAACGATATTAGCGCCGTGTTTAATGGGTTGTGCAATAGCGCCGGCTGCGCCAAAAGTGTTATCTACGATCAGCGGAATACCGTGCTTTTCGGCGATAGCAGACAGTCCCTCAAAATCAGGTACATTGCCACGCGGATTTCCTATGGATTCCACATAGATCGCTTTAGTATTTTCATCGATAGCTGCTTCATAGCTTTCGGGGTTGTCATCTTCCACAAAATTGACGTCGATACCCAGCCGGGGTAATGTTACTTTGAACTGGTTATAGGTGCCGCCGTACAAAAAACTGGTGGAGACAATATTGTCGCCGGCCTGTGCAATGGTAGCAATAGTCAAAAATTGAGCCGATTGTCCTGATGCGGTAGCTACGGCTGCGGCACCGCCTTCGAGTGCTGCAATGCGATTTTCAAACACATCACTGGTGGGATTCATAATTCGAGTATAGATATTACCGAACTCTTTGAGTCCAAATAAATCGGCTGCATGCTCGGTATCATCAAACTCATAGGAGGTAGTCTGATAGATGGGAACGGCACGCGATCCCGTAGTAGGATCTGGTTCTTGCCCAGCGTGTAGCTGGAGCGTTTCAAATTGTAGATTTCGTTCTTCTTCGTTAGTACTCATGGTGTTAGGTATTTTTGGTTGCTGGTTATGTATTTGTAAATAAAAAAGCCTCTCCCGAGATCTCTGCCGGTGGGGAAGAAGATCTCAGAAGAGGCTTGTAAAATATTTTCGCAGTTTATTACGAATAACCTCATTTCTCATCTTTCCCCGGAAACCGGAGCAGGAGGTGGCACCTTTCTTACACACAAATTTTATGTGCAGGATGGTTGCCAAGACGTCTTCGGGCCTGATCCCTCAGTCTTTCTCGATAAGAGTATTCAGTAAATGAAAAGAACAACAGTCAGATACTAAAAAAGCCCTTCGGGATCTGACCGAAGGGCTTGAAAATCTGTTCAAAAAAGTTGAATCAAATCAGTCCTCCGGTTGTAAGTATGGCATTGCCATATGCATACAACAGAGACATATAATATGTTTGGCGATTCGATTCATTGACTTGTGTTTTAAATTCAAATGGAAGTTAAACGATTCGTCATAACCTTGCAAATTTTCATTACAACCATCTTTGCCCGGTATTTAATGCTTTTTTTCAAAAGTCATGGTGAACTGGGTACCATTATCAGATGAAAACGAATACTCAGCTTCGAGTTGGTTAGCAAGCGAGTTAATGAGCTTGAGCCCAAGAGATTGTGAGGATTCTACATCCAAACCTTCCGGAAGGCCTCTCCCATTATCTTTAACTTCGAGAGATATAGTGTTATTCTCTTCAGTACACCTTATTGAAATTGTTCCCCCATCTTCATCAAAAGCATGTTTGTGCGCGTTTGTTACCAGCTCATTGATAATTAAACCTAATGGTACTGCCTGCCTTGTCCGGATGGATATCGGTTTAATATCGATCTCAAAATCGATTTCAGAGAGGCCGTCAATATTTTCAATCGAACTGTCAACTTGCCTAATCAGGTCTTCCAGGTAATCGTCGAGAGTGATGCTGGCCAAGCCTTTTGTTTCGTATAATTTTTCATGAATAGAAGCAATTGATTTTACACGATTCATGCTTTCGCCAAGCACGCTTTTTACCTCTTCTGAATCACTTTTTAAAACTTGTAGTTCAAGGAGTCCAGAAATAGTTGCTAAATTATTTTTTATGCGGTGATGCGTTTCTTTGATCAGCATTTCACGATCTTCAACTATTTCTTCCAGCCGCTGCCGTCGCTCGTATTCTTCAGTTATATTCCGTTGCACTGAAACATAATGTGTAGGTATTCCTTGATCATTTTTGATTTTATCGATACTCCAGCTGACACGGAAAGGAGTTCCATCTTTTTTATAATTGAACGTTTCACCCTCCCAGTGTTCTCCCTTTTCCAAAGTTGCCACAAGATCATCGATAACTTCCTGTTCGGTCTTGGGACCTTGTAGTAAAGACGGTGATTTCCCAAGGACTTCGTCTTCAGAATATTGTGTAACTTCTTCAAAAGCTTTGTTTACGAAAATAATTTCCTCGTCCCCTATATTTTCCGGAATTGTAGTGACCAGAATCATCTCTTTCGTATTCTCAATAGCTTCTAGTAAGATCTCAGACAGTTTTTCTTTAGTAATATTATATTTCTTATCGTTAAACATCTTTGTTTATTGAATTGGCTGATATATCAAAATATTTTAATAAAAGTACACATTTTTGGATAAAAGTTTAGATCAGCATTAAGAAAGCTAGCTGATGGCCGCCTTTATTGTGCTAAGGAGTCCGTTTTTATATAAAAATTCTTATCAATTTGAAAGTTGTTTGGATCATCAAGTGAGAGCTTTGTCTTCTTCCACCGTTCTGAGGAGGGATAAATGAAAGAGTATGTATCATCGTCGAGCGAAACCTTTAGCGGCATATCGAACTGGGGCACAGTCGCTTCCCAACGATAATATAGTGTTCCGTTTTTGATATAGTATTCAAGTGTTGGAATATCGGCATAGTGCAGGTACTGGTCAAAGACATCATCCAGATCTTTACCTGACTGCTTAATGATATATCGCTCGATTTGGTCGCTGGATACGGTTTGGTAGCGAAATTTTTGTTGAATGCCGCGCAGGATATTTTTCCACGTGGAGTCGTTATCCACAATTTGTCGAATCATATGTAGCATGTTGTGTCCTTTATAATACATATCACCGGAACCTTCATTATTCAATCCGTACTTACCGGTTATGGGCTTATTGTTTTGAATACGATTTCGGAGCCCGCGGCTATATTCCGCCCCGGCCTTTTTGCCAAAGCGGCATTCGGTATAGATAGATTCGGCATAGCTGGTAAATCCCTCGTGGACCCACATATCAGCAATATCATTGGTGGTCACATTGTTGCCCCACCACTCGTGTCCCGACTCGTGGATGATGATGAAATCCCACTTCATGCCCCAGCCGGTACCGGATAAATCGGTGCCGTTATATCCATTCTGGAATCCGTTACCGTAAGCTACGGCACTTTGGTGCTCCATCCCCAGATGCGGTGTGTGTACCAGTTTGAAGCTGTCCTCATAAAAGGGATATGGTCCAAACCAGTCCTCAAAGCAGCGTATCATTGGTTTTACCTGCTTAAATTGCTTCTTGGCTTTTTCTAAATCCTGTTCCAGTACCCAATAACTTAAATCAAGTGTCCCATTTTCGCCTTCCAGGGTATCGGTAAAGTTGACGTAATTGCCGGTATTAACAGTTACATTGTAATTGTTTATGGGATTGGAGACGAACCAGCTCCAGGTGGTCATGCCGTTTGCATGTTTTGTAGTATCACGCAGCCGACCGTTGGAGACATTCACCAGTGAATCGGGCACACTAATATTGATACTCATGCTGTCGGGTTCGGCAGATTGATGATCTTTGTTGGGCCACCATACGCTGGCGCCGAGTCCTTGGTTGGCAGTAGCAATCCACGGATTGCCAAGCGAATCCTGAGACCAGATAAAACCGCCGTCCCATGGAGCATTTTCTGCTACTTTAGGTTGCCCCCGGTAATAAATAGAAATGGTATGCAGTGAGTTCTTTTCAAGCTTTTGAGGAACATCTACAAAGTAAGCATTTGTTGAATCAACACGGTTAAACGACAATTTTTGTCCGTTTTGTTTAACCTGGTCTATGCGTAAGGGATGCTGTAAATCAATCTGCATTTTCCGTGAAGGATCTGTTACCCGGTAGGTAATGTTGTTGTATCCTGTAATAGAAGAATCTTTGGGTTGTATGGTTACATGCAGATCATAATAGACAACCTCCCACCAGGCACGCTGCGGTGTAATAGAGCCACGGAGGGAATCAGCTTTGGTTGCCAAGACTCCTGAATCTTGGGCAGGGGCGGGTATGCTGATGGCTATCATGCAACATAAAAGGAGGCCGGATAGGATAAGGATATTCAGTTTTTTCATGGAAATAGTAACCTGAAGAGTAATGGAATTAAGTTGAAGGGTTGTAGCTACATCTTAATATCTAGGAAAATAAGAATTAGGACCTCTTTGTAAAGAAATATCAAAGAAATCATCCAACTTCCTTGGAACTAATAAGAAGTTAGTGGGAGCTGTTAAACCGATGTTATATGGTTGACTAATTGCGTTTAGATACAACACAGGGTGCTAAAACCTACATCCAGCACCTTACGTCCTGAACCATATATCGGCATCTTGTATCCAGCTTCCAACATCCAGCAAACTAAACGCTCTCCAAACTTAATATCCGTAATGTCGTACGTGGCTGGGATTTTCTCGCCATTTTTCGCGTACTTTTACATGCAGATCCAAATAGATCTTTTTATCTACAAACTTTTCAATAACCTCCCGCGCGTTTTTGCCCAGTTGCTTAATAGCTTTTCCACCCTTACCAATAAGGATGCCCTTTTGTGATTCCCTGTTGACCACTATATCTGCGCTGATATAGTCCAGGTCATCGCGCTCGTCATACTGCACAATATTGATTGTTGTTGAATAAGGGATTTCTTGGTGATATTGCAGAAAAAGCTGTTCGCGAACCATCTCGGCCACAAAAAAGCGTACCGGCTGCTCACTGAGCATTTCCTTAGGGTAAAAGGGTGGGCCCGAGGTGATATTTGCTTTAATAGTATCCATCAGTTTTTGCAGTCCCTCGCCGTTCAGTGCTGAGACGAAAAGCGTATCATCAAAATCGAACTTCTCACGGATCTCCTCAGCCACCACCTTAGCCTCTTGTTCAGACACTTTGTCAATTTTATTGGGGACCAAGAATATTTGTTTGTTTTTCATCGACGAAAACATCTTGAAGATGCGGCCCGGTATTTCATAGTCGGTGACATCCACAATAAGCAGGATAATGTCGGCATCTGTACGTGCGCGATCCACGGTTTTCATCATGGCTTTTTGCAGCTCATAACTGGGATCAATGACGCCCGGAGTATCCAGAAAAATAATTTGCAGCTCATCTTCAGAGTGGATACCTATAATCTGATGGCGTGTAGTCTGGGGTTTATGCGTGGTGATAGATATCTTGTTGCCCAGCAGGCGGTTCATCAGCGTTGACTTGCCCGCATTGGGCTTGCCGATGATTGCAACGTATCCGGATCGATGATTTTCAGTATTTTCCATATAGTTTATTTGGTAACCGCAAAAGGTTGCGGAGGATTCTCAGAGTTAGTTATTTGTTGCTGATGTATTTTCCATAATATCGAGAAACTTTTTAATGGTATTCTCCAGTCCATAATACAGTGCCGATGAAACCAGTGCGTGACCAATACTGATATCATGCAAATGCGGGACGGTTTCCACAAGTTGCCCCAGATTGTTGAGGTTCAGTCCGTGTCCGGCGTTTACCTTCATCCCCAGATCATGCGCTAATTTCGCCCCGGTGCGTAGCCGATCAAGTTCGTTGGCTTGTTCTTCTTGGGATTTGGCATTGGTGTAGGTACCGGTGTGTAGCTCGATGGCATCACTGCCCAGTTCGGCGGCCAGCTCAATATCTTTTTCATTGGGATCGACAAAGAGACTGATGGCAATATCAGTTTCTCGTATTGCAGGGAATACACGCTTCCTGTAATCATCAAGTACTACTTCCATATCGAGCCCGCCTTCGGTGGTCAACTCCTCGCGACTCTCGGGTACCAGCGTTATTAAATCAGGGTCCACATCTTTGCTGATCGTAAGCATTTCATTGGTGGCAGCCATCTCAAAATCAAGCGAACCGCTAACTTCTTTTTTAAGGTTATAAACATCCTTGGTTTTAATATGGCGGCGGTCTTTGCGCAGGTGAAATACAATGCCTGCAGCTCCTGCCCGTTCGCATACTCCTGCGGCCTTTATGGGATCGGGATAACCCTCGCCTCGAGCATTGCGGAGGGTAGCAATATGGTCAACATTCACCAAAAGTTGCATAGCAAAAAATTAGCAGTTATTTACTGTTGTCATTGAACCTCTAAATATAGATCATTTAGTGGAGAGTTTAAGTCAAAATTATCAGAATAAAATGACCCGAGTTCAGGCTGTACTTGTTATTTTGTTGGTAGGATTGTTGGTCGGATGTGGTGTAGTGCCCCGATCTTCACGCCCGTCCGGAGCTGTAGTCAGCTCGGGAGAAGTTACTACAGCTTCGCCAACATCGCCTTCAGATACGTCGCAGGCTGAAGATTCTTCCTCACAACCGCCGCCAACGATGGCTGTATCCTCGCTCCAACAAGTAAAATCATCTTTGATGCAGGCATATCGCGACTGGGAGGGTACGCCCTATAAACTTGGTGGAGAATCTCAACAAGGGATAGATTGTTCCAGGTTTGTCCATGTTGTTTTTGACGACTATTTTGGTATCGATTTGCCCACCAATACAAAAACCCAATTAAATGTTGGAAATAGCATTCGCCGGGCTGGAATACGTTCGGGAGACTTGGTTTTTTTCCGGACGGGACGCAAGACGTTGCACGTAGGTATTGCTGTTAATAGCGGTGAGTTTTTGCATGCTTCTACATCTAACGGGGTGATGATCAGTAAACTTGGGAATAGTTATTGGCGTAATCGTTTTCTTGCAGCGCGCCGAGTACTTTGATCCATCCGATAATCTTGATGAAATAAAAAAGGCTTTCGCAACAAAATTGCGAAAGCCTTTCCTGTTACCTAAATTCTTGACTTTTTTATAAGGGCTGTGTTGTTCTTGGTCCCTTGGGATTTTCACCATATTCATTGGCGCCGGTGTCACTGTCTTGTACAAGAAAGACGATAAGCACAATAGCACCGATGGCGGGGACCAGTTGGATAAGTATCCACCAGCCGCTTCGACCAGTATCATGAAGGCGGCGTACAGATACGGCTAAGCTGGGTATTAAAATACCTAATCCGTAAAGACCTATTACTCCAAATATTACCGCGGCAAGTGCTGATTCAGGGTCTGAAGCACCCACGGCAAATGCCAGCACATATAATCCTAGATAGATTAAGAAATTAATCAGCGTGAACATCCAGAATTCTTTTCGTCTGGCACGCCCGTTAAAATCTGCATATTGACGTAACACTTTCATGTACCATTCCATAGACTCTCCTATTTTTAAGATTGTTAAATTATAATTTGATAAAGCAACGTAGATTGTTTCAAATCCCGATAAATTTGAGAATTGCAATATAGAAGAAATTCTTAAAACTACAATACGGGGTAATTTTGGAGTTATGGCCCGTAATGTTTTCTGGGTATTTTTTTGAGAGTTAATACTTATTAAATATTGGCTTTGCCCTGAAGTCTCGAAGTCATTGGCAAATAGAGCGAATGATATGAGTGTATATATGTGGCAATTGTCCTAAATTGTTACCCAACCATATATTTATATTAAATGATTCTTGTTATTATAGGTATCGTACTGGGACTGGCACTGCTATTGTGGATTTGGAAAGTGCCAGTTAAAAGGTCAGTCAACGCGCTAAAAGAAAACGGAAGTAGTACTTTTGAAGCTTATTTTTTGGTGTTTTTGATAGTCACCGGATCAGCTGTAATTATTTATTTTTTAGGCAAGGTTTTATGATTTTATCCACGAGTGGTTAAAATGGCACATCGTGATCCATATCCTGCATATCAATGACTTTCTCTTCTGACTCATCAGTTGTTTGATCCCCACGCTCAACTTTCCAGGCTTTAACATCAGTGTACCAGTTTCCTTTATATTCACGGCTTTTTATATCAATAGAAACTGTAATTTCTTCGCCTTCTTGCACATTGAACTGGTCAATTTTGTCTCCCCACTGGGTGATACAGATCTTTTTCCCATATTCGCCCTGCGTTTTTAGGATAAAGTCTTGTTTTTTCCAGGGACCGTTTTTGCCTTCGCCTGATTGTTCTTCAAGTATTTGTATAACCTTTCCTTTAACCTGTAAGTCCATAGTTCTTTATGTTCATATTCAAGTTGGGTGGTCGACACAGGATAGGCATGAACCGGATCTATATCAATAAAAACATATGATTTTTTATCAGCTTTAAATGCTGGGAATATGAAGTTTTGATTATAAGGTACCGCACTATCTTTATAACCAAGTGATAAATAGCGATGCCACCACTTGGAGTGATGGCATCGCCAACGAATTTGTTATAGAAATTGTATAGACTGCTTTTTGTTACGTTTCGTTAATTTCCCGGTTCTTCATTCATGTTATAGAAGGTAAACGAAAAGATATCAGTAAGCTGCTTAATTGTTTTACTGGTTGGAGTGCCTGCTCCGTGGCCAGCGCGTGTCTCAATACGGATCAATACAGGAGTTTCACCGGTATGATATTCTTGCAGACGAGCCGCAAACTTAAAGGAGTGAGCAGGAACCACCCGGTCATCATGATCTGCGGTAGTAATAAGAGTGGCCGGGTAGGAGGTACCTTCTTCGAGATTGTGATAGGGAGAGTATCCGTAAAGATATTCAAACATCTCTTTAGAATCATCGGCGCGACCATAATCAGAGGCCCATGCCGCTCCAATGGTAAATTTGTGGTAGCGAAGCATATCTAGCACTCCTACCTGTGGAATGGCAACTTTGGCAAGGTCGGGACGCTGGGTCATAGTAGCACCAACCAGCAGTCCACCGTTAGAACCACCCATAATAGCCAGCTTCTCGGGGTTGGTGTAGTCTTCAGCTTTAAGGTATTCCCCTGCTGCGATGAAATCATCAAATACATTCTGTTTCTGCATCTTGATACCGGCTTTATGCCAGCTTTCTCCATATTCACCACCGCCACGCAGATTAGCCATCGCAAAAACGCCGCCCATTTCCAGCCATGACATCCATCGGGTGCTGAAAGAGGGGGTCAGACTGATATTAAATCCACCGTAGCCATACAGCAGGGTGGGGTTATCCCCATCTAGCTCAACTCCTTTTTTATGGACAATGAACATGGGAACTTCCGTACCGTCTTTACTTTCATAGAATACCTGCTTGGTTTCATACTGATCAGGATCAAATGCAACGTCGGGTTGCTCATAAAGCTCAGAAGTGCCTGATTCAATGTCATACCGAAAAACTGTACTGGGATAGGTAAAAGAGGTAAAGGTGTAATAGAGTTCGGTATCCTCAGACTCTCCTCCGAAGCCGCCGGCCGATCCAATAGCGGGAAGATCTATATCCCGAACATGCTTACCTTCCAACGTAAACTGTTGTACTTTTGACTTAGCATCTTCAAGATAGTTCAAGAACAGGTAGCCACCGGCAGAAGAAGCGCTATTGAGAACATGTTCCTTCTGAGGAATTAGTGTTTCCCAGTCTTTGGGTTTGGGGTTATCGATGGTTGTTTCAGCGATGCGGTAGTTCTCAGCTCCCAGGTTAGTATAAATGAGCAGACGGTTACCCTCGCTGTGGATAATACTGTGGTTATTTTCGAAGTTGTCTACCAACTGTACAAAATCGGAGTTGGGACTTTCGAGATCCTTGACGTAAAGTTCATTTCCGCTGGTGCCTTTCCAGGGAGAAAGTACCAGGAAACGCTCATCTTCGGTAAGATTTGCAGATATGCCGCGTCGCTGAATATCATCGCCAAATACTATGCGATCTTCGGATTGTGGGGTGCCAATTTCGTGAAAATAGACCTTTTGATTTTTATTAGCTGCGGTAAGTGCTTCGCCCTCTTTGGGACGTTCATAGCTGCTGTAGTAAAATCCGTTAGTACCTTTCCAGGAGATACCCGTGAATTTTAAGTCTGTTAAGGTATCACCGACTACTTCTTTAGTTTCGGTATTAAGGGTGATTGCTTTGCGCCAGTCGGACCCACCATCAGAGATAAGATAGGTCATTAGTGAGCCATCATTAGAGAAGGAGGTTCCGGCCATAGAAATAGTCCCGTCCTCAGAAAAGTTGTTGGGGTTCAAAAATACTTCTTCCTTATCACTTTCCAGATCCTTGGTTCGATAATAAACATCTTGGTCCTGCAGCCCGTCATTTTTATAGTAATAGTAGTAGTTGCCGTGTTTGTCGGGGGCACTTACTTTTTCGTGGTTAATAAGGGTTTTAACTGTTTTCTTAACCTCATCCCGAAATGGGATGTCATTGAGGTAAGAAAAAGTGACGTTGTTTTGGGCCTTTACCCAAGCTTCAGTCTCTTTAGCATTGTCATCTTCGAGCCAGCGATAGGGATCAGCTACTTCTGT
The DNA here is from genome assembly GCF_008124865.1 of Fodinibius salinus. Taxonomy (NCBI): domain Bacteria; kingdom Pseudomonadati; phylum Balneolota; class Balneolia; order Balneolales; family Balneolaceae; genus Fodinibius; species Fodinibius salinus. Next base: position 295,466 of record NZ_VNHY01000004.1, on the reverse strand, counting down.
ACTAAAATAGGTATCAACAGTATCTACCTTCTTGGTATCTGGATATTGAATGTCGGAGGCTGAAGGGCCTTTCTGTTGGGTGCAACTAAATACGAAAGCAACAATCACTAAAAAGAAAGGGAGTCGAATTTTGCTCTGCATAACAGCGAAATTTTTAAGTTGATGTCGGTAATTAAAAGTTATTATAAAATAGGTAATCAACGTAAAAGTGCAATTGCAGAACATAAAAGCTTTTTCAGGAGCCCTATATTAATAATCTTTAATTGCAGTGGGACAAGACTTTTGACAGCAGGGTTGTTATCTTTTTGATAGAGTAATTGCCGAACCTTATAACTATGACATTATGAGCGAGCAAACGCTGGATTCAAATATTTTGGATAAGCTCATCAATTATCTTGAGCAGCCGGACTTTTATCCTCACGATCCGGAGGAAGTAGAACATATTCAAACCCATATATCCCACGTATTTATTGTCCCGCCCTATGTCTATAAGTTTAAAAAGCCGGTCGACTTTGGGTTCCTGGATTATAGCACTCTCAAAAAGCGTAAAAAGTATTGCCGGCGCGAAATAGATCTGAACCGCCGCCTGAGCGATGATATTTATCTTGGAATAGTATCAATAGTTGAAGAGGACGGTTCTTTTAAAATCATAGAAGAAGAGCAATCAGATATAGATACAGTAGAATATGCGGTAAAAATGAAGCTGCTGCCGGAAGAGTACTTCCTGCACACCTATCTGGAAGATGATTCTTTAACCTATAAGCACTTGGATCGTGTAGCAGATAAATTGGCAGATTTTTATAACAATCAGGATCCGGATGAAAAAATCTTGCAATGGGGACAAGTAGAAAATATTAAAGTTAATACCGACGAGAATTTTGAGCAGACCAGAGCTTTTATCGGTGATACCATAGAACAAAATAGCTTTGACGCGATCCGGTACTTCACAAACGAATATTTCAACCGTCATCAAAGCCTTTTTGAGCAGCGAATAGAGGATAAACGAATAGTAGACGGGCATGGTGACCTGCACCTGGAGCATATCCATATAACGCCGGATAAAGTGCAAATATATGACTGTATCGAATTTAATGAGCGGTTTCGGTATGGCGACTTGGCTGTGGACCTGGCATTTCTGGCAATGGATTTGGACTTCAATAGTCGATGGCAAGAAGAACGCTATTTTATAGATCGGATGGCAAAAAAGTTGGAAGATCCCGACCTGCTTAAGATTATCGATTTTTATAAATGTTACCGAGCTTATGTAAAGGGTAAGGTAAAGAGTCTGCAAAGTGGAGAAGAAGAAGTACCGAAAGAAGAACGAGAAGAAGCTGCTCAAAAGGCTCATCGCTATTTTAATTTGTCTTTGCGTTATGCTCTATTGGGATCCCATCCCAAAGTATTGGTAGTTATGGGGCGGGTTGGTTCAGGCAAGAGTACAATGGCACGGCACCTGGCTGAAAAACTAAATATCAAACGATACTCCAGCGATCGAATACGAAAACAGATGGCTGGTCTCTCACTTAAAGAACGATCCCCCGAATCGAAGAGGGATAAAGTGTATTCAAAAGAGATGTCTGATAAAACATATCAGAAGCTACTGGATAATGCTGTCCAGTCATTGGAGGGAGGAGAAAGTGTAATATTGGATGCTACATATAGTAAACGAGGAGCCCGGGAAAAATTGATGAAGGTCATAGATGAATCCATTCTTTTTATTGAGACAGAAGCCCCCGATATGATTATCAAAGAACGTCTACAGGCACGAGAAAATGAAGAAGGGGTAGTATCTGATGCACGTCTTGAAGATTTTGAAGCCTTGGCTAATAGATTCGAAGAACCTAAGAAGATCCCGGAAGAGTGTATGCTAAAGATATCAACGAACTGTTCTGTGGGTGAGTCGCAGAAATGGCTCTATAAAAAGCTTGCCGATATTAATATTCAGCGGGGATAAAACCTTTTCAAGAAGTGGTGCATTTGTTTGGTTTGCTTGTTACGTTGGGTTTATGAGTGAAGAGCATCTGCAGAAAGATAAATTAGAGAGAACCCTGGGACTGCCAACGGCCCTGGCTATCGGTATCGGAACAATGGTAGGGGCCGGTATTTTTGTGTTCCCCGGAATCGCTGCCGGTTATGCCGGTCCCGCTGCGATGCTCTCTTTTGCTTTGGGAGGTATAGTAGCACTTCTGGTAGCGTTGCCCACAGCAGAGTTGGCAACTGCAATGCCCGAAAGCGGCGGTGGATATTATTTTATCTCCCGCAGTTTTGGCCCATTGATCGGCATGGTGGTAGGAATAGCCCAATGGTTCGGACTTGTTTTCGCCAGTGCCTTTTACCTGGTAGGATTTGGACAGTATACCGTTGAGCTTTTTAGCAAGCTGGGAGTGTCATTGGGCAGCCCGGTTGTATTGGTAGCATTGGCCTCGGCTCTGGTTCTTACGTTAATCAACTTGTTAGGCACCGAACGGGCCGGAGATCTGCAGAACAGTGTTGTAATGGCATTAACATCTATTCTTACCGTACTTTTAGGGTACGGATTGCTAAATACTGCCGGCCTCATTGGAACAAGCAGCTGGCCTGCCCCCTTTTTCTCTGAAGGAATGTGGCCCGTCTTTACCACAACCGCCGTCATTTTTACTTCCTACCTGGGGTTTGTACAAATTGCAACCGTAGCCGGAGAGATTAAAGAACCTCATAAAACACTGCCAAGAGCACTGGCCGGAAGTGTTATCGTGGTGATGACCCTGTATATCCTAACCATTTTCGTGAGTACCAGCGTACTTCCCAACGATCGGCTGGCAGAACTGGGAGAAACAGCGATGGTTGCCGTATCCGAAACATTGGTTGGCAAAATTGGAGCCTATGGGATTTTAGGAGCCGGGCTATTGGCCACATTATCCAGTGCTAATGCTTCTATACTAAGTTCTTCTCGGGCGGTGTATGCATTGAGTAAAGATGATTTTTTGCCCTCATTTATCAGTAATATAAGTGAGCGGTTTGGCACCCCCTATGTTGCCTTATATATTGTAGGCGTGCCCATTGCCGCTATTACCTTATTTGGTCGCGTAGAACTCCTTGCCGAGGTAGCCTCTTTGCTTCACCTTGTCATTTATGGGTTTATTTGCCTGTCGCTAATAAAGTTACGGCAATCAGAACCGCTTTGGTTCGCTCCAACCTACCAAGTGCCTGGCGGAATATTGATACCACTGCTCGGGGCAATAGCCAGCTTTGGATTGATTGCAATGATGCGTCCGCTTTCACTGCTATTGGGAACGGGAGTTATCGCGGGCGCAATAGCGTGGTATTATGTGTATGCCAGAAATATCTCTTTGGACATCCCCACACCCGGCCATGTGGTACCGTCTCTTCGTGAACCCCGAATACTATTACCTGTTGAGCTGATGGACTCCGGCGAAAGTCTTCCCTACTATTTACTGCGAGCGTTTGGGCGTCTAAAAGTATTTCTTTTAGGATATAAAATAGTGCCGGAACAAACTGCTCCCGAACAATCTCGTGAAGAAGAGGGCGAAGAGGTAAGTGAAGAGTTAGAATCAATTAGTGATGAACTACAGCGCTATGGCATCGATGTAGAGTCAGAGATCAATTATACGCCCGATATATCGAAAACACTGGCACGTTATGGGAAGGAGGAACACTGCCAGGCGTTATTGTTGCCCGGTGAAATACAATCACTAAAACGGCTGTTAGTTCCCCTATCCAGTCTCGATCAAATTAATGTGCGTATGGCAACCCTCTTGCGAGATCTCGCATATTCCAGCCGACTGCCTATAACAATCCTTATTGTGGGTACAGAACAAGAAGATATTGACGTAGAGGGGATACAGCTGTTATCCAGGGAGCAGTTGGAGATGGCGGGACTTAAATCAAGGCAGATTCGTACTAAAAAGGTAGAAATTCCTAATATGGTGAAGGTGGTTACCCAGGTAGCCGGAGATGAAGATTTGCTTGTATTGGTAGAGTCAATGTCTCAAGAAAAAGAGGCATTTATAAAAAGCACTACCGACAAAATAAAAGAGGCGGTAACGTGCCCCACGCTGGTGGTGTTGTCAAAGGAAGAAGAGGGAGGAAGTGATAATTAAGAGGGTACTCAATATTTTTTCTCAATAAAAAAGGAGTATCCCTTTTCGGAAACTCCCATCTATAATATTATATCCTAAAAAACCTTGCAAGGGTTTGAGTGCCCAAGAAAGGACTCGAACCTTCACGGGGAGAACCCCACATGCACCTGAAGCATGCGCGTCTACCAATTCCGCCACTTGGGCATTTTTATGCGGTTCCAAATATAGGACATTTCGTAATAAATTTGAAACCGCCACCAGCTGAAAATTAGCTGTTATGATGGCAGTAAAAATAAGAGGGGGAAATTAAATTTATCACCAAATAAAAAAAGCCCGCTTAAAAAGCGAGCTTTTAAAAAGTCGAAAAAAACTTTTAATACTACTTATAGTCCAAACTTTGAACGTTAGTAGCGCTTAATCCTTTAGGAGTTTCTTCAACGTCGAACTCAACAGCTTCGTTGTCTTCAAGTCCTTGGTCGTAGTCTAAACTTTCGACATTATTTCTGTGGACGAAGACGTCATCACCACCGTCATCCGGTGCAATAAATCCAAATCCTTTTTGTGTGTCGAAAAATTTTATTTTGCCTTGTGCCATAATATATATAATTGTGTCTTTGTGTACACCTATTGAGTGGTATCAGATGAAAGGAGTTGAGTAAACGCGTCGTTCCAAAAAAATATACTAGTAGGTGGGTAATTAAATGTAACACGCAATGATACGGCTATTACAGCACAATACCTATTTTTAATTTTATTTTTTTAGTATGATCTGATTTAGACCTCTGCCAGCAAAAGGCTCGGTCCGGGTTAATGGTTTAATCAGGGGGTTCGGCTTTCAAATATTTGCGTCATCATTTGTCGATATTCGTCAGTCAACGGAACATCCCGGCGAAGCATCATCGCTTCCATTGCTTCAAAGGCTTTGTCCAGCTTATAGGTTTGAATCACATTTGATCCGACCCAGCTGAATGAGGGGATGAGCTTAGGAGGGAAATCAGCTGAGAAAATATTGCAGCATACTCCGCACATGCTGCCGGTGTTAAGTTGAGTGTTTATTGCTGTCTTGCAGTGGTCGCCCATAATAGTGCCTAAAAATTGTTGTCCTGTTTCTATTTCTTGGCGATCAGACCATTTGTTGATACGGATCGAGCTGTAATTATTTTTTAGGTTTGAGGTATTGGTATCAGCTCCGAGGTTACACCACTGGCCAATGAGGGAGTGGCCAACAAAGCCGTCATGGCCTTTATTGGAATATGAGTGAAAGATAGTAGTATTAACCTCACCGCCTACCTTGCATACCGGACCGACTGTAGTATTTCCGTATATTTTAGCACCCATCTTGATAACAGCATCTTTACAAATAGCTGCCGGTCCTCGAATGTGAGTGCCCGCCATGACAGTAGCATTTCTGCCAATAAAGATAGGTCCGTCATCAGCAATAAGTACACAGCCGGACTCAATAGTGGCTCCTTCTTGGATGTAAATATTTTCTGGATGTTGTAGTTCAACATTACCAGCTTTGGTACCACTAGATGGTTTGGGAATAGTGTAGCGTGCAATGTCTTGTTCGATTTCTTGTCCATTTAGTTGTAGCAGGTCCCACAGATGCGTAATGGAAGTAAAATCCGGTGATTCAAGTACAAAAAGGTTGCTGAAGTTAGGACTGTTTTTCTTGTGCCATAGTTTGCTGTCACTACCGGTTACCCGAGCAGCAATAATGGTTTTGTTGTGTTTAAGGCACTGGCCATCACCAAGATCCTTAATTCTTTCAACAAGGTTATCGCTGGGTAAGTAACGACTGTTAATCCAAAGACATGACTCGTTGCTTGCTATCTTTCCGCGAGAAAACACTTCAGCCAGTTCGGTTCGCAATAACCGGCTTTTGGCGCTGGTACCCAGTGCCTTTTTCCATTTTTCGCTGATGGTATCGATGCCTATTCTCAGATTGTCAACGGGACGTGTAAGAGTCAGTGGTTGAAAAGCATCACATCTATCATCCTCAAAAAAGCATATCTGCATATCGATAATGACTAAGTTTTTAAAGAGAACCATTCTTTTATAAGAACCTGCAGAATGGTAACTTTAACCCTTCATTGAGTGTTTCCTGAGAGAGACAGTATAATAAAAATCGTTATGCTAATTTTGGAGTAATTTTATGTGTGGAATTGTTGGATATGTAGGAGAAAAACAGGCAAGTGATATTATTATTAAAGGGCTTGAGCGACTTGAGTATCGCGGATATGATTCTGCCGGTATTGCATTGATGAACGGGCAGATGGATATTAAGAAGGGCGAAGGTAAAGTTCAGAATCTTAAAGATAAGCTTAAAGCCGACCCTATAAAAGGTGTTATAGGTATTGGTCATACCCGATGGGCGACGCACGGAGCGCCTAATGACATAAATTCTCACCCGCACGTCAGTGAGTCTGGAAAAATTGCTCTTGTTCATAATGGGATTATAGAAAATTACAGCTCGCTCAAGAAAGAGCTTGAGAACAAGGGTCGTACATTTAAGTCTGAAACAGATACCGAAGTTGTAGCTCAGCTTATTGAAGAAATTTATGAGCAGGGGAATGGGACATTTGAGCAGGCGGTGCAGCTTGCCTTGCAACAGGTGGTAGGCACGTATGGGTTAGCGATTCTGAATATTGAAGAACCTGACCAAATGATTGTAGCTCGAAAAGGTTCTCCGCTATTGTTGGGTATCGGTGATGGCGAAATGTTCGTGGCTTCTGATGCCTCTCCCATCGTAGAACATACCAAGCAGGTGGTTTACTTGGATGATGGTGAAATGGCTATTGTGAATAAAGATGGGTACGATGTTAAAACCATAGAAGATGAAGAGCTTACGAAAGAGGTGCATGAGCTTGCCATGAGTGTAGAAGAAATTGAAAAGAGGGGATATCCGCACTTTATGCTCAAAGAGATTTTTGAACAGCCCCGTGCTATCTCTGACTGTTTGCGTGGGCGCCTAAATCTCGAAGATGATACCATTCATCTGGGTGGCATTGCAGACCAGATTGATAAACTTGTTGATGCCGATCGACTCATTATTGCCGCTTGTGGAACGAGTTGGCATGCGGGATTGGTAGCTGAATACCTGTTTGAACATCTTGCAAAATTGCCGGTGGAAGTTGAATATGCCTCGGAGTTTCGGTATCGCGAAGCACTGATTGATGAAGATGATGTCATGCTCGTTATTTCTCAAAGTGGTGAGACAGCTGATACCCTCGCCGCTTTACGTACGGCCCAAGAACGTGGCGCATTGTCATTGGGGGTATGTAATGTTGTGGGATCAACTATTGCCCGTGATACTGATGCCGGCGTTTATACGCATGCGGGACCAGAAATTGGAGTGGCTTCAACAAAGGCATTTACTACGCAGGTGTCGGTGCTGGTGATGATGGCTATCCTGCTGGGGCAAAAACGAGGTACAATTGATCAAGAGTATGCAAAGAAACTTATTCATGAACTCAATGAAATTCCTGGGAAGGTAGAAGAAATTTTAGAGCATAGCGACTCTATTAAAGATATGGCCAAGCTGTTTTCTTATGCTCCCAACTTTTTATACCTGGGACGAACCTATAATTTTCCGGCTGCGTTAGAAGGCGCGCTAAAACTAAAAGAAATTTCATATATTCATGCAGAGGGCTATCCTGCTGCAGAGATGAAGCACGGTCCCATTGCATTAATTGATGAAATGATGCCGGTCGTAGTTGTTGCGGCTACAGATCATACGAATGATAAGATGATCAGTAATATTGAGGAAGTGAAAGCACGGGAAGGACGTATTATTTCCATAACTGGAGAAGAAAATGAAGAAGTTATTAACCTTTCAGAATTTTCCTGTCCTATTCCCGAAACGGAGGATTGCCTTTCCCCGCTACTAACAGCAATACCGTTGCAGCTGTTATCATATTATATCGCGGTCAATCGTGGTTGTAATGTCGATCAGCCTCGTAATTTGGCAAAAAGTGTGACCGTTGAATAGATCCTTCTATCTTTTTGAAGAATCTTGCAACTCTCTTTTGACAACAGGGAGTACTGATAAAACGCTATAACCTCTGGAAACTGTTATAGACAATAGATCACTACCCTGTTGAGTTAACTGCCTGTTCTGTATTTATGTAATTGTGGATAACTATTTTTCTTTAAAAGATATTTTACATCTTTTAAAGAAAATATGTGTAACAATTGCCTTCCTGATTACTCTTGTATAAGCAGGGGGAAGATTATCGTAAGTAATTCAGATAATGTGGAGAACTTGAAAAGTTAATTGCTTATCGTTATCAATCAGCTCCTTTATTAGAAAATTTTAATCATATTTTTATTAGAGATGTAAAAAATGAAGAATTGGAAGGCAATAATTTTTAAGGTCACAATCTTAATTCTTATCGGCATTGTTATGCTCACGGGTTAAAGGTTCCTATTGACAGGAATTTTATGTACATTCTGATCATCTTAATGATCTGGTAAACAATAAAATTCCTAACGGAGACCAATTCTGTGCCAAAAGAAAATATTACAGACCTGTCAACCTTACACGAAATGTCAATGGGTGATGATTCCATCATCATCGAAACGGTAGAAGCTTTTCTGGAAGATATTCCCGGTACTCTTGATGATATGCAAGAGCTACATGCCAAACGAGCCTACGAAGATCTTGCAGATCTGGCCCATAAAATAAAGCCTAACATTGGATATATGGGTATGACAGAAGGGCAAGAGCCTATTATTGCGATTGAAAAGGCAGCCGAAGATAAAGATCCGGAAGGAATACTTGATGAAAAGGTGCCTGCCTTTGTGAAAATTTGCAACCAGGCATTTGATGAGCTGGCCCAGAAAGTTGAAGAGTTAAAATCATAAGCGACAAATCCAGAGATAGTTAAATTATTTGGAGAGTAACAATTTTCTGTCGTATCCGTACAGTAAAAAAATAGAACGAAATTACAGTACGGACGATGATTTTATCTCTCTTGATTAATACAGTTGGTATTTTTCTTATCGGCTCTCTGTTAAAAGGAGTACATCTTAATAGCTTTTTTACAGCGTTAGCTACAGTTATTTTACTGGCTATTGTTAATACCTTCGTAAAACCTATTATTTCATTTTTGGCACTACCACTAACCATCATCACTTTTGGCTTATTTATTTTAGTGATTAATGCTTTTATGCTGATGATTGTGGATGGATTGCTTGACGGCTTAAAAATCGATCACTGGGGATGGGCGTTGTTATTCAGCCTTATTCTTTCAGTATTGAATCTCGGCTTTTTCTAATCAGGCAATATTTGTTTTTTCAATTATAGGTAAATTCTTGTTGTCATCAACTTGAAGGGTGTAAACTTTAGCCGGTGGGATATTCAAAAATACAAACTTTTTTTCTTGACCGTATTTGTTAACTACTTGTTCCTCAAAATCATTTTTGAAATTACGGAACTTCACATATTTAAAATAGCTGATATGGCCACCTGATTTACAGAGATTAAGCTTTTTTTCCCAGATATTGCGGCTAACATCTTCCGGCATATTTTCGTAAGGAAGGCTCGAAAAGATAAAGTCGTATTTCCGGGCAGGTTCAAACTTGAGAATATCACGATGGTAGGCAGTTATATTTTTTTGCCGATAGGTTGTTTTAACGATCTGGAAAAACTTTTTATGGATTTCAACAACATCAAGTTGATCGCTAGGTCGTAAATGTTTTACAATCTGTTTGGTGAGGGGGCCGGTACCTGCTCCAATTTCTAAAATATTAAGTGGTGGACACTCATTACCGGCAATTTTTTGCGGTAGCTTTGCAATCAGATTTTTAGCTAAAAATTTAGAGCTGGGGGCAACAGCACCCACTTTTTTTAAATCCTTAAAGAAGTAAAGAAGATGTTCCAAAGAGACTCCGTTTATTGCATGTTACTGGTAAAAGGTAAGAAAGGTTTGGGATTATAACTAGTTTCGACACGGCTAGTTTTATGAATTTAATAAAGTAAAATGTTAATTGATTTTATGGCTAATAATTCTTTAGCTCTTTACCTCATCATATAGTACTTATTGCCTTAACACTTAAAGTTTAACTTATACAACGAACGTATTATGAGAAAATCGATTGCGCACTACTGTAAAATGATCGGTCTTATGGCGTTGGGAGCTTGTTTTATAGTTTCTTGTGCCACGTCCGAAGGAACACAACAATCATCAAGAAAATCTAAAAGAGGAGGCCCGCCCGGCTCAGAAGATGGTATGAAGCCTTACAGTGAGGTAATAACCGATGAGGCGGAATCCGACGAGGGTCTTTTTGACGTACATAAAATTGATTCCGATTTCTTTTATGAAATTCCCGATTCCCTGCTGAGTCGAGAAATGCTGCTAGTATCGCGCATCGCCGAAACACAAAACGAAATTGGGTACGGCGGTGAAAAGCTTAATACACAAGTTGTTCGTTGGCAGAAAAAAGATGATGAAATCTTGCTTCGTCATGTTTCGTATGAAAATGTAGCAAAAGATTCTTTACCAGTGTATGAGGCTGTGCGAAATTCTAACTTTGAGCCTATCATTGCTTCATTTGATATCAAATCGTTGGGCGAAGATTCTTCCGGCGTGGTTATTGATGTAACCGATCTTTACTCCACGGATATTCCCGCTTTGGGCTTACAAAGTGGTCGCCGCGAAGCGTACCGGGTACGGCGTTTGGATACCGACCGCTCATACATTGATCATATCAATAGCTATCCCGAAAATATTGAAGCACGCAACTGGTTAACTTATCAGGCCAGTAATCCCCCATCAAGTTCTTCAACGGGTACTATTTCGCTTGAGGTCAACCACAGTATGGTCTTATTGCCGAATGAAAAAATGGATACTCGTTCCTACGACCAGCGAGTGGGTTATTTTAGTGTGCAACAGACGGATTATGGAACCAAAGCACATAAGGCTAAAAAAGTACAGCATATCACGCGCTATAAGTTAGTACCCAAGGATAAGGAAGCCTATATGAATGGTGAGTTGGTGGAGCCGGTCAACCCTATTGTCTATTATATCGATCCGGCAACGCCTAAAAAATGGAGACCGTATTTAAAAGAAGGTGTCGAGGATTGGCAAGAAGCTTTTGAGGCGGCCGGATTTAAGAACGCAATTATTGCCAAAGATCCGCCCTCAGAAGAAGAGAATCCCAATTGGAGTCCCGAAGATGCGCGCTATTCGGTAATCCGTTATTTTGCTTCTGATATTCAGAACGCTTACGGTCCTCATGTGCATGATCCGCGAAGTGGCCAAATTCTGGAAAGCGATATCGGCTGGTATCACAACGTAATGAACCTGCTCCGCAACTGGTATTTCGTGCAGACGGCGGCTACCAATCCCGATGCGCGCGCCGCTCATTTTAAGGATGATGTAATGGGCGAATTAATCCGTTTTGTGTCTTCGCACGAGGTTGGTCATACGCTCGGCCTGCCGCATAATTACGGTTCCAGCTATGCTTATCCGGTAGATTCACTTCGGTCGCCTTCATTTACAGCCGAGCACGGTACGGCTCCTTCTATTATGGATTATGCTCGCTTCAATTATATTGCTCAGCCTGGCGATGGGGTGAAGAGTTTTCATCCTGCTATCGGTAAATATGATAAGTGGGCTGTTAAATGGGGATATACTTGGTTCCCGGACAGTATGAGCAAGGAAGAAAAAGAAGCGAAGCTAAACGAGTGGACCCGCGAACGTGCAGACGATCCCCGTTATTTTTATGGCAAGCAAACAGCCAGCAAGATTGACCCCCGCGCTCAAAATGAGGATCTCGGTAACGATGCAATGAAAGCAAGTGAGTTAGGGATTGCTAATCTCAAGCGTATCACCGCTAATCTTGTGGAATGGACTGACCGCGAAGGTGCTAATTACCAGGAGCTCGAAGAGCTGTATAGAAATATTGTAGGCCAATGGAACCGGTATATGGGACACGTCACTAAAAATATTGGCGGAGTTTATGAAAACAACAAGACCTATGACCAAGATGGGCCGGTTTATGAATTTGTGCCAGAACGAACACAGCAGCGAGCTATGAATTTCCTTGTTGATTATGCATTTAATACTCCTAGCTGGATGCTCAATGAGGATATTCTAAGCCGTGTTAATCAATCAACGGTTGTTGACAATTTGCGCAGTGCACAGGCTGGCGTACTTGATGATGTGACTGATCCGCAGCGTATCGCCCGGCTTATAGAGTTTGATGCCCGGTCCTCCCAAAATACGTACGATGCGTTTGAGATGATGGATGATGTTCGTAATGGAATATGGAGCGAGCTCGATGATAATGATGCTATTGGCGTGCACCGTCGAAATTTGCAGCGAGCGTATATCGAACGGATGGAATATTTGATGACCGAAGAACTGCCTGATATTCCCGATGAGCTCAAAGAATTCTACGGCTGGACGGATGTGGATGTCAGCCAGTCTGATATTCGGCCCATTGTGCGCAACCAGCTAGAATTGTTGCTTAGTGATATCCAGGATACGAAAAGTCGCATCGATGATCGGGCAACATATGTCCACTTAACGGATGCGGAACAGCGTATCGAAAATATTTTGAATCCGGATAACGATTGATAAAGAACAGTCGGAATTTCTAATTCATTTTAAGCCCCGGTGTAAAAGTCGGGGCTTTTTTATTGATTGAAGAATGCTTCTTCAGTTTCAAAATGGAAGCTAGGAACTTGCTTTGGTCATGGCGCATGAACCAATTGAAGGATTGGCAACACTCACAGATGCCATGGAAGCCATTGTGGGCAGTGCCGAAGATCCCTTGGATATTGAAAACGAAGAAGGTGGTAAGCAGTAAAAGTGCTACTCTCTTTTAAAACGATTCCAGAACATGCTAAAGATAATACCTACGACCACAACGACGGTGGTCCCTACTGGATTCAACCAGAGATACTCAATGCTTTTGGTAAATCCTTCAGGTACATGTTGCCACGGCATTATTGTTTCCCAATCACCATTTCCGGGATTGGTGTAAATACGATCGAACAAAAACACAGTACCCATCCCAGAAATGAGTCCCGTTAGAGCTCCAACACCGTTGGCTCGTTTTACCCAAAGCAGTAAGACAAAAACGCCAAGTATAGAGCCGTAAAAGTAACTGCCGATTTTGTTTACCAGTTCAATGATAGATCGCGTTTCGCCGAGTGCCAGTGCTGCCAACGTTGCCAGAGTGCCCCATAATACGGTTGCAAATCGTGATGACTTAAGATACCATGCCTCATCTCTGTCTTTAGAATCTAACCTCTTATACCAATCTACAATAGAAATAGTAGCTAAAGCGTTGAGTTCACTGTCGATACTTGATAAGGCAGCGGCAAAAATACCAGCAACAATAAGTCCGATGATGCCAATAGGAACTTCATTGAGGATAAAATAGGGGAGAATATAGTTAGTGTCATTAAGACTGGATTGTGTAATCTTTTCTTGTCGCTGCAGTTCGGCCTGACGCACCTCATTTAGTTGCTGGTCGGCCTGCTGAAATTGGCGGGCATTTTTGTCCGTTCGATTTTGGAGCAGCTCACGGGCCGATTCTTTTCGTTGCTGGTAGGCTCTATCATACTGCTTTTGCAGTTGTTCTCCTTTCATTTCTATTTGTTGCTGCTGGGCAGTTGGTTCTACACTGCGGAAGCTCATGGGGGGCGCGCCAAAGATATAAAACACATACAGCATAACGCCTAATAGCAGGATAAAAAATTGCATGGGGATTTTGGCATAGGCGGTCAAAAGCAAAGACTTTCGTGCATCATCGAGTGATTTAGCTGTCAAATATCGCTGTACCTGGCTTTGATCAGTGCCAAAATAGGAGAGCATTAAAAAGAGAGAGGCGATAACACCAGTCCACACATTGTACTTTTCACTGATGTCAAAGCTGAGATCCAGGGCATCCAGCTTGCCAAGCGTACCGGCCAGGTACAAAGAGTCAGAAAACTCCACGTTTTCGGGAAGCTGATAATGTATCCAGAAAAAGCAAAAAGCAAGTGCAAAGAGCATAATGGCCATTTGCTTGACGTCGGTACGAATGACGCCATGGATGCCGCCGACCATAGTGTAGAGCGTGGCTGTGATTCCAATAATAAGAATAGTTGTAGAAAGCGGAATATTTAGCAGCAGCGCAAGGACGTATGATGGCGCGGCGATGATGATGCCGAGTCCCAATCCTCTGGAAAATAAAAATAGCAGACTGGTAAAAAGTCTGGTTGAGAGACCAAATCGTTCTTCGAGGACTTCGTAGGCACTAAAGTTTTGCAGTTTATTGAAAAAGGGGACAAGTGTAGTGCACAGGATAATCATGGCGAAGGGCACGGCCAGGTAAATTTGGACAAAGCGCATGTCTTCAACATAGGCTTGTCCGGTTGTTCCGATAAAGGTGATAGCCGAAGCCTGGGTTGCCATGACCGAAAGTCCCATAGCCCACCATGGCATGGAGCGGTTGGCTAAGAAAAAACCTTCAATATTGTCACTTTCTTTGCCATGGCGCGTACCGTCCCAGATAGTGTATCCCAGAAAGGCGATAAGTACAAGCCAGTCAATCCAGTGCATAGTGGTTAAATGGGCAGGTTAAAAAAGTAGGTGAATAGCCCGAGTAGCAGGATATAGGCGATACCGACCCCAAAGACAAGCCAGTAGTTAGGCTTCTTGTTTGAGTTCGTTGATGACGTATCGGGCATTTTTATCGAATTATATTATTAGCTGTTAAAGGATAGATAATGAGTAAAAGTATTTATTGCTCCTTACGTATTGTTGGTTGCAACATCTTTCAGCACCTCAAGCAGAGCAGTAACATCCTGCTCATCATTATATACATTTGGCGCAATGCGCACAGCTGATCCGCGAACGGAAAGGTGAATATTGTGTTCTTCCAGCTTGTGATTAAGTTCGTCAAGTGCTATATGTTCTGGCAGCCGGATCCCAAAGAGGTGATGCCCCCGCCAATCCGGATTTTCAATTTTATAATCATATTTGGGCAATTCCTGGACTAAATCAGTAGTTATTGACTTACAATATTCCTGGATGTTTTTTGGATCCCATCTAAGGATCTGCTTTAGTGCCTCAATCATCATTGGAACTAAAACAAAATTGCTGCGTTCACCCATATCAAACCGTTGAGCACCGGGCTGATAGTCATCTTCATAATCAATAAGGCGACTAAAATCTTCGCTGTTCTTACGGGTGATCCATCCCTCTTCGAGAGGAATCCCATTTTGTAGTCTCTCTCCAAAGTAACCAAGAGTCATGGCATAGGGGCCCATTAGCCATTTATAGCCTGCACAAATCAGGGCATCGGCTTGTATTTGTTGGATGTCAATTGGTAATGCTCCTACCGATTGCGTACCGTCGATAACAAAATAGCCATCGTGATTTTGCACTTTTTGGCCAATGGAATTAAGATCAAATAGGGTACCGTCAGTCCAGTGTACATTACCCAAGGCAACCATGAGGGTATCTTCATTGATAGCGTTAAGCAAGTGCTTATTCCATTGTTGACCTCGCTGGTTCAATGTTGTCGGTGGATCTATGATGTTCAATTGACAGTCGTGCTCTTGACAAAATCGTTTCCATGCATAAACATTGCTGGGGAATTGGTCACCTGCAATAATAATCTCGCGACCCTTGGCAGGATCAATATTTTTGGCTACTGTTGCCAGTCCGTAAGAAACAGCTGGCATGAGTGCAATGTCTTGCTGTTGAGCATTGATAAGTTCACCAAAAAGAGAGCGGAGTGTATTGCTGTCAGTAAAGAAATGTTCGGGAGTAATATCCCAAGGATTTTGTTTGCGGCGGATGCCTTTTATGCCGTTTTCTTCTACCGAGGTAAGCATCGGCGACATATAGGCACAGTTCAGATAATGATGACTTTCATCAAGAGAAAATAAATGTTTTTGGCAATTCATTGGTAAATTTTTCTTTCAATATTGAGTGGAAATAACTTAACATTCCTTTTCCAACATTCAACATTGTAGTTTATCAGTAATTTTGAAGCTTTCCGGACCAAACTGAAAGAGCACATCCAGCAACGAACACCAAGGCTCAAAACCGTCAAAATGTTGGTGGTATTGAGGGTGTTCAAACGAGAGCTCATTATTATATCGTTCTGCTTGCCGTTGGTAATGCCTACTGTCGTATTCTTGAATAAGCGTGTCAGCTCCGACTTCTTTCGCTAGCAAATCAGGATCGGAGGTATATTCTGGCACTTCGCTTGATAACTCATAATCCACATTGATATCCATAAACCGAAATAGCCTTTGTTGAATATAAAGTACAAACTCCATCAGATAGACGTAGTCGTAAGCCGACTGGAAATCTGCTTTGATTTCCGGTTCATAGAAATCATAATAGATGCTATTCCGGTAATTGTACTCTATAGCTCGAAGCAGTGGGGTTACCCAATCCTCAGAGTGATCCATCCGTACTTCCTTGATGGCCTTTTTCCGGTCTTCAGTCCGGATGGGGATGTTTATCCATTGTGTGCCTTGAGGTACTCTGATTTTGGCGCGGTGGATACGGCTCTTGCGTGACCATTGCTCTTCATCTTGTATAATAATACGATCTGCCCGGAGCATGGCGGTGAGATCGTAAAGATTGGGGGCAAATTGTGGGAAGAGCAGGGCTAGTTTCATTGCTTACAGGGGTGATAAGTAAGGAGTAAAGAGAGGTTAATTTGTGCGAAATGTTTTGTTCATTGGTCGTACTATAAAGACAATAATTATTTTATTAAATAGAAATACCAATATTAGTTGACTGTGATCCCTGAAGAAATTACGAATAATGCAGTTTGGGACTTGAAGGCGTGTCGTGTCGCATTATTTCTGATTAATTGCTAGATTTGCCGGCTCAGTGAGTGCAAGATAACAGAAGATTACTCAAGGAATTTGCAAAAAGGGAAAATCAATTCTACGAAATTGCTAAACCTTATTTTTACTCCTTACTCTTTACTTATTAGCACTACTGCCAGAGAAACGTTATTTTTGAGGCCAATTAAACAAGAATTGTTATAGAAATTAGTAAGCCAGTTTTTTATGGATGGAAATGTACGTGTACGATTTGCGCCGTCACCCACCGGCTTGTTGCACATTGGTGGACTTCGAACGGCACTCTACAATTACTTATTTGCAAAGGGGCATGACGGTACTTTTGTGCTGCGGATTGAAGATACCGATCAAAGCCGTTATGTAGAGGGCGCCGAAAAAGATATTAAGGAATCACTTAAGTGGATCGGGATGGAGGTTGACGAAGGTCCCGAAAACCCCGGTGATGTAGGCCCGTACCGCCAGAGCGAGCGCAAAGATATATATAAAGATTACGCTGAGCAGCTTGTAGAACAAGGCAACGCTTACTATGCTTTCGATACGCCCGAAGAGCTCGATCAAATGCGAGAGCGCCTTAAAAAATCAGGGAATCCGGCTCCCAAGTACGATGCTATTACACGCATGTCGATGAAAAATAGCTTGACGCTTCCCGAAGAAGAAGTGGAGCGCAAGCTGGATGAAGGCGAAGACTATGTGATTCGGCTAAAAGTGCCCCGTCGCGAAACCGTCCGTTTTGAGGACGAGATTCGCGGTTTTGTATCCTTCGAAAGCAAAGGACTTGATGATCAGGTGTTGGTTAAATCCGACGGTATGCCCACTTATCACCTGGCGAATGTCGTTGATGATCACCTGATGAAAATATCGCATGTAATTCGTGGTGAAGAGTGGTTAAGTAGTACGCCTAAGCACATGTTGATGTACGAATATTTTGGATGGGAGCCACCAAAGGTAGCACACCTGCCGCTTATTATGTCGCCCAGTGGAGGAAAATTATCTAAGCGAAAAGCCGAGAGTGAGGGTATCCCCATCAACACCAAAGATTATATCGAGCAAAAGTATGAGCCTGAAGCACTCGTGAATTTCCTTGCTTATTTGGGATGGAGCCCCGGTGATGATACAGAAATTCATTCCATGGATGAGCTGATTGATCTGTTTTCATTGGATCGCGTAAGCAAAGGCGGTGCGGTATTCGACTATCCAAAGCTGACCTGGTATAACGAGCATTATCTGCGTGAAAAACCGGCCGAAGAATTATTTCCCCGCGTCAACGAGATTGCCAACGAGCATGGCATTGATCCCGATAAAGAATATATGATGGAAATTATACCACTGATGAAAGATCGGGTAAGCAAGGTCGAAGAATTTATTACGATGGGACACTTTTTCTTTGAAGATCCCGAAGAGTATGAAGAGCAGGCGCTTGATAAATGGAGCGATGACAGTGCCGAATTACTCAGTGACTATGTGGATAAAATAGAACAGCTTGATACCGATGAATTCGAGGCGACAACACTGAAAGATAAAATAAAAGAAGTGATTGAAGCCCATGACGTAGGATTTGGCCCACTGATGATGCCACTGCGGGTAGCTGTTTCCGGAATGGGGCATGGACCCGATTTGACGCCCACCCTCGAACTAATTGGCAAGGAAGCGACCATTCGTCGTATTAATACTGCGATCGAGAAGTTAGGCTGATATTTATTATCAAAAAGGCTTCGCAAAACCTATCTTGGTTTAAACGCCAACAAATGCATATGAGATTCTGAAACAAGTTCAGAATGACAAGATGGAGATAGTTTTGCAAAGCCCTCTATCAAATATGAAAAACCTGACAGGTTTGACGCCTGTCAGGTTTTTTTATTGATGATGTTTGCAATGTGTGTTTTCAATTAAGGAAGATTTTTTATCGCATTCGTTAAGTCTTGCTTGGATCCGAGTTGTGTATCTGCAATAGTAAAAGTATATAAATCATCTTCTGCTACAGTAACTCCCTTTATGGCATAGCGCCATTGGCCATTTTCTTCAGTGGTAAAAATGATATGCATTTCTAAACCAATAGGTATCTGTCCATAATGTTCTGAAAAGATACCGGTGTTTTCGTCAAAAGTATCAAGTTGAGCTAATGCATTTTTTTCTCCATCATAAGACAGATAGACCGCAGAGTTTTCGCTGTCATAACCTTCAGGCGGTTGAACCTGCAAAGTAGTTTTGGGACGGGGGTCAGAATAAAACTTGTCCACATTGGTAGGGGAGAAGTCATTAGGAAACGCAAAATAATTAGTATTTTCTACAAATAGGTTTTGACCTGCGCCAGCTACTCCTGTTGAATCCTCTTCTTCCCAGCCAAGATTGTCATTATTATCTGTGTTACCCTTCCATAATGTCATTTCAGTATCAGTTCCGCCTGTTAAATTACCGGGAATTTTTAGCTGAACATTATTGCAGGATGCTTCCAATTCTTGGCCGTTTTGAGTGACTTCCATGAAAAATGATCCACCGGATATTAGCATCCTTTTTTTGCCTGTGGAATCTATTCCCATTGTAGCCTTATTGCTGACGAGCATGTTGCTTCTGTTAAAAAGTTCGACATATTCTAAGGTTGCAGATCCACTTGCAGACTGCCCATTTAGTGTCAGGCAACCCGAAGGAACGTTCAAGTCCACGCCATTCTCAGAAGTAAAAGAGATGCCATTTGCTGCATCAAATTGATGGGTTTGTGTCAACGAATCCCAGGCAGCAGCTCTTAAGTTATTAAACTCTTCTGCTGAAGGGGGAGTGATGTTTGGATTGGTATTTGCCGGTCCACCATCAGAACATCCATACAAACTGAATATTGCTAAAGATATAACCAGAAATAGTAACTTTGAAAGTTTCATAATCAAGGGGTTTAGTTAAGAATTCTACTAGTATGAGCTTTTAACCCATATTTTTACTTAAATTAATTTTTCGGTTCTAGATTGTAATACACTCCTAAGGTGGGGATACCCCTAATGTTATTTCTTTTTTTTAATGGTTGTGATTATATCAGTCTAAAATTTCTGGCAAATTAGTACAGAGATTGTATTTTCATTCATCATTTACGTTCTTTGTGATGGTCAGTTAAGATAATTAAGTAATAGTGAGCTGAATGAAACGGAAAATATTATTTCTTGTCGTTGGTGTATGCAGTATTTTTTTGTGGCTTAACTTTGGTTACGCCTCACCGGATACAGCAGTAGCCTTGCAGGAAACAGCCTCTGCCGGTATCGAAACGGGAACCTGGCTCAGTATTGTACCTCCGCTGGTTGCCATTGGTATTGCACTTATCTTTCGGCAGGTACTATTCGCACTGTTTTTGGGGATTTGGTGTGGAGCTTTTTTAGCCGGCAGTGTCAGTTTTGCGGGTATTTTTTCGAGCTTTTTTACCGCCCTCGATGGGTACATTGTTCCCGCTACCGTTGATACGGGGCATATGAGTATTATTATCTTCACACTCTTAATTGGCGGGATGGTAGGAATCATCACCGATAATGGTGGTACGCGGGGCATTATCGAGCGAATCACAACTTTTGTACGCACTAAGGCCCACGGCCAACTAATGACCTCGCTGATGGGATTTGTGGTCTTTTTTGATGATTATGCCAATACCATGGTTGTGGGAAACACCATGCGTCCACTCACCGATAAGCTGCGTATTTCACGGGCAAAATTGGCTTATCTGGTAGATGCCACCGCCGCACCGGTAGCCACCGTTGCCTTAGTAAGTACCTGGATTGGGGCTATGGTTGGCTTCATCGCTGATGCTGAATCGAAGATGCCAAACTTTAATGAGTCGGCCTATTCGGTGTTTGTTAATTCGCTCCCCTATAACTTTTACGCGTTTTTCACCATCTTTTTTGTACTTCTTATTGCGTGGTCGGGCCGCGATTTTGCTACCATGCTTACTGCTCGTATCAACTTGTACAAGTCCAAACATGACTCAACGCTGGACAAGTATAATTTATGGAAAGATAAGATCGAGGATGATGAAGAGGAGCAAAAGGTATCCCATTGGACTAATGCAGCCATCCCCATACTAACACTTATTTTTGGTACTGTTGCGGGGCTATTTGTTACCGGATCGGGTGACTCCATTCAATCAATTATTGAAACAGCTGATTCCTACAAAGCCTTACTTTGGGGATCCCTGATTTCCATTGCAGTGGCTATTGTCATGACCCTATCAAAAAAATTGTTAAAAGTAGAAGAGATGCTTGAGGGCATGATGGAGGGGATGCATACTATGTTTGATGGGCTTTTGATACTTGTTTTAGCTTGGGCCCTTAGTGCCATTACCGTGGAGCTGGGTACCGCCGATTACCTCATGAATGTATTTGGAGAAACACTTAATGCCTATTGGTTGCCGGCCATTGTTCTGCTTTTATCGGCCCTGACTGCTTTTGCAACGGGATCGAGTTGGGGAACTATGGGCATTTTGATGCCACTGGTAGTGCCACTGGCTTGGGAGATTGGAAATAATACCGGACTGCCATTCGAGATTACACACGAAATTATTTATGCCAGTGTAAGTTCGGTGTTGGCAGGATCGGTTTGGGGTGATCATTGTTCCCCTATTTCAGATACAACGATCCTAAGCTCTATTGCTACCCAGTGCGATCATGTTGAGCATGTTAATACCCAGCTACCCTATGCGATGATTGTCGGGACAATCAGCATCACGAGTATGATTGGGATGCTGGTGGTTGGTATTCCATGGTGGATTATTTATCCGCTGGGAATAGCACTTATCGTGGGTATCATTTTCAAGTTCGGTAAAATTCCGGATCCCGAAGAGTATGCACCTGAGGGCAAAGAAGCCGCAGCTACATCGCTGGATTAGGATCGATTGAAAACCGATATTGGTTTTCGTCCTCTACTTTTAATGTACCCGGTTGAAAACGCCGTTCGGTAAATGTGACAACCCCATCTTTATCAATCAGTAACACGGTTGAGCATCGAGTACCGTAATTATCGCTTTTGATGAAAACAGGAGAAACCTGTTTTTCAACCTCTTTTGAGATACCGGTGTCAGGCAATTTATCATCAGGTGCTTGCTGATCATCAGCGAGTAAATCAAAAAGGGCTTGTTCAGAAATTTGTTTATTCTTTATTAGGTAGCGTAAGTTTTCCTTCGCACGATTCACTTTGGGCCAGGAGGTATCAAGCAGATGATTGCTTAATCCATATAGTCCAGAATTAAGCTGGTGAGCGTTGTCTTGTTGATTAGAATAATATCCAATCTGATCTATAGTACCTGCCAATAGGTTAAATCCCATATACTGATTTGCTTTAGAGTGGATATTGCGCAAATAATTCATTGGAGTATCGCTCGTCTTTAAAAAATCCAATGCTAGCTCTCCCCGACTGGGTGGGTTTTCTTTTTGGATGGAGGGATCGCGATAGTTTGTCAACGCTGCAAAGCGTCCTTGTTTGGTGATGCCCATCCATGTACCGCCGGCCTTTAAATCTTTACCTGCCAGAAGCG
This sequence comes from Fodinibius salinus, assembly GCF_008124865.1. Lineage (NCBI taxonomy): Bacteria > Pseudomonadati > Balneolota > Balneolia > Balneolales > Balneolaceae > Fodinibius > Fodinibius salinus. Next base: position 273,058 of record NZ_VNHY01000004.1, on the reverse strand, counting down.
TAGGGTAATCATCCCAAAATTGCGCCGCGCATGTTGGCCTGTTGTAGTTTTCATCTCGATTAGCCGCAAAGATTAAGTTGTATGTTGGATGCTGCTTATAAGCGAAAGCAATGAGACACATGGCAGAAGAAAGTCGTTGAAATTATTGAATAAGAATTTTTCGTAACAATTTGGCATATTCATGCGTGAGATTAAAAAAATAAGTATTATCGCACATCATTGAATGTTATTACGAAGTAAATGTCATTACTAAATAAAAATAGTGCTTTTACAGTTCGCGACTATATTTTTGGTGCCGTTGGTTTGCTGTGTCTGTTTGGTTTTTTCCTAAGCTATTCGTCACAAAATCCCAAGAGTGCAATAAATACTCGGTTGAATAAAAATGCTGCACAAGCCGAAGCGCTCGAGGCATTTAATACCTTGGGATATTCACTTGATGGTCAGCAAACCATAGTGTCGTTTGAAAGTAATCGTCAGTTGTTGGATAGCCTTCAGGCTAATCTTGGTCGCCAGCACATGGTTCGTTTGCTTTCAGATTCAAGCCACGCAGGGATATACCCGTATTATTGGGAGATGATTATCAAAAAACAGGGGTCGGGAGGACGATTTCGATCCGTTCCGCGACAGCAAGATCATATGCGTATTCACTTGGATGAATCCGGGCAATTGATTGGTTTTACCAACCCGCATAACGTGCTACCCAACCGGATTGTAAACAAAAAAGCAGTAACTGCAGCTTTTGACATTAAAGAAGATAGACAGTTTTTACAATCAGCACCAGATTCAACATTGCAGCGAGTATTATCGTTTGATATAAAGTCGGAACGGAATGGTGTATCTGATTCTTCAAATATTGAGAAGACCGAAAAGCAGGCACATACGTATTCTACTGCCAATATTGAGAAGTTAGCTGCCTATCACCTGAAGAATACGGGATGGGAGTTTGAAAATATGAAACGTACCGATTTGGTAGTGACGGCTATCAATTCGCATACGGCTGCTGAAGTGACGTTTTCGAATAATGAATCTATACTTGGACAGGATGTGAATATCACACTGACGATATTGCCTACGGGGGCACTGTTGGGTTTGGAGTACACGTATAATGGTATCCAAGACCAATCTGCGCTCGGGTTATTAGATTTCATTGTGACGGCGCTTATACTTCTTTTTGGAATATCCGTTGCTGTGCTGCTGTATTTTCGTATCCGATCACGAACGGTGGATAGCAGTCCTGCCTTAGTGGTAGGGATAATTGCCGGTTTGATAACACCATCCATAATTTTACTTGAAAATCTTGTAACCGGTGGTCTATTCGATGTCTCGCAAACTGCTAGTTTGCTCCAGATTGGGTTACAAATGGCTTTTTCGGGAGCCTTGATGTCTGTTGCTCTCTTTGCGGTTACGGCTGTTGGCGATTCATTGATGCGTCAATATTGGCCGGATAAATTATTTAGTTATGACTATGTACGACAGAGCAGGTTGTTTAACAAGCCTATTGGAGAAACTATCCTTCGATCTGTGGTGCTGGCAGGTATCGCCTGTGGTTTTTGGAGTCTTATTCTGTCGTTTTTCCCGGAACTCTATATTGAAATTAATAACACCTTTTTATCCTACACGGCAACGTGGGTTCCCATTTATCTGTTTATCGATACTGGTTTGTTTAGCTTGGTACTCATTCTATCGATATTTGCAGTGGTAGGAACTAAAGCATATGGAATGTCAGGGAGTAAAATTACTGCCGCTGCTATGATGGTTCTGTCGATGGCCGTATTCTCTCCGGCTTTGTCGGTAGGTCCCGATTGGTCGGGATATCTGCTGCATATTTTCCTAAGTGGGTTGTTTGTAGGGATCTTTTTACGTTGGGATCTGCTAACGACATTATTTACCCATTTTTTGTTTTTGTTGATGCTTAATGCTTCCAGTGGATGGATAGCCTCGGGATCGCCCGATCTTTATGCGTTTTTAGTCGTTTGCGGGTTTGTGTTGTTTACTGTTCTTATCGGCGTTGTATTTGTTACTAAGGGGAGGGAGCACCAGTCGCTTCCTGATTATGTACCCGAATATGTGAAAGAGTTGGCACAAGAACAGCGTATTAAGCAGGAGCTTGAAATAGCTCGTGATGTACAACAATCTTTTTTACCGGTAGAGACACCGCAGGTGCAAGGGCTTGACATTGCCGCAATTTGTAATCCCGCTTATGAAACCGGCGGTGATTACTATGATATTGTTCAGCTTGATGAACACCGCTTAGCGGTGACTATAGGTGATGTAAGTGGTAAAGGCATTCAGGCAGCTTTTTATATGACGTTTATTAAGGGCATACTGCATAGTTTATGTCGAGAAATTGATTCGCCCGCCGAGATTTTGAAAAAAACGAACCGGCTGTTTTATGATACTGCTCCGCGGGGAACCTTTATTTCACTGGTCTATGGTATTGTAGATCTGAGAGATAATTCCTTCAACTTTGCGCGTGCAGGGCATAATCCGGTTATTAAGATAAGTGCAGAAAACAGCCATTCCGAAGAATTACGGCCCAATGGTATTGGCGTAGGACTTACACAAAGCTCTTTATTCGATGATAATATTGAGGAACTGAAGTTGAACCTACTCGAAGATGATTTATTAGTACTTTACACTGATGGAATTGTGGAAGCACTGGATGGAGCGCATAATTTTTACGGCAGTAAACGTCTCCACACATTTTTAGAGCAGCGAAAAGAATCTTCAGCGGAAACACTGCTGCAAGAACTGTCCCAAGAATTATATTCGTTTATTGGTGACACAAAGCAGCATGATGATATGACGATCCTTATCATCAAACGTAATAAAGAGTAGTATTTGAGAAATGTTATGAGGATAATATTCTGCTGTATATTTTTAACTTGTGCTCTTATCCCGGATGCTAGTGTTGCGCAGGATATTAACTGGATGTCACTGAAAAAAGCACAGTAAAAAGCATCCCAAACAGAAAAAAAGGTCTTCATATTTGCGGAAACACAGTGGTGCAGTTATTGCAAGAAAATGTATGAGGATACCTTTCCGGCGTCTTCGGTACAAGACAGTTTAGTACAATATTTTCACCCTGTTCGGATTGATATAGAATCCGATAAAGAAGTACAATTTAATGGTGACGAGTACACTCAGAAGCAGCTGGCAAAGAAATTGCGGGTAACTGCTACGCCTACCATGATTTTTGTAGATCCTGAAGGAGAAATCCTGGGGACCCAGCCGGGTTATCTGCCGCCGCGCGTATTGGATAAATTATTGACATATGTGGGACAGGAGTTGTTTAATACTTTGGAGTTTAAGGCGTATTTAGAACAGTATGGAGTTTCGCTCAAAAATGCCGAATAATGTGTACAAACTGATTGTTATAAATATATCTGTTAGCTCTTAATTTTTGTACTGTAAAATATTGCTGTAATTAATATATTTGCAGTGATTTAGAATTTTCACTAATCCTCTTTATGGTACTGAGCCAAGCGATTGAAGATTATTTAAAAACGCTTTTCAAGTTAGAATCCGAAGAAGAGGGCGTTTCTACAAGTCGGCTTGCCGAGGCTATGGAGGTGTCATCGGCATCAGCTACAAATATGATCAAGCGGCTGGATGAGATGGGACTGGTTGATTATCAATCATATAAGGGAGCCAAGCTTAGCAAGTCAGGGAGGAAGATGGCTCTGGAGATTATTCGCCATCATCGGCTGTTGGAACTGTACCTGCTGGAAGTGATGGGCTATTCATGGGATGAAGTGCATGACGAGGCTGAACAGTTGGAGCATCATATATCTGAGCAGTTTGAGGATAAAATTGCCGAGCTGTTGGATGATCCTTCTCACGATCCGCACGGTGATCCCATTCCCTCCAAAGATGGTATTATGCCCGAGATGGATGAGCAGTCGCTCATTCACGCTAAAGAAAACCATACCTACATTATAGGACGAGTAAAGGATCAGGATCCTGAACGCCTCCGCTATCTTGAAAAAGAAGGGTTATTACCGGGCGTTCGTATTACGGTTAAAGAAAAAGCCCCTTTCGATGGCCCCCTTACCCTATTGGTTGAAGATAACCAACAAGTAGTAGGCCATGATTTGGCCAGTACGATTTTTGTCACAGAACTTGCAGAAGAATAATTTGCCTTATTGTTCTGACTTATCCTCCTTCTTTTCTTCAGCTTTGAAATCGAGTGCTAAACCATTCATGCAGTAGCGGAGTCCCGTTGGTTCGGGTCCGTCATTAAACACATGGCCGATGTGAGACCCACATTGAGCACATTCAATTTCAGTTTGGAGTACCCCTGAGCTACGATCGTCAACTTCTTTTACCACCTTGGGACTAATAGGCTTCCAGAAGCTAGGCCAGCCGGTCCCCGATTTAAACTTGGTTTTGGTCCGGAATAACGGAAGTCCACAGGCCGCACAGTAAAAAATACCGTCTTTTTTAATGTCCAGCAGAGGACTGCTGTGGGGCGGTTCCGTACCTTCTTCACGCAGAATATGATATTCCTTATCTGTTAGAATTTCCTTCCACTCAGCTTCTGATTTCTCAACTTTTTCAATCTCAATGGTATCCGGGACTACACCTGAAGCCGTGCTGATACTCATGGAAGCAGATTTAGCGCTTTGAGTATTTGATGTCTTATTTTGAGGACTACCACACGCTACAACCGACAGAATAAGCAGTGATACACTTAAGTAATATAGATTTCTCATGCCTTATAATATTCGTATTAAACTTTACCTTATATCATAGCAACAAATATTTAATACGAAAAATTGCGTAAGCGAGATTGGTATTTAAAATGAGAATATTTTAGAAAGGCGAGTAATTTTTCGTAGTGCGAAAGAATATAGCTTAATGTTTGTGTTGGCTGATAAAGTCAGCGTAAGATTGTTCCTGATAGGATTTTGAAGATATCCACAGGAGTATTGGACGAAGCTTGTTGGCGCTGATAAAGCCAGAGATATGCAGTAAGTACTGACCTTCTTCTGAAAGGAATACAAGGCCCGGTACGCTTTGGATCTTAAATTTTTGGGTAAGGCGGATGGCAGAATAGCGTTGTCCGTTATATTGATAGGTGGCTTTATGGTTATCCCGGTTTATACGTGTGAGTAAAAAATTCTCCTTTAATGTTGATACAAGCGCAGGATAGACGTCCTTTTCCATTTTATGACACCAACCGCACCAAGGTGCCCACACATCTACAAGGATAGGTTTTTTAGTTGAACGTGCCTTGTTGATAGCCTTTTCAAAAGGTTGCCAATTTATTTCTTGTCCTTGGGCTTGTACCAGCGAACTGCTAAACCCACTCAAGAAGAGAAGGGGAGCTATAAGAATCAGAAGTTTTAGTAAATGGTTGAGCATTTTAAAAGCACTATGTTGGATTTATCTGATGTTAAGTCGCGCGCCCAGCGAAAATGTACGACCGATGACGGGCCCCCAGGTATAGATGGTGTCAAATTGGGAACCAAAAGGGTTTGAAGCATCCACAAGCGGACTGCCTTGCGTATAGTTCAGGATGTTTTCGCCGGAAATATATGCTTCTATACCCACGCCGTTTGCGCTGTTCACGTTGGTAAATTCTTTGGTAATTTTGAAATCATGCGTGGTATAAGTTGGTGACGACCGATCGCGCCCAAATTGTTGTACATAGTTGTCCGGCATGCGCTTAGGTCCCGTTATAGTTCCGCTATATCCCAGTGTTATGTTAAGGTCAGGTAACTGGTAAGTAATGCCCCACGAGCCGGTAAAGTCTGGCGCATAGGTAAGCGATTGACGCTGGCCATTTTCCTGTGTAAACACATCCATCAGGGTAAAACTTATGTTGTAGTTGAAGGGGAGGACTGTAAGGTTGTGATCCAGACTCACAGAACCCCCTTGTGTTACTGAATAGCCGTTCAGGTTTTCATATACGATAAGATTGGGATTTTGGTTGTAGTCGGGGATAATCTTATTTGAGAATCGTGTGTAAAATCCGTCAATATTTACTGTCAGTGGATTTGATCCTAAAGGGAAAATTTGTTCAACACTTGCAGTGATACTCTTTGACTCTTCGGGGGCAAGATTTTCCGCAAAGACAACCTGCCGCGATCCGGTAAGGGCGGCATGATCTTCGGTAAAAACGTTAACTATACGAAAGCCTGTGCCCGCACTGGCGCGAATTGTTGTGTAGTTATCGGGACTGTATTTTGCCGAAAGCCGTGGAGCTGTGACGATGCCATGTTGGGTATGATGATCTACGCGAAGACCTGCCAACAGTATTATGTTATTTATTGAAAGTTCCCCCTGGGTGAACCCACCCGCAATAAATCGTTTGTTAGTACCATTTGAGGTGGCCGGAGTGTTATCGTTGTATGTTTGATATCGAGCTGTTACTCCCGTTAAGAGTGTAAAGGCATCAGAAAAAGATTGAGTCCATGTAGCTTGTCCAAAGGCAATATTCTGTTGCGCATCGTAGTGTTCTGAACCATAAAAACTATCTTGGTTGTGATAGGTAAGAGCTCCGCTGATTTGCAGCTGTTGACTTAATCCCGCCGGGCGATAATCAGTAAGTAGCTCAGCGCGCTCAGTATAGATTGATTCGCCATAGATTTGACTAGATCCGCGCATACCATCAGCGAAGGTCTTTACACCGCCGGTTCGGTTTTCATTATAGTATTTAGTTGCAAAGTTTAATCGCTGTTCACCATTTTTACCTTCCAGGGTTCCTTTACCAAAAAGCGAAATTCGAGATCGCTTTGCCACATCGTTGAAATTATCGCCGTTGTTGTCAAAGAAGTTTTCCATGCGAAGGGCGTTTCCGCTGATAAAGCCTTTGAATCGACCTACTTTTGGTGAGGCCGCAATGTTAATATTTCCCTCTTTCGTACTTTTGGCGTATGCATCCGCCGAAAATGTTGGGGTTAAATCGGGATTTTTGGTAATAATATTGACTACGCCGCCCAGTGCCTGCGTTCCATAAAGTGTAGATTGCGGCCCTTTTATAACTTCAACTTGATCGATGACGGAAGGGCTGATGCCATTTAATCCATAGACAGAAGCCAGCGCTCCCATAATGGGCATACCGTCAATAAGTACCGCCGTATTGGGGCCTTCAACGCCGTTAATACGGATAGCATTAGTGCCGCAGACGCCGCAGTTCAGCTGTGTAGAAAGCCCATTTACATTACTAATGAGGTCCATAATATTAGAGCTCGTCTTGCTCCGCTGTAATCGTTGAGGAGTAATGACCGCCACTTTAACCGGCGATTCTTTTACATAGGTTTCACGCATGGTTCCGGTAACGACAACTTCTTCAAGTTGTTCAGTTTTAGCTTTAAGCTGGATGTCAATGTTAATCCTTTTGCCCTCTCGGATGGTAATCTCTCGGCTATACCTTTTATAGCCTACTGCTGAAACGAGTAGCGTGTAATTGCCGGGCGTAATATTGCTGAGTCTGAAAGTACCGTCGTTATCGGATGGGCTTCCTTTTTGGAGTTGGGTGATAATTACATTGGCTCCTGCCACAGGGTTCCCATTACTGTAAATAGTTCCTTTTACAGTACCACCAGATTGCCCTATAGCAACGACCGGTATTGTGATGGAAAGTAATAATAGTAGTGAGTAGCGAATCATAATTAGCTTTTTATCAGTTAATTTAAGTTAAGCAAAAGTTAAGGCTACACTATTTTTTAGTCAAGACTAAAAAAACTACTTTATTGCACCTATAAAGGTGCAGCGTTGGTAAACAAAAAGCCCCGAACTTATTTAGGTTCGGGGCTTGAAAGTGGAAAAGTAAAAGCCGATTTATGCCGCTAGTCGTTCATTTCGTCTTTTTTGTTTAATCCTTTTCTTTTGCCGGTTTCTTTTTTGCCAAATAATAAAACCGGTAATAGAGAGAACAGCGGGCGCTATGCCGAAGAGTGAATAAAGTATTTTGATGATAATTCCTCCCCAGTTTCCAAAATGAAGGGGGTAAATAAAACTAAGCAGATGCATATAAACCGGTTGGTTTGCGATAAAAAAGGATTGTTGCTCTTTACCGTTTTGCGGGTTGAACTTTAGATAGTTTGAAAACCGGTAGTGAATAGGCCAGTCAGTATTCATATGACCATAGAGGGTAATATTGCCATTCGGCTGTTTGGGCATACTGATATACGAGGGATCAAAGCCGGGATACGAGGTTTGAGCTTTATCCAACAGGTTGTCGATAGATGTGTTAACGGCCGGTGGATTAGGCATAGGTTTAGGCCCATCAGACTTAATATGGGTGCTAACGATTATGAATAAAATAAGAGCGCCTGTTGTGGCAGTAATAAAGTTAAATAGCAGGGCCCAGACCCCGATGGTACGGTGGAGTTCAGAGGAGGTAGATTGTAAGTTGCGAAAGCGAGGGCGAATTTTGAAAGTCAGTACCCGTCCGATAGCCTTTCGATAAAACCAAAAACCGGTAATTAGTGAACCTATGAACATCAAGGCTGCGATGAATAGAATAAGTTCGCCCCAAAAGCCGGAATGCAAGCTGTAATGAAGTTTAAGCATCCAGTGGGTGAAACTGTTTTGGCTGTTACTGTCAAAAAGGATCTCCCCCGAGACCGGATGGACGTATAAAAAACGGCGGGAATCGGGGCGGCGTATCTCCGCTTCAATCGCCCGATTGGCACTTTTGGGAATGTTGGTGAAGCGAAGGTCCCAATTCGGATGTTTATTAGTAATTGATGAATAAGCCTTATCAAGAGAGACCGGTTTAGAAGAGTTGGGTTGTTCAATGGTCTCAGAATGGATAAAGTGATCGATCTCATCATCAAAGACGATAATCGATCCTGTAACTCCCATTACGAGTATAAAAATACCCGCTATAAGCCCGAACCATTTATGGATAGAAAGTAATATTTGTTTATTCATAGAAATAAAAAGCTGCCAAACTTTTCACAGAATGGCAGCCAATGTATTTAGGGGTTAAAGCTTAACTTTCAATGTTGCATTTATACGCGTACCGGGTGCTTTGGAATATCCTGTTCCAAAGTAAGATCCGGCCCATTGTGAAATAGCAGGGTAATAGTTTTCATTTAGCAAGTTTTCAATACCTATGCTAAAAGAACCAAAGGGTAGTTGGTAGCTAGAGTTTAGATCCAAAACAGAGTATGGGTTAACTTTATTTTGGTAAGCACCAGAAGGATTATCAAATCGGTCTCGTTTCCCAGAATGTAACAAGCTTAATTTAGATTTCAGTTTGGAGGTAAACTGGAATTGGGCATAAGCTGTAAACTTTGGAGGCGAAATGCGGTTATTTACTAAGAATGAATCCTTAGAGTCGGTGTAGTTGCCGTTATCATTGTTATCGCTTCTGCCTTCAGTAAAACTGTAGGTGGCTCCAAACTCCAGGAAAGAAATAGGACGTGCATGAGCACTTACTTCAAATCCATAGACAATTTCTGGTGATCGGGCAATGACAAGAGCACCATTATTGTTTTCCTGATATGAAGCTCCCAAATCGGAAGTACTGGCAAAACCGGATATAGAGCCACGGAATATACTAAATGAGCTGTTTATTCCGATTTCATAGTTTTGTACAATAATTGGTTCCGGATCAATGCTTTGTACGGTTGTTGATTTAGTAGCACTCCGCAGAGTACGCCCAAGATCAGCAATAGAAAAACCCTGTGAGATACTTACAAATGGATTGAATGCTTGGTACTTCTTATAGCTGAGACCAAGGTTGTAGGTGAAGGCACTGTATTTAAGATTTCCGCCTTCGATATCAACGCCACCACTGAAACCTCCACTTGGTTTTTTCTTTTGTACGGTTGTGTAGCTTGGTACATCGATATTAATACTTTCTAAACGAGCACCGCCTTTGAATACCCAGTCATCATACAAAATAGTTTTCAGCTGGGCATAAGCAGCATAATTTGCCATATCCATTGCAGGAGTGATGATGCGACCATCAAACAACTTTTGTTGAGTCTCATCTTTGAGTAAATCCAGACCGTAAATGAGGGAGCCATCAATATTTTCACTCAGAGTAAAAGGAGATTCCAAGTTGAGGCGAAAGCCCAGTTTTTGAGATTTCAGGTAACTTTGACCACCATTTTTATATCCGCTGAAAAAGCCAAATACCGTTTTATAATCTTGCAGATAAGCTGTTGCATCCAGCGAGGTTTTATTCCAAAAGTCTAACCATGTGTATTTTAGCTGGGCATTATGGTTGCCTTGTGTACCTTGTGACTTACCTCGGGGATCTTGCTTTACTGCAGTTGCTTTTTGATTAGGATATGAACCTGCAATGGTAGAGTATTCTGTTTCCTGATCATTGGAGTAAAAGTTATACATAGCTTCTATACGCTGTTTGGGATTGATATCATACCCCATCTGCCCGTAGATATTATAAACTGATGCCTGAGAAAGACCTCCTTGCCCTTGTGGATTGGTAGGAATAATATCTCCACTGGCATCCTTAAATAGTCCCTTTTCTTCAAATGATCCCTTAATATTGTAGCTTAATTTATCTGATCGACCAGAAAGTTGTTGCGAGAACCGATATCCAATGCTGTTGCTTGGTGCCGTAAGCGAGATGTTAGATCCCACCTGGCTTACTGATTGGAAGCCATTTTTCTGTGGCAGGTTGGTTATATAGTTGATAAGTCCGCCGGTAGCTCCGTTACCGTAAATTGCGGTTGCGCCTTTGATAACTTCGATACGGTGTACAGAACCAGCGTCAATAGTTTGTAGGTCTCGGCTTACCGCTCGCAAAGGAGTTGATTGTGGAATGCCGTTAACAAGGACTAAGTAGTCACGACCACGCAGATTCTGTCCCCAATTACTGCCCGATTCGGTAGATTGGGCAAAGCCCGGAACCTGTTTTGCGAGCATGTCATTTAGGTTTGAATTGATTGTAATTTGTTCACCGATTTCTTTATCACTTAAGATATTCACAGAAGCCGGTACTTCATCCAGCGATTCAATGCGGCGCGTAGCAGAAACAACGACCTCATTCATGCCCAGAATATCTTTTTCCAAATTTATAGTAAGATTTTTGGTTTCTCCTTTATCAATCGTGATATCACGTTGGATTTTTTTATATCCTATCGCAGAGATATAAAGAGTATATGATCCTGAAGGAACTTTTGGAATAGTAAACTCTCCATTTGCATCGGTAGGAGCACCTAAAGTGGTATTTTTAAGCCCTACATTGATAGCCGGTAAAGGGTTCTCATTATTGGCCTCGAGAACCGTCCCTTCAATTGTTCCAGATTGTGCAAAGGCAGAGGTAGAAAATGCAAAGAATACAAAGAGAAAAGAGAGTTGTAGCTTGGTTAAATGTTGCATCGGGTTCATATTATCTTCTAACCTATCTAGGTTGTCTTTATTTATAATTCTTATTAATGAGTTTTGTGAGGTTTAAAACGGGAAATAGGATGTATTAAGCTTGGTGAAGACCGAAAAATAAGTACCTCAAAAAACTTGATTTTATTTAGACTGCTTTTAAATAGCAGACGGTAAAACTATTTAGATCAATTCTAAATAGCAAGGAGAGTCTCTGATATTTTTTGTGGTGATGGTATCCTGTATTTTATAAAGAGTTCAGTGATTGTTGATAACCCTGTCCTTTTGTGGAAAAGTATACGTTGACAATGATATTGGTAGCTGTTTTATTGAAAATAGATTTAAAGGTGCCCCGACAACCGTCGGGGTGAAAAGGGAATCCGGTGCTTTCAAGTATTTGAAATCCGGAGCTGTTCCCGCAACTGTAATTCGATTTATTTCTTTGTTTTGACCACTGTCTCAGCCCCAAAAGAGACGGGAAGGGTAGAAGAAACGGTCGATAAGCCAGGAGACCTGCCTTTAGATCAAGTAAACGAGGCCTTCGGGAGTTAAGGTGTTGTTGAAAGGCAGGTACCGTATACCCGATTTATTGTATACTAGCATTACGCTTGAACTCTCTGCCTTCACAACGTTTTAGTTTCCCTCCTCATAATTTAAAGCTAAAACAGATCATTATGATTACGCATAATCTTGGATATCCGCGGATAGGTATCAACAGAGATTTAAAAAAAGTAGTAGAACGATATTGGAATGGAGAGATTGATAAGAGAACGTTGGACGAATCTGTCTCGTCTCTCAAAGTCATGCACTGGACCACCCAGAAAAATGCCGGCATCGATATGGTGCCTTCAAATGACTTTTCTCTTTACGATCAGGTACTTGATACAGCTATGTTGGTTGGTGCAGTGCCTGAACGCTATAAAAAGATTTTCCAAGAAGAGGATGACAAGATCTACAGCTATCCTATTGATACTTATTTTGCCATGGCCCGAGGCCTGCAGGATGAAGATCATGATATAGCAGCCATGGAGATGACTAAATGGTTTAACACTAATTACCATTATATCGTCCCTGAATTTACTCCGGATCAAGAATTTCAGTGCTTATCATCCAAAATTTTTGATGAGTACGAAGAAGCAAAATCTGTGGGTGTTATCACGAAGCCCGTACTGATTGGTCCGGTTAGCTTTTTGTTGCTGGGTAAAGAGAAAGATGCTCCGGATGATTTTCACCGTTTGGACCTTCTTGATAAGCTATTACCCGTCTATCAAAATATTTTATCTAAGCTTCAAAGTATGGGCGTAGAGTGGGTGCAAATTGAAGAACCATTTCTAGGTCTGGATATTGATGAAGACACTGAAATCGCCTTTCAGCAAGCATATCAGAAACTGGGAGAAGAGTGCTCAGAATTAAAACTGCTATTAACTACCTACTTCGAAGGTTTAGAGGATAATATAGGGCTGGCTGGCAAACTACCCGTTGACGGACTACATGTTGATCTTGTCGAAGCCCCGGACCAGTTGGGTACCATAATTGATCATCTTGATGAAGGTATATCACTCTCACTGGGTGTTATTGACGGTCGTAATATTTGGAAAACCAATCTTGAGAAAGCTGCCGAATCTATTCAACAAGCAGCGGAACAGCTTGGCAATGATAAAATCATGATTGCTCCCTCTTGTTCTCTGCTCCACTGCCCAGTGGATCTGGAACGAGAAACTGATGAAACAGCTCTGCCTGCCGAAGTAAAACGGTGGATGGCTTTTGCTAATCAAAAGTTGGATGAACTTACATTACTGAAGAACTACGCATCTGACTCATTTAGTGAGGAAGAACAACAACTATTCAAAGAGCACCAGGCCGATATCTCTGATAAAGGAAAGTCGGAGCTGGTACACAATAACAGTGTTCAACAACGCATGCAGTCACTCGATGATGAGATGCTGAAGCGTGATCATCCTTATAATGAGCGGAAAGAGCAACAGGAAGAACACCTTAATGTGCCGGGGCTATTTCCGACTACTACTATCGGCTCATTTCCACAGACCTCTGAAGTTCGTAAGTGGCGTTCCGATTTCCGAAAAGGGAAGATATCAAAAAAAGAATATGAAGAGCGGATAGAAGGTGCGATTGATGAACTCATAAACCGACAGGAAGAGATTGGGTTGGACTTGTTGGTGCATGGTGAGTTCGAACGCAATGATATGGTGGAATACTTCGGTGAACATTTTGCCGGCTTTGCCTTTACGCGTCACGGCTGGGTACAAAGCTACGGCACACGCGGTGTTAAACCTCCCATTATTTATGGTGATGTCCACCGCCCGGAGCCGGTAACCGTCCGCTGGTCTTCGTATGCTCAATCACAAACTGATAAGCCGGTGAAAGGGATGTTAACCGGGCCCGTGACTATTCTACAGTGGTCTTTTGTCCGTGATGATCAATCCCGTGAGGAGACCGCAAAACAGATTGCCCTGGCCATCCGTGATGAGGTAGAAGACCTTGAGGAAGCAGGCATACAGGCGATCCAAATTGACGAACCCGCCTTTAGAGAAGGTTTGCCCCTACGCCGTAAAAACTGGGATCCTTACCTTAAGTGGGCCGTTGATGCTTTTCGCCTGGCTTCGACTGTGGTTAAGGATTGTACTCAGATTCACACCCATATGTGTTACTCGGAGTTCAATGATATCATCGAGCACATTGCCCGCCTGGATGCTGATGTAATATCTATGGAGACCTCTCGATCACAGATGGAGTTACTGGAAGCCTTTGTGGAGTTTGATTACCCCAACGAGATCGGACCCGGGGTTTATGATATTCACTCTCCGCGGGTGCCTTCTACCAGCGAAATAATTAGTCTTCTTGAAAAGGCTGCTGATGTGCTTGATTCTTCTCAGCTGTGGGTAAATCCGGATTGTGGTCTTAAGACCCGGGGTTGGGAAGAGACGGTACCATCTCTTAAAAATATGGTTGCTGCCGCAAAGCAAATGCGGGAAAAGCAGGCTGAACTAGAGATATAGCAAATCCAAAAATAGAAAATAATTTCTATCCCTCTTTTCATGATAAACTGTGAATGAGGCTGTCTAAAAAGTTTCAATATGGGTTTGAATACATTAATAATGTAGGCGTTATAAGAAGTAAAAGGTCAATCCTCCTGTCCTCCTTCTCCAAGGAGGAACGCAAGATTCAAAAAGTAGGTCCTAATTCATAGGATGAGCATATATAAAGTCCCTTTTGGAGAAGAGGGATTTAGGGAGATTGATCGCGCCTTAGTTATTTAGGGGACGTTTACTTTCATTGGACTTTTGGGACAGCCTCTAAGGGGGAGGGTATTACACTTATGAATACATTATCAAATCAGCCTAAATCTAATCCATTTCGGAGTTAAATAACGCTACATATGACTATACTAAATATACGAAGGGCTGTATCACTAAAGAAAATTCTAATATTTATAAATAATAGACCATGAATAATAAGCTAATTGGACGTACTTCTGTACGAGATAATATTAAGCTCAGCGAAGATCCATCTTATCCCATTTTTAAAGAACTGTATGAAAAACAAAAGAAAGTAGTCTGGTTTCCCGAGGAGCTGAATATTCAGCAGGATGCTCTTGACTACCACTCCCTGACCGACGACGAGAAAGAGCTTTTTGATACAGCTGTGGGGTATTTTTGCTCATCAGAATTACTGGTACAAAATGTGCTGGTCAATTCTTTTTTCCCGCTTCTTACGGATCCACATGCCAAGATGAGTTTTAGCACGCAGTTGTTTATGGAAAATATTCATAGCGATTTCTTTGAAATTGTGTTGCAATCATTTGGCCTGGATCGCGAAAAAATGTACGATGTGGCTTTTGATGATCCCATCCTTCGTAAAAAACAGGATCTAATTGTGGATGAGATCGACAAGATAAGTCATGGCAAAATCAACCCTGAAACTCTAAAAGGACAAAAACAGGTACTGCGGGCTATTTTGCTGAATAATATTGTACTGGAAGGAATCTTCTTCTACTCTTCTTTTGCCCACTTTTTTGCTCTTAAGGATATGGCCAAGATGAAGAATGTGGTCTCCGGTGTAGAGTTGGTGCTCATCGATGAGTCACTGCATCTGCAAAATGGGATTGAGGCTATTCTGATTATGCTCGAGGAAAATCCGGAAATCGTTGAGGATACTGAATACGTGCAGGATATCCGCAATGTGATTCTGGATGGCACGTCGCTCGAAATTGAATACGTCAAGCATCAGTTTGGTGATCGTACGATCCTGGGAATTTCATCCGGAGAGATGGAACGCTACCTAAAGTATATCACCGATCGCCGACTACAAGAACTTGGTTTTCAGCAGGAGTTTCATATCAATGAGAATCCGCTGCGATTCCTGCAGAAAGAAGATGTCAAGAAGCTGATTAACTTCTTTGAGGTCTCCTCCACCGAATACACGAATTACTAGACCACCCCTTGTCATCCTGCTCTTGTTTCGGAATCTCCTCCAACAGATGCTGAAGAAAGTTCAGCATGACATATCGACCTAACTTCAAATAAATTACCAAATATTATGAAACGAACAGTCATTAAGCGCGATGGTACTGAACAGCCATTTCGTACACAAAAAATTATTAACGCTATTTTTGAAATCATTGAGGGTCTCAAGGTTGAGGACGATTACGAGCTCGTCTTTAAAATTATGAAAGAGCTCGACTTAAAAGTCCCTGAACGTGTTACCACTGAAGAGCTCGATAAATTGGTGCTTAAAGCTATCGAGCAACTTATTCCAAAGCATCCGGTTTATGATACGCTGGCCACGCGCCAGCTGCTAAAAATTGTTGATAAAGATATAAGCCGGAGGTTGGATAATTTCCAAGATTATTTAGAGCAGGCTTTTGAGCAAAATCTGCTTGATGAGCGACTCAAAGACTTTGATTTCGACCTGCTGACTCAAACGCTCAATTTTGATCGTGATGGATTGTTGGGCTATTTCGGTCTTACTACGCTCAAAGATCGGTATTTGATGAGAAATCGCGACAATGAGATTATTGAAAAGCCGCAGTGGTTTTTTATGCGTGTGGCCATGGGTATTGGTAACTCCAATGAGCAGATTGTTAAAATGTATGAGAAGCTTTCGAAGCTTCAGTATTTACACTCTACCCCCACGCTGTTTAATTCCGGTACTACCACGTCGCAGTATTCTTCTTGTTATGTGAGTGTCATTGATGATTCGCTGGATTCCATTATGGATAAAGCCCGGGAAACTGCTTTTCTGGCTAAATATGCCGGCGGCGTAGGCACCGACGTGACCCGCATTAGGGCTACCGGCTCCAACATCAAATCGCTGAATGCACCCTCATCCGGATCTATTCCGTTCATTAAAATTTTTGATACGTTGGTCAATTCTATTCAGCAGGGCGGTCGGCGGCGTAGCTCACAGGTAATGTCCATGCAGCCATGGCACCTTGATATCGATGGGTTTCTTGACTTGCGCGAAACGACAGGCAATGCTTACTTCCGCACGCCGTCGCTCAATACCAGCCTCTGGATGCCGGATGAAATGATGCGACGCATTAAAAATGAGGAGCCGCTCTACTTTTTTGATCCCGGTGAGTGTCCTGAATTAGTGGATGCAGTCGGCGATGATTTTAAGAAAAAGTATGAGAAGCGTATCGAGCAGGCGGAGGCCGGAGAGTTAAAACAGTACGATAAGCGTGCCAGTAAAAACTTCTTCAAAAAGTATCTGTTTAAGTTGGCGAAAACAGGCCATCCGTGGTTAATATTTAAAGACGAGCACAACCGCCATAATCCGTGTCCCAAATACAGTGTAATAAATAGCTCCAACCTCTGCACCGAAATTTCTATTCCCAACCGACCTGATTCGACTGCTGTATGTACATTGGCTTCGGTGAACCTGTCGAAGCATTTGAATGAAGATAACACCGATGTTGACTGGGATCAGCTGGAAGATACGCTGCAGCTAATGACCCGTGGACTCGATAACATCCTGGATAAAAATTTCTATCCGTCCGACGAAGCCAAACGCAATACTATGGACTTACGTCCGCTGGGCATTGGGATGATGGGCTTTGCTGAGGCACTGGTGGATCTTGGCATCCCTTATGATTCCGAAGAAGCCGTTATATTGGCACGAAAGTTGGGTTCTTTTATGCGAAAAATAAGCTATCGCACATCGAAAGAGCTAGCACAAGAGCGCGGTGCCTTTAAGCATTATCAAGAGATGGAAGAGCAGGGAGATCCTTATGATTACGAGCCGCGCCGGAATGCGGTACTGTTGGCTATTGCTCCCACAGCTTCTATTTCAATTATTTCGGGCACTACCTCATCCATCGACAGCTACTTTAGCAATTTGTATTCGCGGGATACGCTGTCGGGCAAGCATATTGTGATCAATGGTCAGCTTATCGAGGATCTCGAGGATAAGGGCTATTGGAGTGAAGAGATGGCACAAACAATCAAGGCCAACAATGGGTCGGTGCAGCCAATTGAAGAACTCGATGGTGTGATTAACAAAGATCTGTATAAAACGGCCTATGAAATTCATCCTGAACGACAAATTGATATTGCTGCGGCTTTCCAGGAATCTATAGACCAGTCGGTATCCAAATCGCTCTATATTGATGAAGACCTCCGGGATAACATGGAGGAGATTTATCTATATGCCTGGGAGAAAAAACTCAAGTCCACCTATTACTGCTTTATTGACAAAGTAGTGAAAGGCGAAAAATACACCGAAGAGGTTAATAAACGGGGATCACGCAAAGGATTTGGTGCGGCTGCTACTAACGGCAATGACCGTTCAGATGTTAAGCCTGAGGAACAAGAAATGGAAGAAGGACAGGCAGAACTGGAGGCTAGAGCACGAGAAAAGTTTGGGGATGATGCAGTTGATAAGGCTCTTAGGACTGAAGATGCAGACTCATGTCCTACCGACCCGATGCTACGCAGAATTTGTCCCGCTTGCGAATGATGTAGCAGAGCGTAGTTGTTTAATTAATGCGTGCAGGTCTCATATATATTCGTTTGAGATCTGCACGCTTTTTATATTAGATACGGTTATACCAATGAAAAAGGATTTTAGTTTTAAATAGATATATTAGCTATGAGCCAATCAGAGCAAATACTTAGGATTAAAAATATGGTTTGTCCGCGCTGCGTGACCGTTGTAGAGGATACGCTCCGGGATTTAGGCTTTAAGGTGATAGATGTAGAGCTGGGATGGGCGAAAGTGCAGGCAGAACACGCTATCCCCAAAGAAAAAACTGAAGCTGAACTTCAGCATCATGGATTTGCATTAATAAAGGGCAAACATCAGCAGCTGGTAGAGCAGATTAAGATGTTGTTACTAGCTTATATTGAGAAGCTGGAAGAATCAGATGATCAGCCTAAACTGTCTGACTATTTATCGGATGAACTGCACAAAAATTATTCATCGCTGAGTTCAGTTTTTTCCGAAAGTGAAGGTACAACTATTGAAAAATATCTTATTCATCTGAAGATTGAGCGCGTCAAGGAGTTGCTTTCGTATGAGCAGATGACGCTCAGTGAAATTGCCTATCAGTTAAATTACAGCAGTGTTGCCTATTTATCGAAGCAGTTTAAAGAGGTGACCGGCATGTCGGTGACAGATTACAAAAAGGCTAGGGATTCTTTTCGCAAGCCGCTGGATGGCCTTAAAGACTAATTTCAACTCCAGGGTATCACGGGCACCAAATTAGATTTGAGCAGGAGTGGCGTTCGGCCATTCGTTTTGTTAATAATCTCCATGGAAAACCCTAAAATTCTATAAGAATTGCCAAGAATTCTATAACAAGAATAGTATACTTATGCTGTATCTTCAGCATGAAATTTGATTCCTAAACCAATAAATGAGTATATGGAAACGCAGGAAAAGAAGCTCCAACAAAAAACACTCAAAATTGACGGCATGCACTGTGCCGGCTGTGTAAATTCGGTACAACAAATGCTTGAGCAGCTGGAGGGAGTAAAAGAAGCGCCTGTTAATTTAGCAGCCGAAACGGCCCGAGTCACATATCAGGATGGGTTGACACTAGAAGATTTTGAAGAAGCTATTGAAAAGGCCGGTTATACATTGGTGAAGGAGGAATCCGGTTCAGAAATGTCCAAGGCAGAAAACAGGCAAAAACGCCAACAGGAAAAGCTAGATACTGCTAAATCCCGAATGTGGTGGTCGTGGGCACTTACTATTCCTATCATACTGTGGATGCTTCCTGAAATGATATGGGGGTATGCCTTTTTAGGTGGTTTAGGTTTTGAGGTTGGTATGCTCGTCCTATCGGCAGCTGTTATATTTTGGCCCGGATGGGAAACAATAAAAGGAGCTTGGAAATCAGCGAAAAATGGGGCACCCAATATGGATGTACTCATTGCCATGGGAGCGTTGGCAGCCTTGTCTACAGGATTTGTGGCCTTGTTGCACCAGTTTGCCCTTGCGCCAGATTTCCACAGTTTCGCAGGTATTGCCGGTATGATTATGGCCTTTCATCTGACCGGCCGTTATATAGAGACTAAAGCCAAGGGCCGGGCTTCGGATGCCATCCAGGAATTAATGACGCTCGAAGCCAAAGAGGCTACTGTAGAACGCAACGGAGAAGAGATAAAAATTGATGTACAGGAGTTACAGCCCGGTGATTTGATGATTGTTCGTCCCGGAGAGAAGATTCCCACTGATGGTAAGGTAATTGATGGGCAAAGCAGTGTTGATGAATCTATTGCCACCGGAGAATCTATGCCCGTCGAGAAATCGAAAGGGGATGAGGTGTTGGGTGCCACTTTGAATAAAAATGGTGTGCTAAAAGTAGAAGCAACCGAAGTGGGCAAAGATACCTTTTTGAATCAGGTGATACGGATGGTTGAAGAAGCACAGGGATCACAAGTGCCCATCCAGGAGTTTGCTGATCGTATTACCGCTATTTTTGTACCTGTAGTATTGGGAATTGCAGGGCTTACACTTGCCAGTTGGCTTATTTTTCCGGGATTTTTTGGCGGTATCGCCGAATGGGGTGCTGGTTTTATCCCGTGGATTAATCCGGAAATGGGAAGTGTAGCACTGGCCTTTTATGCGGCTATTGCCGTGCTGGTAATTGCTTGTCCCTGTGCATTGGGATTAGCTACGCCTACCGCGCTGATGGTCGGTTCCGGCATGGGCGCCAAAAACGGTGTGCTCATCCGAAACGGAGAAGCAATACAAGTCATGAAAGAGGTAGATACCATTGTGCTTGATAAGACCGGTACTATTACCAAGGGAGAACCGGGTGTTACTGATGTGATAGCGTTGGACAGTGCAACCGAAGAAGAAGTTATAGAAGCTGCTGCTTCTGCCGAACGTGGTTCTGAGCATCCGCTGGGTAGAGCTATTGTGGAATATGGCGAGGACACTTATGGGAAATTAAGCAGTGCTGATAATTTTGAGGCAATTACTGGCAAAGGCATTAAGGCCGAGGTTAAAGGGGAAAAGGTGTTGGTTGGCACCCGAAGCTTAATGCGTGAATCAGAAATTGGGCTTAACACCTCTATTGAAAACCAGTTAAGTGGTCTTGAGGAACAAGCCAAAACAGCTATGCTGGTTGCCATTGACGGGACGATTAAAGGTATAATTGCCGTCGCTGATCCGATCAAAGAAGACAGTAAACGAGCCATTGATGCCCTCAAAAAATTTGGCCTGACTCCCATTATTATGACTGGCGATAACGAACGCACGGCTAAAGCAGTTGCTGCCGAAGTTGGTATCGAGCAAGTTATTGCCGGAGTGTTACCTGATCAAAAGTCTGATGAAGTGAAGCAACTTCAACAGCAGAACAAGGTTGTAGCTATGGTGGGTGATGGCATTAACGATGCGCCGGCATTAACCAAGGCGCAGGTGGGGATTGCCATCGGCACAGGTACGGATGTGGCTATTGAATCCGGCGATATTGTTTTGGTCAAAGGGGATTTAAGTGCTGTAGTAAAAGCGGTGAAGTTAAGCCGCGCTACCTTTGCAAAAATTAAACAGAATCTATTTTGGGCCTTTTTCTATAATGTGGTGATGATCCCTCTTGCTATGGCGGGTATGCTTCATCCGCTATTAGCTGAGGCGGCTATGGCATTTAGTTCGCTGACAGTTATTGGTAATTCCCGTCGGTTAAACAGGCAAAATATCCAGCCGTATGAATAAGAAACGTTGTTATTGGATTATGCATTAAGTAACATAGATGATCACCAACCAATGGAGTTTATGGGTATAGGCAAAAAATATGGAGTGGCTGCACTGATAGGGATACTATTGGTCAGCGTTACATTTTCACTTTGTTGCCATACGCCCGTTTCTGATTTACTTGAGGCTCCGCAAGTAAGGTTGGAAACCTCGGAGCATGCTCACCATGCTGATAAAACACAGTGCAATTGTGGTCATCAGGTACGCAACGAAATCCAAAAACCATCCAAAATAGTTAACAGTATCTCTCCTCAGGTGGTTGGTGAGAATGGTTTTCAGCAGCGTTTATCGTCTTCTCTAAATTTATCATTTCTTACCTATTTGCGTTCTAAAACAGCAGGTACAGTATTTGCGAGGCCTTCGCTACATCTGTTGTATCGCGTATTTTTGAATTAGCACATCTGGGTCTTTTGTAGTCAGCTTTAGCTAAATCCAGTCTCACCTGACTGCAAAACTATTAATTTTTTCATCTAACCACTGCTTTTGAACAGGCAGTTGCTTCCATTTTTTATATCGAATTTCTATATACAATCTCTGAACTATGAAAAACGATAACAATATAACGCGACGAAAATTTCTTCGTTATACCGCTTCATTAGCTGCTATGGCAGGTGCAAGTGCTATTTTGCCGACTTATGCTTTTGCAGGTTTTGGCAATCGAGAGCTGCTCACTCCCGAAGGTCCTGATAATATTATTGATTTAACCATTGGTAAGATGCCTCATAAAATTGATGGGAAACAAGGCGAAGCCATTGGTATTAATGGTACAGTACCTGGACCTGCTATCCGCTTACAGGAAGGAGAAGATGTGATGCTTCGGGTTACCAACGAGCTGGAAGATACGACTTCGATCCACTGGCACGGAATCCTGTTGCCTTTCCAGATGGACGGCGTCCCCGGTGTCAGCTTTGACGGTATTGCTCCCGGCGAAACCTTTGAGTACCGGTATCCGGTACGGCAAAATGGAACGTATTGGTACCATAGCCATTCGGGCTTGCAAGAGCAGTTGGGCCACTACGGGCCACTGATTATTGACCCGGCTGATGAAGATCCGGTTGAATATGATCGCGAATATCCGATCGTGCTTTCCGACTGGACTTTCGAAGATCCCCACGACGTGTTGGCGAATAACATAAAAATGGAGGGTTATTACAATTACCAGAAGCGAACGCTTGGAGAATTTTTCAAGGATACAAAAGAAAATGGGCTGGGGGATACAATCAAGGATTACCTTTCTTTTGGCAAGATGCGCATGAGTGCAACTGATCTGCTCGATGTTACTGGTGCCACCTATACTTATCTAATGAACGGACGTGGTCCGGATTCCAACTGGAATGCCTTGTTTAAGAAAGGCGAAAAAGTGCGGCTGCGATTTATCAATGCCTCAGCGGGTACAACGGCTTTTGATATTCGCATTCCCGGCCTGGAGATGACCGTGGTGCAAGCCGACGGCCAAAATGTAGAGCCAGTGCCTATTGATGAGTTTCGCATCGGTATTGCTGAGACATACGACGTGATTGTTGAACCGAAAGAAGAAAAACCCTATACCATTTTCGCCGAATCACTGGATCGCAGCGGCTATGCCCGCGGTACGCTTGCCCCCCGCAAAGGTATGTCCGCTCCCGTACCTGAACTTCGTTCCCGCCCAAAGCGTGATATGAAAGACATGGGTATGAATATGGCTGCCATGGATATGGATGGTATGAATATGAAAGACGATGACATGAAAAACATGGGTCATGAAGATATGGATCATAAAAACATGGATATGTCCAAAGATAGTAAGTTTCCCGCCAAACATGGTCCTGATGAGCACGGTCCCGGCGCAGCAGCTATTGCCCAAAACCAGTTTGATCGGCTGGACGAACCCGGTATCGGCCTTGGCAATGACGGACGAAAAGTATTGGTATATAACGACTTGAAGAGCCTGCGTCCTAATAAAGACAAACGTGATGCGCAGCGTGACGTGGAACTCCATCTGACCGGCAACATGGAGCGCTATATGTGGTCGTTCGACGGTAAGCAATTTCACCAGGTAGATGGTCCCATTGAGTTTAAGCATAACGAACGACTCCGTCTCACGCTGATTAACGATACCATGATGGAACACCCCATTCACCTGCACGGTATGTGGATGGAGCTGGAAAACGGCAATGGGCAGTACAATCCTCGACAACATACCCTGCTCGTACAACCGGCACAGCGCATTTCAGCCCTCATTACACCACGTGACAAAGGGCGATGGGCATTCCATTGTCACATCCTTTATCACATGGAGCGCGGAATGTTCCGTGTCGTCCAAGTGGCCGATGAGGATGGTAGTATTTACGGACAGGATTACTCGTAAATAGATCCAAGAAGCCTTTACAAACGAATTCTATTTTGACTTACAAATTTGCATGATAATGACCATGACTAAACGCGCATCAACATTTGTTCTTACTGCTTTTGCTTTTATTGTAATCACCAGCAGCTCAGCTTTTGCTCAAAAAGCACCTGAGTTCAGTAACGATCTGATGATGGACGACCAATCCTATGGCTATCTGATTGCTGAAAAATTGGAGTATCGTAGTGTGCCTGGCATAAATCCCATCATGTGGGAAGTGCAGGGCTATGTGGGCAAGGACCTGAATAAATTCTGGTTTAAATCCCATGGAGAAGCGTTAACCACCGAAAGGGAAGCCGAAATGGAGTTCCAGGGCTTATACAGCCGTGCTATTGGTCCTTACTTTAATATTCAGGGAGGTATTCGCTACGACTTAGCCTATGAAGGTGGAGGCAACAAGTCCAGAGGCTTTGCGGTAATTGGCCTGCAAGGTATGGCTCCTTATTTCTTCCATGTTGATGGAGGGATGTTTATTAGTGGAAACGGTGATATTTCTGCCTCAGTGGAAGCTGAGTATGATCTGTTATTTACCCAGCGACTGATCGGTCAGCCAATTTTCGAAACGAGTGTCGCCCTGCAGGATGTCCCGGAATGGGGTGTCGGCTCTGGTTTTAAAAATGTTGGACTTGGCTTCCGGCTTCGCTATGAGTTTGCGCGGGAATTTGCTCCCTACATCGGTATCAACTGGGAACGCAAGCTGGGCGAAACCGCTGATATGGCACGTGCTGGAAGCGGCCACGTCAATAAGCTAAGTTTGCTGGGCGGTGTTCGCATGTGGTTTTGATGAATTATGACCGGATGATAAAATAATGCAATAATTAACCATAATTTTGTAACACAACCTGCAACTTCAACCCTTATTATGACTACTAACTAATAGTTTTGTTTACAATAAATCCTAAAACTAAAGTGATTACTATGAAACGATTACTCACAACATTTGCGCTCATGTTTTCTTTTATGCTGTTGGGAAACTCCGGTTTTGCTCAGCAAACGAACAAAGATATGAGCCAGAAAAAACAACAGATGGAACAAATAATGCAGGATTCCACCATGCGGGCCATGATGGTACAGCATATGGCACAAAATCCCCGAATGCGCAAGCAAATGATGCAGCACATGATGGGATCGATGAATATGGACAGCACCATGATGATGGGACATATGCAAAAGATGATGAATAACCCCCAGATGAAGCAACGCATGCAAAAGCACATGGAAATGATGCAGGCTATGATGGATGGTAATATGGATCACTCCAAAATGATGAACATGATGGGTGATTCATCTATGATGAGAATGCATATCATGTGTATGCAGATGATGCAAGGCAACAAGATGAATAGTCAAGGAATGATGAATAAAAAAGATGGCAAGAAAGGTAATAGTCATCAAGAACATCACGATTAATAATTAAACCAGCCCGGATTTTGCTCGGGATGGTTGTTAATTTCGAAATTAAGTGTAATTATTATGCATATGTTTAATGGAATGGGCGGTGGTTGGATGATTCTTTGGTGGGTCATAATCATAGCAGCTATTGTTTTGATAGTTCGTTATTTAACACCCTCCAGAACCACAGATCCGCATAAATCGGCCCTCGATATTCTGAAAGAACGTTATGCGAAAGGCGAAATCAGTAAAGAGGAATTCCGGGAAAAGAAAAAGGAATTGCAGGACTAAAAGCCAGGATCCAAACTTATGGAGCAATATTTGCAACTTTATGGTGAGTCAGCCAAAACAGCCCTCGGTTTCTTCTGGAAGTCCGGCTGGGCATTTGTGCTTGGCTATTTTGTGAGCGGAATGATCCAGGCCTTTGTCCCCAAGAAAGAGCTTACTAAATATATGGGTAAGGGAGATTTTAAAAGTATCTCTCTGTCCACATTTTTTGGTGCTGCTTCCTCATCTTGTTCTTTTGCCGCGCTTGCGGCTGCACGGTCTTTAGTAAAAAAAGGTGCCCATTTTATTGCAGCTGTGGCCTTTATGTTTGCCTCTACTAATCTGGTTATCGAGCTGGGTATTCTGATTATGATTTTTCTGGGTTGGCAGTTTTTGGCAGCCGAAATAATTGGCGGGCTTGTACTCATTGCTATAAGTAGCTTGCTCATCAAATGGACCTATCCCGAAAGCTGGCTGCAGGCGGCTCGTGAAAAAGTAGAGAGTGAAGGAGACGGGCTGACGGAAGATTTTGACTGGAAAGAACGCATCACAAGCAGGGAAGGATGGCAGTTGGCCGGACATAAATTTGTCAATGACTGGAAAATGGCCTGGGAGGATATCCTGATCGGATTTACTATTGCCGGCTTTGTAGCCGTACTGGTGCCCGAATCGTTTTGGTCGACGTTGTTCTTGGCTGATGCCCAGCACTTGCCCAACTGGCTTGTAACGTTGGAAAATGCTGCTATTGCTCCCTTCGTGGCTGCCTCCACCTTCATTGGATCGATGGGTAACATTCCGCTGGCAACAGTACTCAATGAAAATGGGGTACTCTTTGCCGGTATTATGGGTTTCATCTATTCCGATCTGATGGTCCCACCGTTAGTGCACATTAATGCCAAATATTATGGCTGGCGGGTGGCATTGTATATTGCCGCGGTCATGTTTGTAAGTATTGTACTAACGGCCTTGATCCTGAACGGTTTATTCTCATTCTTGGATATTGTACCGGAAAGCCGCCGCGTAGTATCGGAGATCACGCAGTTTAAAATTGACTATACCTTCTGGATGAATCTCGGATTTGTGTGGCTTGCCGGTGGGTTAGTCTGGCTTCACAAAAAATATATTCAGGAGCATGAAATGAAGATGATGGATATGGAAGGTGGTGGCAAGATTAAGAAAGCCGCGGTGTATTTGTTTATTGCTATACTCGTCGGTGGGTGCGTTACCTTTTTGATGCCAGCAATCTAGTTTATAGGCAGATGACCTCTTGAAGACGTTTTATACAGTAGAGGTAGCTGTAAATCCTAAGATGTGTAAATATAGAAAGAGCATAGACTGTAGATATAAATAAAGTCCGTCGGGATAATCCGACGGACTTTATTATTACTTTTTACCACTATTATGCTTGAAAGAAGTCTATCTTAGTGAGAGAATTTAATCTCTTGCTATTGATAGATGGTTATTTATTCTCAAGAATGATTTTTAGTGCTTTTTCTTCGGCCGCATTGCCAAAGGTGTCGTAGGCCTCCATGATATTGTCTAGTTCAAAGTGATGGGTGATTAGTTGTTCCGGTTCAAGCTGCCCAGAATCAAGGGTTTTCATTAACATCGGGATAGTATAGGTGTCAACTAGCCCAGTAGTCATGGTAATGTTATGGACCCAGAGCTCTTCCAGTTTTAGATCCACACTTTGCCCGTGAACGCCTACATTGGCAATATGTCCGCCAGCTTTGATGATGTTCTGACAAATGTCAAAAGTTGTGGGAATACCCACCGCTTCAATCGAAACATCAACGCCTTTGTTATTAGTTAACTCCATGATCTTGTCAAT
The DNA here is from genome assembly GCF_008124865.1 of Fodinibius salinus. Lineage (NCBI taxonomy): Bacteria > Pseudomonadati > Balneolota > Balneolia > Balneolales > Balneolaceae > Fodinibius > Fodinibius salinus. The sequence continues at coordinate 245,654 of NZ_VNHY01000004.1, read as the reverse complement.
GGCATTGCCATCGCTGCTGTTAACCGTTTTAGTGGCTCCAAATTCTTTGGAAGCCTCCAGTCGGTTGTCATCCAGGTCTACCATGATAATTTCAGCCGGAGAATAGAATTGGGCCGTCAGCAAGGCTGCCAGTCCAATGGGACCAGCCCCTACAATGGCAACTACATCGCCCGGTTTAACTTTACCGTTGAGTACACCAACTTCAAAACCAGTTGGTAAAATATCACTTAACATTACCAACGCTTCCTTATCAGCTCCTTCAGGGATATGGTACAAGCTGGTATCTGCATATGGAATACGTACGTATTCGGCTTGCGTACCGTCAATAGTATTACCGAGAATCCATCCTCCATTTTCGCAGTGCGAATACATTTGTTTTTTACAGTTATCGCACTTGCCGCAGGCGGTTATACAACTGATTAGAACAGGATCTCCTTTTTTAAAATTGGAGACGCCTTCACCAACCTCTTCAATAATACCGACGCCCTCATGACCAAGTGTACGTCCGTCAGTCACAGTAGGGACATCTCCTTTCATAATGTGGAGGTCGGTTCCACAGATTGTTGTTTTTGTTATTTTGACGACGGCGTCAGTCGTATCTTGAACTTGTGGTTTAGGTTTTTCTTCGTATGCGCGATTTCCGGGACCGTGATAGACGAGTGCTTTCATAACAGACCTCTAATTTATTTTAGTTGGAGAACATCTGCGCAATGTATTTGCGGAATGTCGTTATTAACTACTACAGTAAGGAATAATGCAATTTTTGTACCACAAATAACCTTCTCCAAATAACGGTTTTGATAGCTGTTAAGAGGAGTTTTTGGGAAGCAGAAGTTGGTTATGTTGGATACCTGTTGCAGTAGTGCAACAGCAGGTTAGGTAAGATTCGCAGAAATGCAACGACAAAAAATTCATAACTAAAAAGGCACTGTCGATCTTAAACAGTGCCTCGAATCATAATGATACTAACGTCTAGTCGTTATTTTCTATTTGTTTAAGTAACTCATCAACGGCGCGTTTAAGCTGCGCATCTCCTTTATCCCGATAGTCAGGAGCATTTCCTACTTCGATATCAGGAACAGCAGGACCGTGCTCCATATTTTTGTCTGTGGCTTTTACATACCATCCACGAAAGGGTAATCGCACGTATGATCCGCCCATGAGTCCCGCTCCTCCGGTTGAAATAACAGCTCCAAAGGTAGGTTTGCCAACTAGTGTACCGAGCCCCAGTTGCTTATAGGCATGAGAAAAAATCTCGGCGTTAGAATAGCTGTTTTGGTTGGCCAGTGTAATGGAGTTGTTGGTCCAGCTGGAAAGCGGTAGACGTTCGCCGAACGGATAGTGGCTTCGAAATTTTGTTTTGTTCTTTTCGAGGTTCGAGGTAGCACCGCGTGGTATGGTGTAAGCATGTTGCTTATATTGTAGTACAGTCAGCAGGTAGTCTGTTGTCCAGCCGCCGCCGTTGTATCGCACATCAATGACAATACCCTTTTTGTCTTCGCCGGTGGCTACAAGCTCGCGTTCAAAGCGTTCGAAGCTGGGCCAGTTCATCCCCTCTACGTGGATATAACCCAGTTGCCCGTCGGAATATTTGTCCGTAAGTGATTTTCGCTTTTCGACCCACTGATTGTAGAGCTGATCACTGAGGTCATCTGTTGGTTCAATGACGACTTCACGAGATTCCCCTTTCGTATTTTCAACCTGCAGTAGGGTAGGAGTGTGGACTTGTTCCGTTAACAAGCTGTAAAAATTGTCGGTTTCATCTACCGCCGTTCCGTCAACAGCAGTGATAATATCTCCAACATTAAGTGTACTCATTTCGCGATCTGCAGGAGAATTAGGGACAACGCTTGTAATTTCAACACCGTTAGAAACGGGCTTTACTTCTGTTCCCAAAAGACCGGTTTGAACGTTTTGTGTTTTGGTGCGGTTCGATCCATAAAATCCCATATGGCTGGAATTGAGTTCGCCGAGCATCATATTCATAACATCTTTGAAATCACGATCAGAGGATGCTTGCAGTGCCCACGGTTTATACTTTTTGCGCAGTTGTTTCCAATTTTGGCCGTGGAAGTTAGGATCGTAAAAGTTGACATTCAGCTTGCGCCAGGTTTCCTTAAAAATTTGCTTCCGTTGTTCTTCATGATTTATTTCCATTTTGGCGCTGAAGGGCAGTGGTTCAAGCTGATCATTTTTAAGGTTGAACCGCCCAATTTGTCCTCCCCGCTGCATCAGGTAAAGAGCATTAAGGTTGGCATTAAGACGTATGTTGTATGGACTTTTGCCGCCTTCTGTTAAGGCAGTAATATCAGTGCCGTCCCACTTCGCTTTGTACAGATCTTGATCGGCGTCATTGCCGACGAAATAAAACGTTTGCCCATCTTTGGAAACAGCGATGTCAGATTCATCACCGGGCATAGCAGTAACCTGCTGCAAACGTTTATAAAGTCCATCAAAGTCAATGTCCACTTTGGTACCGACCGTATCTTCAGGGGATACCACTTCGGGCTTTTCGCTTTTATCCCACTCAAGCTGTGTGCGCTGCCAGTCACGTCGGTTGAGCCAAGCGAACCACACATCATCATTACCGTTGTTGCGGTTCGATAGAAAGGCCAACTTGCTGCCATCAGGACTCCAAACAGGGTTGGAATCCGGCCGGGGATGTTTGCTAATGTTAACAGCCTTTTTGCTGTTGTTGGCCGGTTGAATATAAATTTCATGATTAAAATTGAGGTCGGGCATAGAGTAGGCCAGCCACTTACTGTCGGGGCTCCAGGCTACATCTGCGGCCTGCGCCCAGCCGGTGTCGCGCAGCAGTGTTTTTTTGCCCAGAGCATCACGCCCATTAATTTCTGATACCACCAGTTGGCCACGGCCCCGATTAAATGCAATTTTTTCTCCATCGGGTGAGACTACCGGATTTCGCTCGGCGGCATCCGTAGAAGTAAGCCGTTTTGTTTTAAACTGCAGGCTCTCAAAAAGGTTATGGTTATTTTTTTGCAATGGTTGTACAGCATAAAGATCATATTGACCGTTGCGATCACTTGCAAAAATGAGCGTAGAGTCATTGAGAAAAGCCACGTCGCGGTCTCTATAAGAGTGCTTGGTTACTTGCACCGAACGTTTCTTGGACGGGTCATTATGTTTTACAAAAATTTCGCCCTGTAGTACAAAAGCCAGCCAGTCGCCACTGGGTGAAACAGCGAATTCTGCTGCATTTCCCGAAAAAGATTTCCGTTCTACCGTGTAATAACGATCATCTGCCGTAACGTTTATTGACAGCTGTTTAGTGGATCCGCTTTGGGTATTCATGGTGTAGAGCCCCGATTTTCGTTCAAAAACGATGCGGTTTCCATTACTGCTCACGTCAAAATATCGGATGCCATCATTCTTTATATTGGTCAGCTGCTGTGGGGAACGGCCCAATGTACCATTGTTAGTAAGACTTGCTTTGTAGATGTTGTGAGCACCGCTGCGTTCACTCAAAAAGTAGAGTGTGTTATTATCGGCAAATCGTGGATACATATCATTGCCTTTAAAATCAGTAAGCTGCTGATAGCTGTTGTCTTGCGTATCATATACCCACAGATTTTTATTGGCTGGTCCTCGGTATCGTTTACGATATTCTTTGTTGTATCCACGGACAAATACGAGGTAGCGTCCATTGGGAGACATTACCGCCATCATGCCAAAAGAATCAAAAAAACGTTCGGGAGTGCTGCCTTGGGCAGATACAGTATGAATTTCAGGCTCCCATTCTATTTGGTTAAATAATCGCTCGGTGGTAAAGATTAGGTTATCGTTTGGTGTCCATCCGGTAAGCTGGTCAGAAGTAGAGTGGTAAGTAAGGCGCTTTATTTTGCTGCCGTTGGCTTCCATGACGAAAATATCATCATTGCCGTGGCGGTCACTGGTAAAGGCAATTTGCTCTCCGTCGTTACTCCACTGTGGACGTGCTTCGTAAGCTTCATGGATGGTAAGGCGTTGGGCTTGTCCACCGTTACTTGGTACGGTCCAGATGTCTCCCTGGTACGAATAGGCAATAGTTGCCCCATCAGGACTAATGGCCGGAAATCGTGCAAAGGGATTGTCGGGCTGAGCTTGATTTGTGGTAACTATTGCAAACGTAAATATACTTAAGATGAATAATATTTTTTTCATAATATGGCGTATTAGATACGGAATTTGAAATGTCGAGAAAACGGTACCACCGATAATGAGTTTATAAATACTCCTCTATCAAAACGTACACCAAAGTATGCAAGAGATTACAGAGATAAGCAAAAAAGTTTGAGCTGGTCCAATAAAAAGAAAAACTGCCCGGATTCGTTTCTTCTGCAACAACAGATGCCATCAGAACTGATCTAAATATCCAATCTTGGTCTGAATCATAGGAGAGTTCTTCTGTTTTAAAAAGTGAAAGGACATAAATAATGAAATGAAATAGTACAGGCTGTAGCTTTGGATCAACTTTTTTGAAGATAGTACACCAAATTAAAAAGGACAGTTCCGTCAGGAACTGTCCTCACCGTAGTAGAGAGCAGTTATTTCAATAATTATATGGTTGGTTCTTGCCGTCCTTGCTTAGTTTTTGCCAATAATTTCTTGTGCCGGTCCCTGGTATTTTTTCTTGGTGAAAATGAACTCAAATTTTTGATTATCATCTTGCTCAGAATTTGGCCACAATAGCGTACCATTCAGTTGATCGACCAGTGTGTCAACGAGAATTCTATGCAGTGACTGATGGTTTTTAATTGCTTCCGTATTCATCGGATGATCCGTTTCGACAGCCAGGTGAATTTGTTTGTCATACTCTCTGAGTCTGATATCTAATACATTTTTGGATGAGGAGTCCGTAAATTCAAAAATAAGGGAAAGTATCTCGTTCAAAAACAATCCGCAGGGGATAGATTGATTAATATCTAACGAAATTTCCGGAGAGTCGATATTAATTACCGTGTCATTACTATCAATATGTTCCTGTATAGCATCCGTTTTCATAATGTGATCAAGGAAAATATTAAACGGAATATTACTGAGATTACCGTTTTCGTAAAGCACTTCGTGGATAGACGCAATAGTTTGAATACGCTTTTTGATGTCGGTAAGCTCTTTCTGGTGGTGACCGTCTTCAGATTCGAAAAGCTGAAGGTCAATCATGCCTGCTATTAGTGCCAGGTTATTTTTCACCCGGTGATGCAGCTCAGCGAGAATTGTTTCTTTTTCGTTCAGTGATTTTTTGATCTCTTGCTGGTAATGGTGTTGCTGCGAAATGTCTACATAGAGGCCATATATAGCAATAATTTCGTCTTTAAGCTCCACAGGTACACTACCGATTAATACCGGTACTTCTTCATCGTTTTTGTCGGTTCGTATCGTCTCGGCCTTAAGGCTTTCTCCAGATCGGGTAGCCATAGAAAGTGCCTCTGCCTCTTCAATTTTATCTTCAGGAGCAAGTAGTTTGTTAATATCCTGTTTTTCTGCTTCTTCTTTGGAATAGCCGAAGATCTCTTCAAAATTATCGTTTACACGTTGAATCTTATTTTCATTGTCAACAATGGCAATGCCAACAGGTGAATTATCAAAAAGCTGTTGCAGCATGAGTTCATTTTTGCGGTTTTCATGTTCAACTTGCTTTGCTTTGGTAATATCGATGCCTGTGCAAACGAGGTATAATTTGTCATCTTCCTTAAATCGGTTAGCCTGTATGGCAAAGTCTTTAATAGTGCCGTCTTTGGTGTGCACTTTTATTTCAACTGAGGTTTTACCGTTTTCGAGACACTCCTTAATCTTTGAGTGCATCTTTTCACGTTGATCATCTACGATAAAATCCAGTTCTGTAATATCAGCAAGCTCCTCTTCTTTATAACCTAGGCTATCAATCATATTGCTATTCCACCGAACTAGTTGTTCATCGCGGTTAAGTACAAAAAAGATGCCCGGAATGCTATTTAAGGCTGATTCGGTAAACTGCTTGGTTTTACCCAAGTTGCGTTCTGCCTGCTTGCGAAGACTAATATCCCGGAAGCTTACAACGGCACGTAAATTACCACTTTTGTTACGAAAGAAACGCGAAGAAACTTCAGCAGGAATTTGGTTTCCTGATTCACAGTTTAAATTCATATCAAGCTGGTAGGTGCCGCTTTTCTTGCGATCTTCTAACGCCTGCCGATATTTTGGGTCTTGGACATCCATAATATCACTGCGCGTGCAATTTTTGAGTTCTTCAACACTCCAGCCCAAGATTCGGCTTGCCGCAGGATTAGCATCCACGACCTGTCCTTGGGCATCGGTAATGAGGATGCCGTCCATACTTTGCTCAAACTGCATTTGATAGCGATCTTTACCTTTCTGGTCATCAATGCTCGAGCTAACATCTTCTTGGATGATGATTACTTGCTCTTTTTCGTTGCAGGACTGTATTGTAACCTTAAACCACAACGACTCCTCGGTTTTAAGCACCGGATAGGTAAGGCTAAATGCTTCTTGTTCACCGCGAAATACTTTTTTAATGCCTAATATGAGCTTCAAAGCATAGTCATTGCCCATTTCAACAGCCTGCTGTAACATTTTAAAATAGTTACTATCAGTTTCTGGACGTGCTATTTGACAGTTTTGGTCAAAAGCAGACCATGCAGCATTGGTATCAATGATAATACCTTCATCATTAATAATTGCTATATGCGCAGACAGGTTATCAGCGAGATTAGAAGACAGGTCAAGATTAACGGGATTGGTAGTGTTCATTGACATAGTTGGTTGATTGACAATTGCGGAGGGATATAATTATCAATTCAACGCAAAGTTGTAAGACGTGAAAAGCGTAAATTTATAATCCCTAAAAATACGGAAGAAAAATTAGGTGAATTCCGTACTAATATATTGTTCATTCGATACTACAGCTTTAACCGCCTTTTGTAGTTTACTCTCGGAGCTGCCGTTTTGTAAATACCCGGAGGCGCCTGCTTCGATTAACGGCTCGATAAGCAGGTCGTCGTCATATTGCCCCAAAACAAGTAGGGGCACGGAGTCAAGCTGGGAAGTAACTTTTTTTATCAGTAGTTCGGAGGAAGTGCGATAGTCAGAGATATGCAACAGGACAATATCACAGTCGAAACTAGGATCGTTTATTGTGTCCAAGTCATCCGTTGAGTATCGACGTTTTAAATTCCACTCCTCAGCAGAGTTTAACATCTGCGCAATCGTTTGGGTGATAAACGTATATTTTCCTAATAATAATATATCCATAAGATACTGCCCCTGTGATGATTTTATGTAATGTATTATAAAACAGGGTATATGGATATGGAGTAATAGGCGTAAATTTCAGTAAGTAAAAACACCTAGTAGCTGATCAGTAGTTTATTGATAAATAGTTTTACAAAGCTACATCAATTAATAAACTACCATCGCGAGCTTCGTGGATCCAGAGCATGGCAGATTATATATGGATAGGAATTCCGTGTTGTATTTACTCTATTCGTAATGCTTTGCCACTCCTTGTTATTATAAAACGTTGAGAAACTACTATGTAATATCAACCAGATTATTTTTGATAGCATAAGTAACAAGACCGGCTGTGTTTTTTGCACCTGTTTTTTGCAGTAGATTTCGCCGATGAGAATCTACGGTACGTACGCTTATATACAGCTCTTCAGCAATTTGCTGGTTGGTATGCTCATCCACAATAAGTTCCAGTACTTCGCGCTCTCTGTCCGTAATATTGGTGGGATCAGCATCTTCGGAAGGTTCACTTTCAACCAGATCCATCATAACACTTTGCGAAGCATCATTGCTAAAATAGTGTTGCCCGTTAAGGATGCTGGTTATGGCATCAATTAGCTCAATTTGATCCGAACTTTTAAGGATATATCCTGATGCACCGGCCTCAATCATTTGTCTAATGTGTTGGTCTTCGCCCATCATGGTGAGTGCCAGTACTTTTATATCGGGATGTTCGTTCTTGATTTGCCTGGTGGCTTCAATGCCGTCCATCTTGGGCATGCTGATATCCATTATTGCAAGATCAATATCAGTGTTATTGCAGGTTTCAACGGCTTCAGCTCCATTCGACGCTTCTGCCGCAATAGCAAAACCTATTTCATCTTCGAGCAGTGCCCGGATGCCGTCACGAACAATGTCATGATCGTCAGTCAATAATATTTGAATTTCCGTCATATCTCTTCTCCATTAGTTGCCAAACGCTGAATGTTTGGGATCTTGATAACAGTTTTCATCCCTTTACCGGGTTTTGTGTCTATGCTGAGTGATCCTCCTAAGTTACTTACGCGCATCTTAATTCCCCGTAGCCCTAATCCAGATCCCTTTTGTTGGTCGTTGAGCTCTGCACCAATTCCATTGTCACTGATTACAATATTAAGTGAATCTTCTTTTAGTTGCAATTTCATAGTAATTTTGGTGCATTCGGCATGTCGAACGGAGTTTGAGGTGATTTCCTGGAAGATACGATAGATGTTGATTTCGGCCTGGTCTTTTAATCGCAGCTCATCACAGTTATAATCAAATTGAAACTCAATATCTGTACTCTTTCTAAAATCCTGCACCATATTTTTTAGAGCAGTTGCAAGACCAAAATCAGCAATGGCTTTGGGCATTAAATTGTAAGAGATACTTCGGGTTTCAGAAAGTGCATTTTTTAGTAGTGACATGCCCATCTTAAATTGGTTTTGCCGCTTGTGTTCCAGCTGGCCAAGGTTGTTTTTGACGGATTCAAAATTCATGTTGGCAGCTACCAGGTATTGCCCCAGCCCGTCATGCAGTTCATGAGCAATCCGTTTGCGTTCTCGGTTTTCTCCTTCAATAACTGATTGAATCATTTTCTCTTGTACACGTTTTTGTTCTGTTACGTCGTTTACAAGTACCAGCCGAAAGTTGTTTCCCTTGTATTTAACATTCGAGATCGACAACTCTACATTGATTTTGCTACCGTCCTTTTTAAGATGGACCCATTCTTCAGAGTATGAGTTTTGTCCCTGATATTGCTGTACAGCTTGTTTCATGGCTTCAATATCTTTTGGGGGACGAATATCGGCCAGTGTCATGCCTAAAAATTCCTCTTCCGTATATCCATAGTGTTCAACAGCGGCCTGGTTTACTTCTATAAATTCCAGTGTATCAGGATTATAAATCCACATCGGCTCGGGATTATCTTTAAAAATGTGCCGATATTTTTCTTCGGATTCGCGCAGCTTTTTCTGGGCTTCTTTTTTGTCTGTAATGTCATTCATGGTACCCACCATGCGGATTGCTTCGCCGTCATCATCTCGAATAATAATGGCACGATCAATCATGTGTGCAATCGAGCCGTCTGCTTTAATAATGCGATATTCTTCTTCCCATTTCTGGGCCCCAGAGTTGAGAATCTTCTCCGAGCTTTCTGTAATTTCCTGTTTATCATCGGGATGTATGTATTCAATCCATTGTTGATAATTTTCTTTGGGACTCTGAGGCTCGTATCCCACTATTTCTTCAAAGCCTTCGCTCCACCATAACTCCTCGGTTGTGAAGTCAAGATCCCAGATAATATCGCTCGTGGTATGGGCCACAAGTTTAAATCGCTGCTTTTCTTTTTGAAGCTCCTCTTTCAGCTGGTGCTGTTCAGAAACATCTATAACGGTAGAGATTGTCAAGTTTTGGTCGTATAACGGTATAGCGCGATTGTTTACCACTCGTTGTTGACCGTCTTGCGTGGTAATAGGAATATTTTCCCAATGCATACGACTGGGGTCGCCGCTTTGCATATCGGTCAAGACTTCTTCTTTTACTTGGGATCGATTTTCTTCATCTGGATAGACATGTTCAAAGAAGCTATCTACATCTGTTAATATTTCTTTAGGCCACCCGTAAATTTCCGAAAACTTATCATTTATAAAGGTTACCTTACCACTATCAATAGTGTTGACGGCAACGCCGATAGGTAGGTTTTCGAGCGTAATTTCAATAAACTTATTGCGCCTCTCGAGTTCAATTTCAGTTGTTTTGCGGTCAGTAATATCCTGTACAACTCCTAGTAATTTTTCTGTTTCTCCCGACTTATCACTAATGGGGATTCCAATAGCTCTGATGTATTTTTCATTGTCCTTTTCTGTATGCAGCTTCAGATCGATATGATATGATTCCCCATCTTCTATGGCTTTCTGGACAGAGCGGTTGTGCTTTTCGCTATCATCACCATAATAATTGGTTTGTAGCTGCTCAAACCTCGGCGGACCTAACTTGGGGTCACGTTCATATATGTTATAAAGCATTTCTGACCAGTGAATTTCGTCAGCTTCGAGGTCAAACTCCCAGTCTCCAATTTTTCCGATTTCTTGCGATCGTAACAGCCGTTTTTGACGTTTTTCCAGTTTCTTTTCGTACTTCCTTTGTTCAGTAATATCACGAACTACACTGATCGCTTTGTCGATCTCTCCGTTCTCATCCCGAATTAGGGTAACCGTATGGTCGGAATAAAAAACGGAACCATCTTTCTTGCGCATCTCGAACTCTGTTTGGAAAGCACCATTTTCGGCTAGTGCCTGCTCACCGATTTCATTAAACTTTTTATAACTTTCTTCATTGACATGCAGTAGTTGAGTAGAACTGCCTATGAGTTCAGAAGACTGGTAGCCGAAAATTTCTTCTGTGGCCTTGTTACAGTCCTCAATTGTTCTTGTTTCCGGGTCAACGACAATGAGGCTTGATTTGAGGCTTTCGAAAATCTTTTTTAGCAGTTTACGTGATTCACGAATTTCGGTCCTCTGGGATTTAATTTCAGTCATATCAACTCCAATTCCCACTGAGGTGTCGTCCGTGAGTTGTATATTTGTCCATGAGATGGGAATTTCATCTCCTGACTTAGTGACCGTAGTAAATTCTTTCCAGCCTATGCCGGGATTATTTATAAATTCCACGACTTCTTCACGAGTTTCAAGGTCAGGATAGCAGACTTCAAGTAAATCGATATCTTGTTCCTTAATTTCTTCATTTGACCATCCAATGACCTTTTGAAACTCATTGTTGACTTCGAATGACTGTAGCTCAGGGTCATAGATCGTGATGAAAACGGGAATGCGCTCAAAAAGGACATCTTTTAGCTCTTTTTTTGATTGCAGCTCATTAAGCAGGTTCTCTAATTTTATATTATTGGTACGAAGCTGAGATTTATACTTTTTGAGTAAATAAAATAACCCAAGAGAGGTGGCGGCTACATAAAACCAGCCTTTGTAGGTTTGGATGGAAGAAAGATATTGCGGATCTGAAATAAAAAAGTGAACAAGTCTATCGGTGGTTATAATCCACAGTCCTGCAACGATCAGGTAGAGAAGCGTTATTCTGATCGGAGAAAGCGATATACTGGACTCGTTGTTAGTCAAATTAGCTGCTCTCCTTATTTGTGCGCTTATATTACAATAGCATTGTATGGTAATAGAATTATTAACGGTAAAAAAATTTTTTACCGTAGTGGTGAACCTGTGAAAATGTTATAAAGAGCAGAACTTTAATTAAAATAAGAAAAGGACAATCCCTAACGAATTGTCCTTTTCTTTGAGATAAAATTTTAAATTATTTTTTCTTTGTTGATAGTCCAAAAGGCATATAAAGTGGACAAGTACTTATAAGACTTGTGAGTAAAAAAACGATCGCAATGATGCCCATTATTACTGCCGTAGTTCCCGAAATTACCTCCGTGTAATACAGGATACCGACAAGTACAGCCAGCAATGTTCGAATAATGCGATCAATATTCCCCATATTCTGTTTCATAGTTGATACCTCTCCATTGTTATTAGGATTACTTTTGGTCTCTGAAGACCGGTGTAAATTCTTTAAACGGTAAACTTTCTTCATCTTTCCTTGCTCCAGAAGGTCGTTCCGCCATTAATTCAAAAACCATTTTGTCGTTCCTGTAATAGCGTTTTTGAAAATATACCGGTTTGTCGCCAATGGTATAGGAGATGCGATTGATTTGTAAAAGAGGGGTTTGAGGTTCTACCTTTAAATGTTCGGCTAATTTATCATCTGCCACCGTAGCTTCAATTCGGTAACACCCACGCTTTATAGGGATGTCAAATTCATCTTCCAGAATTTTAAAAATCGTAGTATCTTTCAATTCATATCCTTCAATAAGTTGCCCGTAAAACATTGGCATCCAGGTTATATCATAAGCGATGGGGCTGCTGTCTCCTAATCGAATGCGTTCAATTTTAAGGGCTACTTGTTGGCTATCGATGTCTAGATATGAAATGAGATTATTACGCCCTTCAATATTCTCATGTTCAAAGGACAGAACCTTAGAGCTGGCTTTCATGCCCGAGCCTGCTAACTCTTCGGTAAAATCATTTAAAATTGAAAAGGACTGATGGGTGCGCTGATCGGTAACAAAAGACCCCAGCCCCTGGCATCGATAGATCAGCTGTTCGTTTTCCAAGGTTTGCAGTGCACGACGTACCGTAACCCTGCTAACATCAAACTTTTGAGCCAGCTCGTTTTCTGACGGTAATTTCTCATCTTCTGTCAAAGCTCCGGATTCAATTTCCTGTTTTAACCAGTCACTAATCTGTTTGTGTAGAGGAGTACCTTCTTTCAGTTCCATAATACCATTGCGTTAGATCATTTTTTAAACGTAATAAAAGTAATCAAAATATTTCTTAAAACAAATACCTGTTAATACAAGTATATTGCCAATAGTACTACATGTTTTGCCGTTTATATTCCAAATATTACTGTATAGAGTATTATTATACGACCAATTACTTATTTGTATTAACTTGTATTGACAACTATTATTCTCATCGCTATATTACTGTCAGATAAATTATAGACCAAGAATTAATGCATATGATGAATTTTAAACACAGTACGCTGTATTCGTTGGTACTTGCCGCCATGGTAATGCTTGTGCTTGCGCAACCAATGCAAGCGCAGAGCAGGCAAGGGGCTTCGGAAATAAGAGAAATGAGCTTACAAGAAGCACTGGATATTACAAAGAAAGCTAGTTTTGAAGTGCGCATGGCCGAGGCCGATATGGAAAAAGCAAAATCACAGTATCGGCAGACTAACGCTACATTCTTGCCGCAACTTTCTGTTGAGGCAACAGGTGTTTCTACCAATGATCCGCTTAATGTCTTTGGATTTAGGTTAAAGCAGGAAGCGGTGACGCAAGCTGACTTTAATCCCTCGCGCTTAAATGATCCGGATGCGTATGACAACTTCACTACGAAGTTTCAGGCCCAGCAGCCCCTGTTTAATGCGGATGCAATTTTTCAACGACGTGCGGTGAAGAAGCAGCTCGAGGCAGCAAAAGAACAGTTGCAGGGAACGGTTGAACATGTGCGATATAAGGTCAAAGATACCTATTACCGGTTGCAGTTGATGGATAATAAACTGCAGGTAATAACCAAGTCATTGGAAATGGCACGTGAAAATGAACGTCAGGCGCAAAACTATCACGAGCAGGGCATGATTACCAAGGCTGATTATCTGGCGGCCAAAGTGCGCATGCTGGAGTTGCAAAGTCGGCAGTCGAAAGTAAGAGACCAGCTACAGACGGTGCAGGACAATCTGCGATATCTGTTAAATATTGACGAAGATCTCACCATTGTTGCGACCGACAGCCTGCAGATGCATCCTGCCGTTTCGAATGGCAACATCAATTATCAAAATGCAACAAACTCCAGGTTAGATGCTATGGAGTACCGCATGTCGGCGGCCCGTGAGATGCTGCGGTCGTCAAAATTCAACTTTGTGCCCAGTGTCAATCTTTTCGGCAGCTATGAATTTAATGATGATGTACTGTTGGGCACGCAGGGCGAAAGCTATATGGTTGGGGCTACGCTGAAATGGAATCTGTTTAGTGGTTATGAGAATATAGGCAAAGTTATGGAATCAAAAGCGCAGCTCAGGAAGGCTGAACTGGCCTACGAAAGTCAACTTTTTAAAAATGAGATGGAAATTAAGCAGGCCCGCCGATCGCTGGATCAGGCGCAAGAGCAACTAGCTTTTGCAAAGGCTTCTGTTGAGCAGTCGTCTGAAGATTATCGCATTCGTAAAAACCGCTTTGAACAGGGTATGGAAAAGACGACCGAGATGCTGCGGGCTGAGACGAAATTGCTGGAGAGCAAGATGCAGCGACTCAACGCTTTGTATCAGTATAATTTGAGCCTGGCAACACTGGAATTGCTGCTGGAGCAAGAAATGTCATATTAACCAAATTTTTGAAAACCGATTTTAACACTTAAAACAATTAGAACAATGAAAAATAAGATTATGACTAAATCAGGCAGGCTATTATCTGTTTTGGCATTGCTTACCATTTTTGGGGTATCGTGCAGTTCTTCTGATGAATCGCAACTGCAGCAACAAAAGCCCATTCCCGTAGTAACGCAACAAGCCGATTATGGGCAAGGGGCCACGATGAATCGCTATTCGGGCAATGTAAGAAGTGATCGCAGCATCAATATGAGTACAAAAGTGATGGGACGCATTACGGAACTCGATGTAGAGGAAGGCGATTTTGTCAAGAAGGGCAAAGTGCTTGTTCGCATTAAGGACGACAATCTGAAGGCACAGAAAAATCAGGTACAGGCTCAGTTGATTCAAGCAAGAGCAGGACTCAAAAATACGGAGACTAACTACAACCGTATTAAAGCGCTGCATGAGCAAAATAGCGCAACTCAGAAAGAACTTGATGATATCTCCACCAAGTACGAGATGGCCAAAGCAAAAGTTCAAACGCTGGAAAGTAAGCTTCAGGAGGTGGAAGATATGCTCGAATACACCACGCTGACGGCCCCTTTCGACGGTTATGTGGTATCAAAGAGGTTTTCGGAAGGGGATATGGCAGCTCCCGGGCAACCCATAATTACATTTGAACAGGATAACATGCTGAAAGTCAACATCACGGTGCCGGAAAGCGACATTGCTTTATTTACGCTCAATGATACGGTTTCGGTTGATGTCAAGGCAGTGGGATATCAGAATACGAAAGGAATTGTAACAAATATCAATCAGTCGGGTAA
This sequence comes from Fodinibius salinus, assembly GCF_008124865.1. NCBI lineage: Bacteria > Pseudomonadati > Balneolota > Balneolia > Balneolales > Balneolaceae > Fodinibius > Fodinibius salinus. Next base: position 230,634 of record NZ_VNHY01000004.1, on the reverse strand, counting down.
CCGTGGCAGTCGGCAGTTTGCTGTTGAGGTAGCACTGCCCAAGCTGGATAAAAGTTCTGGTGTGAAGTCTGGTATGTTTGCTGAAGTCACAATACGGAGTGCCAGGAATCGCACTATTACGGTTCCGCAGTCGGCGATTATAGAGCGGGGACAGCTTACGGGTTTATACACGCTTAATAATGAATCTGAAGTAGTACTGCGCTGGGTTCGGCTGGGAGATTATACGGGGAGCCAGGTAGAAGTATTATCTGGATTGGGGCCCGGAGAGCAGTATATCGCACAGGTGGACCGACCATTTACTGAGGGTCAAAAAGTAACGGTACAGTAGTAATAGAAATTAATTAGCTATAACATTATGAAGACTGGAATAGCAGGTAAAGTTGCAAAGGCGTTTATTGATTCAAAGTTGACGCCACTTTTAATGTTGGTGTTTCTGGGACTGGGATTTTACGGTACTTATTTAACACCAAGTGAAGAGGAACCGCAAATTAATGTGCCCATGGCCGACATTTTTGTCGGTTATCCCGGAGCAACACCCGAGCAGGTAGAAAAGCGTGTAGCTATTCCCTTGGAGCGTATTTTATCGAATATCGAGGGGGTAGAGTATGTGTACTCTAGTTCAATGCCGGGACAGGCTATGATATCAGCCCGTTATTTTGTGGGCGAAGACGTAGAGCGCAGCTTGGTGCGGCTGTATGACAAGCTGATGAAAAATATGGATCAGTTGCCGGATGGTGCTACACAACCGTTGGTAAAGACCCGTTCTATTGATGACGTTCCTATAATGACTCTCACCTTTTGGAGTAAGTCGTATAGTGATTATGAGATGCGGCGGGTGGCTGAAGAGTTTTCGCTGGATATTAAGCAGGTGGATGATGTGGCCCAGGCCGAAATTCACGGTGGTCGGTCGCGACAAGTGACCGTTTCTCTGGATAAGAATAAGATGACATCCTACAATATCGATCCGCTAAAAGTAGCGCAACAGATTCAAGCGGCTAACAGTGAAATGTCATCGGGATCATTTAGTAAAAATGATACTGAGTTTTTGGTGAAGACCGGCAATTATTTTCGAAGTGCTGATGAGGTTCGCAACCTGGTTGTTGATGTACAAAATGGAGATCCCATTTATTTAAAAACAATCGCCAACATAACAGACGGTCCGGGAGAGCCGGCAGATTATGCTTCTTTTGGTATTGGTAACGCGATGGCCAGACAGGATTCAGCGTTAAATGCCGGGGCTGCCTATCCTGCGGTAACCATATCGCTGGCTAAGCGACCCGGCTCTGATGCTATGAATATTGCCAAGCGGGTAAATAAGAAGCTCGACAAAGCTAGGGGAACGTTGATCCCCGGAGATATGAATGTGTCCGTTACCCGTAACTATGGGAAGACGGCTTCGCAGAAAGTGCTATCGCTGCTAGAACACTTACTGGTGGCAATTTTGGCGGTAACGGTTGTCGTAGCTCTGGCCATGGGATGGCGCGGCGGTCTGGTTGTTTTTCTGTCGGTGCCGGTTACTTTTGCTCTCACATTATTCCTCTATTATATGTTTGGCTACACGCTAAACCGTATTACGCTCTTTGCGCTGGTGTTTGTGACCGGTATAGTGGTGGACGACTCGATTATTATAGCTGAAAACATGCACAGGCACTTTAAGATGCGCAAGTTGCCCTTTAAGCAGGCTGCTATTGCCTCGATTAACGAGGTTGGAAATCCTACAATCCTGGCCACTTTCACTGTAATTTCAGCAGTATTGCCGATGGCATTTGTTTCGGGATTGATGGGGCCTTATATGAGTCCAATGCCCATTGGTGCTTCACTGGCTATGATTTTTTCCTTGATTGTAGCTCTTGTTATAACTCCCTGGCTGGCGTACAAACTGCTGCCGCATGTAAAGCCTGAACAGGATGAACAGGGCAATGACAAGGAGTATAAACTCGAAGAAACGTTTATCTACAAGTGGTATTCGAGAATTATGAAGCCGCTGTTGGAAAATGTGACGTACCGCTGGTTATTTGTCGGTGGTGTTACAGTGATGTTACTAGCATCCACACTGTTGTTTGTCTTCCGTATGGTGGAAGTCAAAATGCTGCCTTTCGATAATAAGAACGAAGTACAGCTTATCGTAGATATGCCGGAAGGCACTACGCTGGAACGCACAAATGCTGTAGCTCGTGAAGCGGCATTGGCTCTAAAAGACGTTCCGGAAATTCACGATTATCAAATATACTCGGGAACGAACGCTCCCATCAATTTCAATGGGTTAGTACGGCACTATGATTTGCGGAAAGGTGCTAATATCGCAGATGTTCAGCTGAACCTGATTGATAAAGGCGAGCGTTCGGATCAAAGTCATGGTATTGCCAAACGTATACGTCCGATCGTTCAAAAAGTGGGCAAAAAGTATAATGCTAACATCAAGGTGGTAGAAGTTCCACCGGGACCACCGGTGCGTTCAACATTAGTAGCTGAAATTTATGGCCCGGACTCTGATCAGCGAGAGCGTGTAGCTGATAAAGTACGCACCATTTTTGAGGAGATGAACGGCGTTGTTGACGTTGACTGGACCCATAAGGCACCCCAGACAGAATACGTGCTGGATATAAATAATGAAAAAGCGATGTTGACAGGCATTCCTGCCCAGAAAGCAGTGCAGGTAGCACGAATGGGACTGCACGGACGAGAGGTATCGCGTTTATATAGCGATAAAAACCTTAACAATGTGCCTATTATGTTACGCCTGCCGGAAAAACAGCGCTCCGGAATTGAAAAACTGCAACAGCTCCATGTACAGTCGGCTACCGGTAGTATGATTCCGGTTACGGATCTGGTTAATCTAAAACAGGATACTTTGGAGCAGAGTATCCATCGCAAAAATCAGCGGCGCGTAAAATACGTCATGGCTGAGGTCGCCGGGGCTATTGAAAGTCCAGTATATGCGATACTGGATTCCGACGAAAAGATTAACAACATAGATTTGTCCGAAGGCTATGAGCTAACACAAATTTTTGCGGGCCTGCCATTTTCTACCAGCGATTATACGCTAAAGTGGGGTGGTGAATGGCAGATAACCTACGAAGTATTTCGAGATTTGGGGATTGCCTTTGCGGTGGTACTTATCATCATATATATGCTGATTATTGGATGGTTCCAGGATTTCAAGGTACCGATTATTATGATGATCGCGATCCCGCTGTCACTGGTAGGGATTATACTGGGACACTGGTTGCTGGGCGCTTTCTTTACGGCAACATCGATGATTGGCATGATTGCTCTGGCAGGTATTATGGTACGTAACTCGGTACTACTGATCGACTTTATCAATATCCGACTTGATGAAGGCGAATCACTGAAGCAGGCTGTTATTGAGGCCGGTGCAGTACGAAGCATGCCGATTATCCTGACAGCCGGTACCGTAGTGATTGGTGCTGTGGTTATTCTGTTCGATCCAATTTTTCAAGGACTGGCCATTTCGCTGATGGGCGGAGCGGTTGCCTCAACAGCTCTCACACTTATTATGGTTCCCCTGATTTATTTTATGGCGGAAAAGAAGGTAAAAGAATTAGCGACTGCATCTAAACAAGAAGCAGGCGAAGTGTAAACTATTGTCCAATAATTTAATAACAAGACCAATGAAATTATTAATCATTCTTAGCATAGAAGAGCATACTGATGAAGTACGGAAAATACTGGCGCGTCAGAAAGTGCCGATTTACAGCGAGACAGAGGTACATGGGTTCCGGACGGAGGCCTATCAGCCAGATATTTCCAACTGGTTTGCCCACAGTGAACACGGCATTTATTCTACATTGTTCTTTTCTATACAGGATGGAACATGTGTAGGGCGCGTGCTCAAAGAGGTGCGATCTTATAACGACGGACAGAGCGATGATCAGCCGAATCCGTTGCATGCATACTCATTGGACATTGATCAATCAGCTTAATACCAAACATAAAATTTATTACTATGGAACAATCAAATCAAAGTTGTACTACAATGCGGCCGATGGAAAAAGCGATACGAATGTTGGCCGGAACTTTCGTGACGATCAGTGTAATTTTGGGTTACTTTGTGAGCCCATATTGGTTTTTATTTACGCTGTTTGTAGGCTTGAATTTGTTTCAGTCTTCTTTATCTGGCTGGTGTTTGGCTGAACAGATTTTATCTAAACTTGGGATTGGAGTTGAGAGCCAGGCTTCCCAAACTTCGAAATCTCCAAAAAGGTAGGGACAAGTGCCATCTATATATTTCATTGGAATCCCTTTGTTTGTATTTACTTGTATTGATAAGCAGGTGCTTATCCGCTAGTTTTAGGCATGACAAAATTCTGTAGGTAATAATATTTTTTAACGGTACCGAAGTCTTACAGGTGTTGGTAATGAGATTATTGTGATGTCTATCGCAACTGCAATTTTAGGAGTTTGGGTTTTCAAGTTAGGCTCCCGCATTAACTACAGCAGTTGAGTATAGTTTATAAAATAGGAATTTCAATGATTGAGCAACTTGATTTAAAAAAGGAACAATTATGTATTTTAAACAGATTTTTGACAAGAAACTTGCACAGTATGCATACCTCATTGGATGTCAGGCCACTGGCGAAGCCATCGTGATTGATCCCATGCGCGATGTGGATCAATACTATGAGCTGGCTGAGGAGGAAGACCTGGAAATTACAGCGGCAGCTGACACACATATTCATGCCGATTATGTATCGGGATTGCGGGAGTTAGCTGATCGGGGCGTTAATGTTTATGCCTCCGACGAAGGCGGTGCCGACTGGAAATACGAATGGCTGATTGGCAGTGATTATGACTATGAGCTCATAAACGAAGGTGACGTATTTAGTATTGGGAATATAAAGTTTGATGTCATTCATACTCCCGGACATACGCCGGAATCTATCAGCTTTTTAGTTACAGATGGTGCAGCTACCAATGAGCCGATGGGTATTTTGACTGGAGACTTTGTTTTTGTCGGCGATGTCGGCCGTCCTGACTTGTTGGAAACAGCTGCCGGACAAGAGGGGGCCATGAAACCAGCGGCAAAAGAGCTTTATAAATCAGTAAAGGAGTTCGAAGATTTGCCAGGCTATCTACAGGTATGGCCGGCCCATGGATCCGGAAGTGCATGTGGCAAAGCACTCGGTGCTGTTCCTGAATCAACTGTCGGTTATGAGCTTCGATTTAGCCCGGCTTTTAACGCGGCTACAAGCGAAACCGAATTTGTAGACTTTATTTTGGATGGACAGCCAGAACCGCCGCTTTACTTTGGGCGTATGAAGAATGTAAACAGGGAAGGGCCCGCTGTATTGGGTACGCTTCCTAAGCCAAAAAAGATGAGTATCACTAATCTAACTCAAAGTGATGGACTTATTATTGATACTCGTGAAGCGGAACACTTTATGAATGGACATTTGGATGGTTCACTGCTGGCACCTATTGGTGGAAGTTTTAATACCATCGCTGGTTCGTACGCTGATGCAGATGAGGATATTTATCTCATTATTGATGATCAGAATCTTGAGGAAGCAGTTCGTGATTTAGTGCGGGTAGGCCTCGATAATATCAAAGGTTATGCTACGCCACAAATGTTGATGAACTGGGATCAGGATCTGACGTCGGTAGAAGCTATTGATTTTGATACCATGGAACAGCTCCGAACAGATGACAAGATACAAGTACTGGATGTACGAAAAGCTACGGAAAATGCTGAAGGCAGCGTACCGAATGCTATCAATATAGCACATACGCGTTTGGCGGATGAGTTGAGTCAGTTGCCCAAAGACAAAGAGCTGCTGGTACATTGCAGGACCGGAAGGCGTGCATCCTATGCCAGCGGACTGTTGGCCAGGGAGGGTTTCCGGGTTAAATGGGTCGATGATGATTTCGAAGACTGGGAGCAAAAATACGGCCAGTTAAAATCCAGAGAGGTTGGTCAATAACATATAGGTACAGGAGACATATTTTTGGTCAACGAGACTTAACTTCAGAATAAGTTAACTTATGATTTTATCTTGGATCGGAGCACTGTTGGTAGGAATTTCTCTGGGCCTGTTAGGTTCTGGTGGATCAATACTGACGGTACCCGTGCTTATATATTTAGCTGGTGAACAGGAAAAAGTAGCGATTGCCGAATCATTGGGTATCGTAGGGACAATAAGCCTGGCCGGTTTTGTTCCATATGCGCTAAAACAGCAGGTTCATTGGCGCAGCGTTATTTTGTTTGGGATCCCGGGTATGATCGGTACTTATGGCGGTGCGATGATTGCAGGATATGTGTCGGGTACTTTTCAACTGCTTTTATTTGCAGCAGTGATGGTTGTTGCTGCTGTCATGATGTTTCGTGATAACAAAAAGCGCGTGGAAGTAGATGGTGAGGTCGAAATTGTCCATGCCTGGTGGAAGATTGTACTTGAAGGACTGGCCGTGGGTGTGCTCACTGGTCTGGTAGGTGTTGGTGGGGGATTTCTTATTGTCCCTGCACTGGTATTACTCGGTGGGTTGCCGATGAGTCTGGCGGTAGGAACGAGCTTGCTTATAATCGCCCTAAAAAGCTTTAGCGGCTTTTTTAAGTATATGGATGTGCTGGCTAACCTAGAGTTGTCAATGAATTGGGAGCTTATACTGGTCTTCAGCCTTATTGGCGCGGTCGGGAGTTTGGTCGGCAAGAAAGTTAGTGGAAAAGTATCGAATGAAAATCTAAAGAAGGGATTTGCTGTATTCCTTATTCTGATGGGTGGTTATATCATCTATATGAATATTTGAATAATGGATTATTAAATCCTGAATAATTAACGGTCATTTTATTATGAGCACATCACTGATCATAGTCATTTTAGTTGTTGTTGCAGCTGTATTTTTTTATTTCAAGAAGATAAAGAACAGTATGATACCTCCACAAAAATTTAAAGAGTTACTAAACGAAGAGTCGGGTGTTATTATTGATGTTCGTACTCCGGCTGAATATAGTAACGGTCATCTTAAAAAGGCTGATCATAATTTTGATGTTTCATCCTCTGATTTTAATGATGGAATCAGCAATCTTGAGAAGGAGGAGAGCTATTTCTTGTACTGTAGATCAGGTGCCCGAAGTGGACGCGCAATGCAGATAATGAAACGAAATGGATTCGAAAATGTGTATAATGTAGGGGGTATGCAGGACTTAGTAGCTGCAGGCTTTAAGAAACAATAGATAAATTTTGAATAAAAATATTTCAGTAATCCAATATCCTGTGAGATTATGATGAGACGAATATTATCAATCGGATTAGTTGTGGCCATTGGTTTTTTTACCCTTTTGTCGTGTGGTGGTAAAGAGACGGAAAAGGAACTAGATCCCAGTGAGTTTCGCCAAAAACTTGATGAGCAAGGGGGTGTGGTTATAGATGTACGTACCCAAGAAGAATATAACGCCGGTCATATTGCGAAGGTTGATTACCAATATGATTATTTGAGCGGGGAGTTTGAGGCTCATCTTGATTCACTTGACAAAGAGAAAACCTACTACCTGTACTGCCGGTCGGGTAATCGCAGCGGCCAGTCACTTGAGCTGATGAAGAAGTATGGATTTAAGGATGTGTATAATGTAGGCGGTTACCAGCAGCTAGTTGATGCCGGTTTTGACAAAAAAAAGTAACCTACTTTCACCAAATGTTACCACCGTATGCAGGCACTTATTAACCTAATGGAGCAATCCCAGGTACTGGCTGCAGTCATCGGGCTTGTGATTTTGATGATGCTGGAGCAGGCTCATCCGTTTTTTGATTTTTTCAAGGGATCCATCAAAGAAAAAGGCAAACACCTGTTGGCCAATATGGCGCTGGGACTAACCAATGCGCTGATCATCTCGGTGTTTTTTGTAGGAACTTGGCTTTGGGCCTCGAACTGGGCTTACGAACATCAGTTTGGATTGTTGAACTGGTTACAGTTGTCGGGCTTACCTGCCTGGGGCCATACTGTTGGAGCAATACTTTTAATGGATCTGTGGATGTACCTGTGGCATGTTATTAATCATAAAGTCCCATTTCTGTGGCGTTTTCACCGCGTGCATCATGCCGATGCCAAAATGGATGTTACAACTGCCAGTCGGTTTCATACCGGTGAAATTATTTTGTCATCAGCTCTTCGCATTGGTATCATTTTGTTAATTGGGTTGCAGCTCTGGGAGCTGCTACTGTATGAGACGCTGATGTTTGCTGTAGTGCAGTTTCACCATGCCGATCTTGCCTTGCCCGAAAAGGTAGATCAGGCCTTACGGGCAGTAATTGTAACCCCTGCCATGCATAAAGTGCATCATTCCCGCTGGCAGCCTGAGACAGACTCTAATTATAGCTCCCTGTTTTCATTTTGGGATCGTATTGGTAAAACATTTAGATTACACAATCCCCTTAAAACATTGCGGATTGGGCTTGATGAGTTTGACTCTGAACAGGACCGAAAAGTAAAAGGACTGTTTACGATGCCGTTTCGCAAAGCAGATGATCAAAATTCATCGAAATAGATGGTATATTGTGTTTCATAATTGTTGAACTTTAATAGTTGCTTTGATGGCTCTAAAAATTCCACCTGCTCTTGTTTTCGTCATTATTGCGGGTTTGATGCATTTGGTGTCGTTATTTTTGCCATTTGGAAGTTTAACGTTATCCGGTGCTTACTGGGTAGCAGGTCTACTGATGGTTGCAGGCGGCGTGTTGGGAGTAGCGGGATTACTTCAGTTTTATCGTAATGGCACATCAGTTGATCCTCATAAACCGGCTGAAGCCAGCACATTAGTGACAGATGGTATTTACCAGTATACGCGAAACCCCATGTATTTAGCACTGTTTTTTCTGTTGATAGCTTACGCCTCAATTTTACAGAATGTGTTGAACTTATTCATATTACCGTTGTTTATCTGGTATATGAATAAGTATCAGATTATTCCCGAAGAAGAAATTATGGAAGAAAAATTCAGTTCTAAGTATCTCAAGTATAAATCTGAAGTTCATCGCTGGTTATAATATGAGGTGCAGTTCATGTGAAACTGAACAGTACCTAAAGGTTACTATTTTTGCGCTAGCTCTTCTATCCACTGCATAAAAACCGGGGCGCTGTAATCGGCAATACCTTCTTTTTTATAGATAACTTTCCCTTCTTTTGAAATTACGTATGTTGTAGGCAGATATTGGCTCTGAAATTTAGTGGGCAGTTCAGAGCTGGGAAAGTAATATGGCATATCGAACTTTTTACTTTTCATAAATTGTACAGCTTTCTGCGGTTCCTGATCCATTGAAAGCAAGACAAATCGGATATGTTCATTGTCACTTACTTTGTTATAGAGGGACTCAATAGTAGGCATTTCTGCTACACAGGGTGGACACCACGAAGCCCATACATTCAGAAAAATGACATTTCCTTTAAATTCGCTTAGGGTAGTTCTGCTTCCATTGGTTTGCAGCAGTTCAAACTGATAGTCTTGTGAGGTTAATACCGGTCCATCTGTGGTCGTAACCTGGGAGGTGTCGGCATCAAATAGGCCGGTCCAGAGCATGCCGCGTTGTAATGTGCCTAAGACTTCAGTATGCCATCCGGTAAAATAGAGTAGAGCAATAACAGCGCCAATGACAGACCATTTAATAAGGCTTCGTTTCCAATCTGATGTTTTATTTTTTTCTGTAGAAGTCATAGTTCAATTGTAAGAATTCTAGAATTACCTATTGGCTAATTTAGTAAGTATGGGTTTTAGCTTTTCTTTTGTGAGCATGCCGGGGGCTACATATTCCACTCGTCCCTTTTTGTTGATGATCAACGTTGTTGGGATGGCACGAATGGGACCATACTTGCGCGATACATTGCCGTCGTCAACCATAATAGGATAATTTATGTTCATATCATTGGCATAGGGACGCACCTTTTCCCAACCTTCCTCGTCAAGTGAAATGCCGGCAAATAATACTCCTTCATCTTTCAGTTCTTTATATAGTTCCATAAAATCGGGGATTTCTTTGCGGCAGGGACCACACCAGGTTGCCCAGAAATTAAGGACCACTACCTTCCCTTTATGATCAGAAAGAGTAAATGAATCCCCGCTCATGGTTTTTAGGGTGAAATCGGGTGCTTTTTTAAACTGTTTTCGGGATGAGTCCTGAGTGTTTGTAGCTTGTCCTTCAGCTGTTTGAGTGTTACCCGAGACTCGTTCGTTTGAGGTACCGCATGCTATTATTAGCAAGACCATCGGGATGATAGAAAATATGTGTGTTGAAAATCGAAAAGGATTCATAGTGAATAATGAAATGGTTAGTTGGAAATTTCTTTTGTATTGAAGACAGGTATTTTTGCTTGTTCTTGCTTGGATAAATCCGGAATGGGGACCTCGCAGGCTGTTCGTCCGCTAATGGTTGCGGGATCAATCATTTTTCCGGAATTAAGGATCGCAGCGTTTTCCTGTTGTTTGCTAAAAAGATCATAAGCAGCAATGCCAAGCAGAATACCTACTATAATTAATGGAATAAGCTCTTTGCGTTGATTTAACAAATGCATCTGCTATTAAATTAAAATGTTATAGTTTTGAATTTCTTATGCTGCAATACGAAAGCTGAATTAATTACTTCATTTCGATTTCGTTGATTTGGTGATTGATCAAATAATGCAAACCTATGAAAAGGTATTGCGATACTACTGCTAATTTTTAAGTAAGATTAAACCAACTGGATCGAAGACCGGACCGATTAGGTATAAATCAACCGAGCCGAGGCGGATCGGGTTCTTGAAATACAAATGTTTGAGAGGAGAGTGAGGAGTTATAGAAGCCGGTGCTTATTTGATAATTTCCCGGGTTGAAAGAAAAGTTGCTTTCTGCCGGAAGAATATGCAGCGATGAGTTACAGCTTGTGATTGTTTTGGGCGGTGTGTTATTGGTATGTGATTCAGACGCGTGTTCAAAAAGGGGATCAACTTCTCTTGGAGGATTGGAAATACTTCCGTTGGTGCGTTGTTGACAAAGCGTTTTTGAACTGGATTGTGAACTGCCAATATTATCAAGCTTAGCCACATTCTGTTGAGATATAGCACTGCCTACCACAAAAAGAAGGGTGAGTAAGAGTATATATTTTATGGGGTCAGCCATTTAATAGTGGTTGGTTGCAGTTTTGGCAAAACACCTTTTGAAGGTATTAAAAATGCTATTTTTTATCTATCGCTGATTAATGTAACGACAACTGAACTAAAATCATTTTACAGAAAGATAATTCGATAATTCACCTAAAAGAAGTTACTTTTCTCACAGCATCAACTTTTTATAAAACAGCTAAACAATGCGATATATCAATAAAAGTATTTTAATTTTATTAACGTTTTGTCTTGTCATCCAGTTTGGATGTGGGCAAAAGAATAAGCAAACTCATTCGGCGGCGGATCAACCCAAGCTGGTAGTCAGTATTGTGGTTGATCAGATGCGATACGATTATTTACCGCTTTACTGGGATAAGTTTGAAGAGGACGGTTTTAAGCGACTGATTCAGCAGGGATTTAGTTTCGAAAATAATCATTTCAATTATTTTCCTACCTATACCGGGCCAGGGCATGCCGCTGTTTATACCGGTACCACGCCCTCAGCAAATGGTATCGTCGGAAATGCTTGGTATGATCGGTCAATCAATGACAATATGTATGTGGTTGCAGACTCGACGGTAAATCCAGTAGGGACGGATGAGGATATGGGAAAAATGTCGCCTGCTAATTTACTGAGTACTACTGTTACCGATGAGCTAAAGAATGTTAGTCCCGAGAGCAAAGTGATTGGAGTTTCAATCAAGGATCGCGGAGCCGTACTGCCGGCGGGACATTTAGCCGATGGTGCCTATTGGTATGAGGATGCCACCGGACATTTTGTAAGCAGCTCGTGGTATGGGGATAAACTACCGCAGTGGCTGCAAGAGTTTAATGATAATGGTATGGCTAAAAAATTATCCCGCCAAAGTTGGGAAACGTTATTGCCTATCGAAGAATATACCGAGAGCAATGCCGACGATACGCCCTACGAAGGTACGTTTGATGGGGAGGATGAGCCAGTCTTTCCACATGCTATGGATAGTTCTACAGCGCGAATTCAAACTTCCCCTTTTGGGAATAAACTTACTGCAGAGTTGGCCCAAAAAGCAATAAAAGGAGCCTCATTGGGAAGTGATAACACTACGGATTTTTTGACTGTTAGTTTTTCTTCCACTGATTATGTAGGACATCAGTTTGGACCACATTCCATCGAACTGCAGGACACCTATTTGCGATTGGATAACCAATTGGCTGATCTGCTTAACTATTTGGATCAGCAGGTCGGGAAAGGAAATTATCTGGTAATGCTGACCTCTGACCATGGTGTAGTGGATGTACCTGCGGAGCTGAAGGACAAGAACCTGCCCGGCGGATATTTTGACAGCGACCAAGTATTACAGGAACTGTCGGTTTATCTTGCGGATGAATATGGCAGTGGCGATTGGATTGAAAGCTATATAAATCAGCAGGTGTATTTGGATCGTAACCTCATTGCTGAAAGGGGCATTTCACTGAAAGAAATACAGCGTAATGCTGCTAATTTTTTATTGCAGTTTGAGGGTGTACGTGCTACGAATACTGCATATAACTATCAACAAAAATCTTATGCTGAAGGCCAGCAGGCTATGCATCAGCGCGGGTTTATGTATGATCGTTCGGGTGATGTTTCTATTCAGTTAAAGTCCGGCTGGTTGGACTCAGATTACCCCACTGGTACTTCCCATAGCTCAACTTATAGTTATGATACTCATGTGCCGCTTATTTTTTACGGATGGAACGTGCCACAGGGGCGTACGGATCGTCGCACGGTGATTCCACAGATTGCTCCAACGATTTCAAATATGCTCAACATTTCCATGCCGAGCGGTTCACCGGCAAATGTGCTTCAGTTTGAGGAATAAACCCCAGCCTAATTTGAATTACTGGCGACCTGAATCCATCAGTGATATTACGTCAGTTTAAGACGATTTATATAACTTTTTTACTCAGCGATTACGTATGGTATCCATTTTTAAAAAGTTATCTCACATAAGATCTTTGGCATCAGTTGTAATTATAACCATTCTTGCAGGTTGTACTGCTTCAAAGCCACTGAATGATTCTACTGTAAGTGCCACCTTATGGGTACAGAATTCTGCTGAGTATGAAGCATTGACGACAATGGCATATCAGTCGGCTGAAGCACAATTGGATACCGCTTTACATACCGACTCGTGGACTGCCTCACTAGAACAGCAGGGAAACGATTATGGGAGCTTGCCACCGGCAGTTGTTTTAGATGTGGATGAAACAGTCCTTGATAATTCTGCTTTCCAGGCTAGACTAATCAAAAAGAGCGAAAGTTACTCTTCAAAGAAGTGGAATAACTGGGTACGTGAGCAAAAGGCGGATCCTGTACCCGGTGCTCTTTCTTTTACACAAGCAGCAGAGGCTAAAGGAATTACAGTAATTTATCTAACCAATCGAGATGTTTCTGTTGAAGAGGCAACGTATCAGAACTTAAAGAAAGTCGGCTTTCCACTTAAAAAGGATGTTGATGTGTTGCTTACCAATAATGAACGTCCCGGTTGGAGCTCAGATAAGACAAACCGCCGTAAATATGTGGCAGAAAACTATCGGATTCTTATGCTTCTGGGTGACAATCTAAATGACTTTTTACCTGCTAAGGATAGAAGTGGAAGTGAAAGGAAGAAGTTTGTTAGCGAGCATAAGAATCGGCTTGGTACACAATGGTTTGTGTTTCCCAATCCGGTATATGGATCGTGGGAAGATGCATTATACAACTTTGATTCCTCACTCTCCCCAGAGCAAATAGAGGCCCAAAAGCTGGAAAAACTCGATACGAAAAATTAATTGTATAAGAGTCTGCACAATTACCTTGTGCAGATTTTTTAGAGATAAGGGTTTGATTTAACTTCTTGCCTTAGGTTTTAAGCTGATAACCTATTATGCTTTTATCAGACTAAAGCCCAGCCAAACGAAAAATAAACCTAGAATGAGGCTGGTGCCGGCATACAGAAAGGCGTAGCCGGTATGTTCATTTTGTAGCAGCGAAAAAAATTCATAAGAAAAAGATGAGAACGTGGTAAAGCCTCCGCAAAACCCGGTGGCTAGCAGCAGGCGTGTTTGTTGACTCATATCTTCATTTAGCGAAGCTGCAATAATAATCCCAATAAGAAAAGAGCCCGCCAGATTAACGGCAAAGGTGCCGAAAGGGAAATGGGATGACCAGTTAATGTTCACATAGTAGGAGACCAGGTAGCGGAGCACGCTACCAAAAAATCCCCCAACGCCCACATAAAGGATTGATTGAAGCATATATAATTTATCTTAATTCCGTTGGATTTGTACAGGCATGGTCACTTTTTTCGTACCCAGGCGGGCAAAGTTGAGTGTTACCGAGAGGGAGTCGCCGACAGTAAGTTCTCTGGTTATGTTCTTGAGCATAAGGTGATAGCCACCGGGTTCGAGACGTAGCTTTTCTCCCGATGGTATGGCTTGGTTTCCGGCCGGTTTCATAGAGATAGTGCCATCTTCGTGTTTGAGGGATTGGTGAAGTTCGACAACTTCAGAAATTGTACTGTTTGCACTTATAAGAGTATCCTTGGTAGCGGTGCCATTCGTAATAGTGAGGTAAGCCGTTGCTGTTTGTCCTTTTTCTGCCGGTCGGGCCCAGCTATTAGAAAGCTCTAGTTTTCCTAATATAACTTCATCAGTACTTTTTTCTTTTTTTGATTCTGAACCGCATCCCGAAAGTATCATGCAGCCCAATAGGATTATGAAAGTAAAGATAATGGATGATTTCATGGCGTTCGTAATGTTTGTATGTCTTCTATTACATGTTCAGGTGGAACAACGTTGGCCGGATATTCTGTGCGAATTTGTCCGTTTTTGTCCATCAAGTAGATGGTGTTCGAGTGCCGTATGTAATAGTTCTCGGTATTTTGAGCACTCGAATCCGGTTCTGTTTTGACTGCAACAATCTCCAGCTTCTCCAATAGGTTATTGACTGTTGTGGTATCGCCCGTCAGCATCGAGAACTGGTTATTTAATTGATACATATTTTTGTAATCCTTAAGTACTGATGGCGTATCGCGTTGAGGATCAAAAGTTATTTCAATGAATTGTACATCGGTAGTGTCAGCCAGCTTTTTCTGGATGTTGGTCATATTGGCTGTAATAACCGGGCATACATCGGGACAGTGGGTATAAATAAAGGTGATAACCGAAATCTTATCCTCAAAGTCACCGGGGAAGTTAACAAGCGTACTGTCGGTATTAAGAAGCTGATATGATTCATCACTGATATCGTACAGCGGCTCTGGCCTGCTGTTACACGAGGCCAGGATAACCGCTGCAGAAAAAACAATTAATAATGTAATCGCGGTATGTTTCATAAAATGAATTAGCTAATTGCCAGGGTTAAAATTTGTATGTGACATCCAGGTGAAAAACGCGACCCGGTTCCGGAATAGGTTGTTTAGTAAAAGGGTTTTTTGCATTCAGATGATTGACATATTGGGTGTTTGTCAGATTTTCCACCCCCGCTTGCAACGATAGTCGATTCCAAACCGTTAAGCCGGTTTTTATTTCAGCTGTTAGGTACCCATTGGTTGAAGTTTCTCCGCGTGTGGTGGCTATACGGTCTTGCTCAGCCATCCAGTGAAGAGTTCCCTCCAAGAACCAGGGGCGATTGGTTGATTCATAGCGCAGCCCGCCATCTATACCAAAGGGGGAGACGCCTAACGCAGGTTCGTTTAATGAAACATCTTTCCCCCAAAGATAATGGACAGATCCGTTAAGTGACAGTTCGTTGATAATTCGGTAGGTGGTTGAAAGGTCCATCCCCCAGAAACGCGCTTTGCCATTAATATATTGAAATACGGTATCAGGGCTTAAGGGTAGACGTTTTGGCAAGTTGGTAGCCTCAAAGGTTATGTAATCATCAAGTTGACGACCAAATATATTAAGGGATAGGTTCCAAGATTGGTAGCTAGCGTCAATCCAGAGGTCGGCTTGGGTGCTTCGCTCGGGATCAAGGCTGGGATTGCCCACAAATTCGGCACTCGTTTGGGCTTTGCTTGCGGGAATGCGATCAGAATAGCGTTCGGTAGCGTCAGCAGTACGTACTACCGAGCCAAGGCCTGCACCTACAGTCCAGTGTTTGTTGGTGATATAGTTGAGGGTAAAAGAACCACTTAAGTTGGTTTCTGATTGTTCTAGATCTGCGGATACATTATTGGCAAAAAAATTGCTTGTAGGTCCGGCATCAGTATAAACCAGATCCAGCCGAACTGTTGATGTGGCATTTAGTTGATCGGTAAAGGAATGTTTTACTTTTGTAAAAAGGCCCAGGTCGGTGATCGTGGCATCGGGCCACATCTGGTCAACAAGGGGAAACATGGCCGGCTTCATACCTTTATTACGCCGGTCAATAGTGCGTACGGCATCCCGATTGGCACTGTAAATGTCTGTGCCTATCTCAAGATTCCATGAAGAGGCAGGGGTAAGTTCTGCAGTGATGTTACCACCACTTACATGGGCACGGGCATCAACTGTGACGTCCAATGGGAAAGGGGGCATGCGATTTTGGTCTGCTTGTGCGGTGGGTTTCCCATCATTATCCATACCATGGTCCACATTGTTGATATAGGCTTGAGCCTTTAGTGAGCTTAGAATACCGCTTTCTGGAGTCCACTCCCAGTTGGCGGAATAGTTGTAGGTATCAAAAAAGTCGGCATTAAGCAGCCGGCCGGGATAATCAAGGTTTTCTTGGTTCTGATATCCTATAGAAATATCTACGTATGAATTGGAGGTAAGAGCATATCCCAGTTTAGCCCGTAATTCACGGGATAAAAAGTCTCCGGGAATGCTGGTGCCATCACCTGATGTAAAATCGTTGCCTTCGCGCCAGGCACCGTGTACCCAATAGCCGAACTTTCCTGTGCTGCCCCGTACTGATACGGCTTCTTCAATAGCGCCCAAGTTTGAGTTGTAGCCGCTGGAAATGGTTCCCCCAAAAACTTGGGTCAGGGTGTTAAGAGGTTGCGTTTCAACGTGAACAGCGCTCATATTTCCGGCACCCCAGGTTAGCGCGTAGGGCCCTTTGACAACCTCGATTTTTTTAATAGCTGTTGGATCGAGATGGCTTAATGGGGAATCCATACGAGCAGGTCCGCCCGGGAAAATACGGGTACCATCAAGGTAGGTGCCAACTTCTGTTTCTCGTAAACCCCGGATCACAGGATCTAGACCTACGGGTCCTCTCCGTACGGCATCAACACCGGCTATGTTTCGTAGGAGTTCTCCTGAATCTCTTGGATTCGCTTCTTTGACTTCATTTTCTTCCATATTGGCTTCGGCAATTTGATCGGGACGCAGGGCTGTAACCTCAATACCATTTAATAACATAGAACGCGGAGTTAGCTCTACATTCACTTCAGCTGTTTCGCCGGGAGAAAGCTGAACCGATTTGACTATTTTCTTAAAGCTGATAAAAGAGAAGATCAGCGTATGCGTTCCGGGATCGATTTCGGAGAGGGTAAATACGCCCTGCCCATTACTGGAGGTTCCTTGATTGGTATTTTTAACAATAACATTGACGCCGGGAAGAGGATTATTATTCTTTGCATTAATAACTTGCCCTTTAATTGTACCTGTTTGTTGGGCAATTGCTGTGCTTAGGCTGCAGAAAAAAAGTATAGCTATAGTAGTAATTAAATGTCTAATAATATTCATAGTTCTGGTATGACTTTACGAAAAATGATTTACGGTTATAGATCTGCCACAATTGGTCAATTGTACCTTATAATTGACAGATTTTTGGAATGATCGTACTAACCGATTTGGGGAGGAGGGGAGGAAGGCTCCGAAAACCAGAGACAATAATTTTTGATATCTTGAATATAGACAGGTTGCATATTCTTGTTGAAGTCTGCAATCAGGGATACGGCATTGGAAAAGAAAAGCGTAATACGAGCTTGCCGTTCTACTCTTTGGTGAGGAGCTGTCTGTGCTTGCTTCTCTTGCCGCTCATGCATTTTCTTTTCGAGTTGACACATCCCGTCACAGTCGATATCCGGGTTGTCCCTGTTTACACAAAGCTCAGAAGTGATATAATCATAATTAGCAATATACCATGTAAGCGGCATGGCAAAACGAACTAACGAACCCAGCACACACAATATCAGCGATATGGTTATTGCTTTTCTGATCATAAAATTATTTAGCTAGTGACAAGGATTTTCACCGTACTTTTCGCAAGGCTTAAATTCAAATTCAAGTGTTGAATGGTGGATGTTAAAATCAGTGCCAAGCAGGGTCTTAAGTTTAGACTTTATAGATTCCATCTTATCCATGTCATTCTCATCAATTACAACATGACTTTCAAGCAGAATGTTCTGTTCATCGAGCCGCCACACGTGCAGGTGATGAATATCGTGGACCCCGGTTACGTCTGTCATAGCTTTTTTTACATCTGGGACTTCAATATTGGCCGGGGTACTGGCCATCAAAATATTGATAGTTTCGCGCAGCATATAGTAACTTTGCCACAAAATGTATCCGGCGATCACCATTGTTAAAATGGTATCTATAATATAGAGCTGATAATAGAGAATGAGAAGGCTGGCCACAATTACACCCACCGATGAAAAGGCATCTGACATAATGTGGATATAGGCACTGCGGATATTGATATTTTCTTCAGAGCTGCGGAAAAGTAGTACGGCCGTAATGACATTTCCCAACAACCCAATTATGGCAACAGTGAACATCACCGTGCCGTTAATAGGCTGAGGATTGTAAAATCGTTCAACACCTTCTTTAACTAAAAAAAGCGCAATAATTACCAGGGTAATTAAGTTGATGAATGCCCCTATAATCTCGGCTCGTTGGTAGCCAAAGGTTTTATCTTTGTTGGCATCTTTCTTGGATATTTTTCGTGCCGCCAGACTAATACCCAGCGAAGTTGTGTCGTTGAGATTGTGCAGCGCATCCGATAGCAGAGATAAGCTACCCGAGATAATACCGCCAATAAATTCGGCCAGGGTAATTACAAAATTTAGGCCGATAGATATCCACAGACGATTTTCAGTTTGTCCTTCGCCGTGATGGTGATGATGTCCGTGATCGTGTGAATGTTGCATGCTGATTCTGTCATTCCTTAAAGGCGATACCAATCTTAAGCACCAAAGATGAAGAGTCCATGAATTTTTGATTATTTAGCCGGCATTTTCTGTTCCTCCTTTTCATTGAGTAGTTGCTGCATAATAATTTGTGCATTTTTGCGTGTTACTATGCGAATGCTATCGCGGTTGGCACGATCGTTGATCTCGTAGGTTACCGCATCGGCGCCGAAAGTATGATAAATCCAGTTTTTAGCAATGGGAGAGCTGGTATCAAAGGGTTCTACCTTAACCGGATAATTGGGGAAAGTCTTTGTAAGTGAGTCGATCCACTGGTACGTAAAATCTTCGGGAAATGTAGAAATATCTCGGTTGATGGGATAAAAAAGGTTTTCGTCCGTAGAGTGGAAGTCGATGCCATAATAAACAGTTCTAAGTGAATCATTGTTAAGCGAAAGCAGGTCGTTGCGGATCGCCCGGGTTTCCGGCTGATTGAAGGCTTGCCAGTCGCGATTCAGGTCAACACCGGCACTGTTGTGGCGCCAATGTCCTTGTTGCACCCCATCGGGGTTGACCAGTGGATAAGTCCATACATCAAAATTCTTTCGAAATTGATTTGCCAGCTTGCTCTGGGATGCTAGCTCGTTAATAAATATTTGAGCAGCCAAGGCGCCGGTTACCTCGGATGGATGCTGACGGCCCATGATAATAAGAACGCCTTTTTTGCTGTCGTTGTTTGTTTCTGAAATACCCATTTTTATAATGGGGCGCCGGTTATGTGAATATCCCACCGTATCGGTTTTGATAAATCTTTTGGCTGCTAAAGAGTCAGTCCACCGGCGGTAATCGTCCCACAAATAAAGTTCCTGGGCTGAAACCCAAAGCGGATCAAGCGTGAGGTCCAGCGAAAGCGTAGCGGTTCCGTTAGTGGTATCTGCAGAGAAATTGCTGGGGTCGATGCGTCTCCATGTTTTACCGTCTTTGCTCAGCTTGGGGATATATCGATGCTCACCGTGATTATAGTGTAGTTGTAATGTCACAGAATCCTTGTCGCTTCCCCAGACTTTGAATGCATACCAGGGACTATTGTTGATTTTTTTATTTTCGGGACTTATTTCTATGCGATACAAAGAGTCACTGACTTTGTAAAAATCGCTCATCCGCGCACCGGCAAACTCGTTGCTTACCCAGACACCTCCACTTTCTACACCGATCGTACGTTTGTATTGGGGATTAATTCCTTTATCAGTAGTTTCGGTAACTCCTTCCGGATCATATGAAAAGCCTGAAAAATTATCCGAGGAGCTACAGCCTGCGATTATAAATAATATAGCAATGAATAAATGAGCGAGTATTTTTGAAAATGGTGACGTCATATCTGTTTTTGTATTCTCGAAGTATATACTTCGACTTATAAAAAAGATCAGTATAAAATATAATATGGAATAAATTGATTTTTGAAGCATTATACCAATCTCTTATTATTCGAGTCTATTGAAATAATTTTTTTAACATCCAGTTTTTGATGTCAGCCAGAACAGCGGCTCTACTTATTTTTTTATTTGCAATACAGGCAGTACTGATGATAAATCCATTATCAGAAGCCTGGGCGCAGGAAGATTCCACACCCGATCAGGTTTGGGATATTCGATTTGAGGGTAATAAAAATTACCCGGCGGTAGTATTGGATAAGCAGATTGCTGCGGAAGCTCCTACCTTTTTGCAAAAAGTATGGTTCTTCAATAAAAAAGGGCATGCCGTTGATGAGGTAACCCTCCAAAAAGATGTTATTCGGCTTCGAAACTATTATCGGAGGCGTGGTTTTGTAAATGTAGAAGCTGATTATCGATTAGAAACGATGGGCAAAGAGTGGAAGAAAAGAGTAACATTCGAGATTGATGAGCAAGTCCCTATTCGCATTAGGCAGGTACAGTATGATTTAAAAACAAATGGAGCTGATGAGCAAGAGATCCGAAATAGTGAGGGTTTCAAGAAAACAAAGCGTAAGCATTCTTATCGTGAGGGACAGCGCTATGAGACTATCCGAAAACCGGAGGTGACGGGTCAATTTGCAGATCTGTTCGAAAATATGGGATTTGCTTATGCCGCGGTTGATATTGAGGCCAAAGTAGATACTTCTAAACTTTCGGCTGATGTGCGTATTATTGCAGATTTAGGTCCACGAACCTTTATTGACAGTATTGCCGTTGAAGGCAATGAAAATATATCCGATGAGTATGTAGTTCGGGAGTCGGCTTTGAAAAAGGGAGAGCAATTTAGTTCTCAAAAGTTACAAGAAGCACAACAGGAGTTATTTAATCACCACCTGTTCCGTTTTGTGACGGTGAGTATTCCCAAGCAGGCTAAAGATTCAACTCTGAATTTATCAATGCAGGTGCGCGAAAACAAAAAGCGCTCGGTAGAACTGCTGGCCGGCTTTGGTACCGAAGAGTATCTTCGGGGGCAAGTTAGCTGGACCAATAGAAATGTGGCAGGCAAAGGGCATCGGCTTACAACAACAGCTCACGGATCTTTCATAGAGCAGTCACTCCGGTTCGATTACTTGTTCCCCTATGTTTATAATACCAAAAGCAGTTTTGTTATCTCGCCTTTTGGGCAGCATCTGCTGGAAAATAATTTTGAGCTGCTCCGTGCGGGAGTAACCAACAGCTTTATTTATCGATATAATAAAAAATTTACTGCATCCGCCTCATACGAATTCACCAAAAACAAAGAACTTTCCAAACGTTTTAACACCAGCCTGCCGGATACTACACTTGAATATGATTTGTCATCCTTCCAGTTTAGCAGTTACTTTAATAATACCTTTGGACGCAACCGCCCCGGATGGGTTATCCAGCCGTATGCTGAGGTCTCAGGAATATTTGGCTTAGCAACTTTTAAATTTCAAAAACTGTCAATTGATGTACGCCGTTTTACACAACTGACAAATTCTACTATGCTGGCCGCGCGGGTGCAGTCGGGGAGTCTATTTAATGTGCCGACCGATTCGCTACCCAACAACATCCGGTTTTACTTGGGCGGAACCAGCTCAGTGCGGGGATGGAGCCGACAACAGCTGGGCCCCAAGCGTGCTCTTACCGACAGTACTGGTAGTTTTCAGGAGTACATACCATTGGGCGGACACAGCATGTTTAGTTTCAATCTGGAGGTTCGCCAAGAACTCAACTTTTTAATTAAGGGTTTAGGTATGGCCGTTTTTCTTGATGGGGGACAAGTGTGGGGCACATTTCGCCGATTACAGCGGAGGCCCATACAGTTTGGTACCGGCGGTGGATTTCGATACCAATCTCCCATTGGTCCCATCAGAGTTGATGTAGGTTATAAACTTAATCCCACAGCCCGAGACTTGAATAAATTTAATGGCCAGGATTTTGGTAATGCCTGGGATCGCATCGGCATTCATCTAAGTATTGGACAAGCATTCTAAATGGCTAAACAATCAACAAAAAATAAGACGTTCAAGAAGTGGGGGATCCGTATTTCAGGGATACTGTTGGGTGTTGCTGTATTAGCAGTTGTTGCTCGCCTTTCCCTAAAAACCCCGCTTGTTCAGGGCTGGGTCAAAAATATAGTTGTTAATACAGCTAACAATCAGATAAATGCCAAACTGGATATCGACAAGCTTTCCGGAGATTTATGGCATCAGCTAAAGCTTTCTGGCATTACCTTAACCCGTCAAAGAGATACGCTTATTGCTGTAGATTCAGTAAGGGCAGATTATAATATTTGGGCCTTGGCCAGTGGAGAACTTGATGTTTCTGAACTTGATATTTATCGGCCTACGGCTGATATAAAACAACAAAATGGAAGCTGGGATATAGCAAATGTAGCACCTTCGTCATCAGGCGATGGTGGTATGATACCTTTTCGTATCGATGATTTGCAGTTGCATCAGGGCAAGGTAACAGCTAACGGAGCCGGCCTGCCGGATTCGCCCCTCACAATAGCCGATCTGGAAATATCCAGCAGTATATCTTACAACCAGCCTTCCTATAATGTAGATCTTACGAATTTATCATTCCAGGTGCAGCATCTTACAGATGATCTATTTCAATTGTCAACTTCCGCAGCGGCCAGTGATAAAAAGATAACCCTCCAGAAGCTAGTACTGGCTACGGGTAATTCAGTAATTCAATCTTCAGGCGTTTTTCAAGTGGATGACTCTTCGTTTACGGCGGATTTCTCAGCTGAACCGCTCGGCTGGCAAGATTTGGTACAGGTAGCTAGGCAGATGCCTCTGCGCAGCGATCTGCAACTGTCAGCAGGTATCAGTGGAACGGCAGAAACTGTTAATCTTTCGCTGCAGATGGAGGGCCGCGGTATTGCATCTTTTGATATGAAGAGCCAGGTTCAGTGGAATAAAGGGATAGCACTCAGTCAATTGTCGATAGATGCATCCCGGTTGGATTTGGCAATGTTGTTGGCTGATACGACTATGCCGGAGATCCGTGAATTGCATACCCAATTTACGGGACGAGTTCCTTTGGAGTCATATCAGCAGTCGCAGGGAGATTTACAGTTTACTGTTCGCGACATCTCACGACCTCCATATCAAGTTGATGTGCTTACTGCAACAGGAAATATAAATAATGGTTCAGCCGCAATAAGTTTAGACGGGCAAAGTAAGAAGCAATCAGTATCTGCACAGTTAGAGGCAGAACAGCTATGGTCTGAGCAACCGCAGGTTTTGGGACAGGTTAATGCTCAACATATTAATCCGGGCTACTGGGCAGTTGATTCTACCCTTGTCGGAGATATTTCATTTGATGCTTCCTTTTCGGGCAAAGGTTGGTATCCGGGAGAAGAAAGCTGGAGTTATGCTATAAGGAGTAGCAACAGCCGGTTTATGGAAAAATATATCCGCGGTTTTTCGCTAAGTGGGGAAGTAAATAAACAACAAATTTCGGCTGATGGGAAAGCAGAAATTCGTGAGGGTATTGTACAATTTACAGCAGATGCGAACAATATTTTTACCATTCCGAATTATAATTATGAGCTTCAAACCCGTAATCTCAATGTAGGAGCGCTCATGGGTAAGCCAAATTTTAATACCGCTATTAATGCTGAGCTTTCGGGTAGTGGAAGTGGTATTAGCTTGGCAGATTTGCAGCTTCAAACATCTGTTTCAGTAGACTCATCACTTATCAACGGAGAGCTGCTGCGAAATTTGTCAGCCGGGGTTTCGATTAAAGATACGATTGCGGTTGTAGATAGTGCCCGTCTTAAAA
Source organism: Fodinibius salinus (assembly GCF_008124865.1). Lineage (NCBI taxonomy): Bacteria > Pseudomonadati > Balneolota > Balneolia > Balneolales > Balneolaceae > Fodinibius > Fodinibius salinus. The sequence goes on along the minus strand of NZ_VNHY01000004.1, from coordinate 206,228 downwards.
GTACCATTGCAGAGGGTTCACTGGAAGCTCGGATGCATTTGCTAAATCACAATGATCCGGAAAATAAGTTATCGCTGAATCTTGAGTTTAAGGATATTGGTGCCTTAGCACCACTGGCAGGAGTTAAAGGGTTAAATGCCGAAGGGAAAATAACCGGACGGTTGAGCCCAGGGCTGGATCAGGGTATCCAGTTTTCGGGTAATGTGGATTTTTCTGATGTTCGTTATGGAACCGTATTTTCGACAAATCAGCTCCAGGGATCGGTGGACACGAAACTACAGTCAACTATTGATTATTCGGTAGATCTGGACTTAGAGAATCCAGCTTTTTACGGGCTAAATATGCAGGATTTTAGTTTTAAGAGTCAGGGACAATATTTTGACCCGGCAGTTAAAGGTAGTTTTGAACTGACGTTTTCTAGTCCCAAAGAAGGGCGTATTGAACAGGCTGGTTCCTATGATATACGTCCTGACTCTGTACAGCTTACAACCACAAAACTAGATATAATCAGTGATTATCGAACGTTAAGTCTTGAACAACCTTTTGCCGCCACATATAGTAATGATAGACTGAGTGTTGGTACTATGCGCGTAGTCTCTGACCAAGCGTACCTGGAATTAGCGCTGCCGATATTTTCAGAAGAGGAACAGCGTGGAGTAGTAGAAGGTAAGGACCTGAATATTGCAACTATACAGCACTGCCTGTTTGGTAAGCCGGTGGTTGAAGGGATGCTCTCTGGCAGGATGGAAATTACGCGCAAAGATACTGCACTAGATGCTCAGGGAGAAATACTATTGTCAGAGGTCCGTTACAAAGGGGCCGGATTTAATACCCTATCTATAGAAGGAGGTGTAGAAAATGAGCGACTTAACGGTAGGTTGCGAGTTCGAGACAGGGGAAAAACTCTGTTAGAAGGTGAAGCCTCACTCCCCTTCCGATTGGCAAACCCCGAAGACTTGCCGCCGTCTTTTTTTGATGAACCTGTCGAGGGCAAGCTTCGGATGAAAAAAATATCAATTAAACAATTTGGGGATATTTTTGCTGATTTAGGTATTACCAATAGTACCGGGAAAGTGGCTTTCGCAGGATCACTCAGCGGTGAGGCCGGTAACCCAAAATTTACGATTGATGCCAGCTTAACAGAGGGAGAGCTGTCAGGGGTGGGGGTCGATTCGGTGACTGCCGGCGGTACCTATAATCACGATAAGCGAAGTCTCAATCTGGATGCTTCGGTAACATCTCTAAAACAGAAGGCAGCCGAAATAAATGTGCAGTTCCCCTTATTTATCGATTTAAAAACTTTCAATGTGGATTTACCGGGCCGCAAAGATTCAGTATCTGCTAATATATCAACAAATGATTTTAATTTGGCAGCTGTGGATGATTTTCTGGATCCAAAGAAGGTGCGCGGGGTGAAAGGTACGCTTGACGGTGATGTGCGTATTGAAGGACCGGCGGGTGACTTACAGGCAAAGGGCCAGCTTACATTTCGTAATGGTGTATTCCACTTGGTGCCGGCAGGTATTCAGGTACAGAATATCAGTTCAAAAGTATTATTTCGATCTGATGAAATTCAGCTGCAGTCTTTTTCTGCTAAAAGCGGCAAGGGTAAACTCACCGCCAAGGGTATGGTTGAGTTTGCTGAAATGGTACCGGGAAATATCAATTTGGATGTGAATGCAAGTAATTTTCGTGCAGCTAATAGTAAAAAATACAGTGCGGCCATTAATTTAGATTCCCGAGTTCGAGGTACTGTCACGAAACCCAAAGTAAGCGGCAACCTCAGCTTTGTAGATGGTTTTGTGCGACTGGATAATTTTGGAGAAAAGTCGGTAGAAACAGTTTCTCTTGACTCCACGAAAGAAGAACCTAGAGTTAGTGTATATGATTCGCTGTCACTGGATATGAACGTCTCATTTAATCGCCGGTTTTTTATCAGGAATGAAAGATATTTGGAGATGGAAGCCAAACTTGATGGTTCGGTGGAATTGCTGAAAGAACCCGGCAGTAAGCTACAGCTTTTTGGCACGATCAATACCCCCGAAGGCTACGCCTTACCGTTTGGTAAACGATTTAAGCTGCAGGAAGGAGCGGTTACCTTTACCGGCAATCCCAAAAACCCCAACCTTATGATTCGCACTCGGTACGAACCGCCCCAAACCAAAGAGGATATTATCATTTGGTATATCATAGAAGGAACGGTAGAGAAGCCGAAATTCAAGTATGAGAGTCAGCCACAGATGGAGCTGGACAATATTATCAGCTATACTATATTTGGACAGCCTTATTATGCGCTCAACTCTTGGAAGCAGGCAGTGGCAGGGTCCGGAAGCAACAATGCAGCAGCCAATATTGCGATCGATGTGTTACTGGATAGGGTAGAGGCGTTGGCTACCCGCAAGCTGGGTATAGATGTAGTAAAAATTGATAATACCCAAACAGCTGGAGACAATGGCACTGCTATTACTACCGGTTGGTATATCAGTCCCAAAGTATTTTTTGCTATACAGAATGTAATTACCGGTTCACGACCGGATACCAGTTTCCTATTGGAGTATGAACTCAAGAAAAATTTAAAGCTTCTATTGCGCCAAGGTAATGGCATCCGAGAAGGTATAGATATAAAATGGGATTATGATTATTAGGATAGAACACAGATAAAGCTGGTTGAATAGATTTTCGCAGATTATATATGTTAATATCTGTGTAAATTTGCTTGATCCATATAATTCGTGTTCTATAAACTTTTTAGAACTAAAATATTTTTTTGACATGTATTCAAACGAAGACAAGCAATTAGCAGAAAAAGTATTAGAATTCAGTTGTGATCTGGAGTCCGGCCAAAATGTGATGCTGCAGCTGGTAGGACTTAATGGCATTGGTTTGTTGCGGGCGCTGGTAGAGCACACACGCAAGATGGGAGCAAATCCATTTATACAGATTGAAGATACCGAAATTCGTCGTATGCTTATTGAAAGCGGTGATAAAGACTTCTGGACTACGCAGGCCGAAGTAGATCAGCTGCCGCTGATGAAACAGATGGATGCTTTCGTTGGAGTCCGCGCTTCGTTAAATATTTATGAGCAATCCGAGGTCAGCAAAGAGGCCAACAAAGCGTATGCCGATTATTTTGTTGATCCCGTGCATTATAAGGAACGCGTCAACAATACCAGCTGGGTTGTCTTGCGATACCCGTCTGAGGCTTTTGCCATGAATGCCAAAATGCCCACGCAAAAATTCCGCGAATTTTACTACAAAGCCTGTTTGTTGGATTATACCGAGCTGGCCGAAGCCATGAAGCCACTGCAGGATCGTCTGGAAGATACCGATATGATCCGGCTGAAAGGAGAGGAGACCGATATTTCCTTTTCGGTAAAAGACCAGACGTGGATTCCTTGTTTTGGTGAAAAGAATATTCCAGATGGAGAATTATTTTCGTCTCCGATTTTATCTTCCGTGAATGGACATATTTCGTATGCGCCGTCGGTCTACCAGGGCAAACCATTTGAATACGTAAAATTGGAAGTGCGTGACGGCGTGGTTGTTGATTCTGATTCTTCGAATAACGAACAATTGCAGGAAATTTTAGATACTGATGCCGGCGCGCGCCAGTTTGGGGAATTCAGCTTTGGACTCAATCCCGTTATCAAAGAACCTATGTATGATATTCTGTTTGATGAAAAGATTTACGGTTCTAATCATCTGACCCTGGGTAATGATTACGAGATTGCTCCCAACGGAAATGAAAGTAATATTCACTGGGATCTCGTTTGTATCGGCGCGGATGTTTATTTAGATGGTGAGAAAATTCGCGAGGGACGCAAATTTATTACTGATGACTTAAAAGGATTAAACCCCGAAAACTTACTTCAAAAATAAATAGCTCGTTTATTTCATAAGTAATCTTATTTCGCAGTTAATCTGTGGGTTAAACCATTTTGATAAAAAACTGCTATGGCGCTAAGAAATACCCAATTACCAGCAATATTATTTATTATTTGTATTTGGTGTGGAGCTATTTCTGTTAGCTATGGTCAGGCCAATACTGACAAAAAGTTTCAAAATCAGATTAGTGCCAGTACCATCAATGATAATTTTTTGCCGCCTTATCAGGACTATTATTTTACCAACGGACTGCATCTCAGCTACAGCCGATTGGTAAATAGCGATTTTTTCTTGTCTAATATAATGTCAGGGGAACAGCGCAAACAGATTTTGCGCTTTACATTAGGACAGGAAATTTATACTCCTCGTTTAATCCGTGCACAGACCATAGCTAATATTGATCGACCGTATGCTGGCTATCTGTTTTTAACTTCAACTCTGGATACCTTTTGGAGACGGCAAAATTATCTACAATTAGGGTTGACGCTGGGTGTTATCGGACCTTCAGCCGGCGGAGAGCAGCTACAAAAAAAATGGCACAAGTGGTTTGGGTTTCCCCAGCCCCTTGGGTGGCAGTTTCAGATACAGAACTTACCCGTTGCTAATATCAATATGGATTATAAGTACTCTTTTCCGCTATCCTCGAGTGCTGATATTATTTCCAATACGGGATTTAGAGCCGGTACGGCATTCAACGATTTGTCCGCAGGTGCAAAACTAAGATTAGGTGATATAAATGCTATTGATCATTCTGTTGCTACTGCCAGCCAGCTGCAAAAAAAAGGAAAAGATACTCCCGCCGACCATCACAAAAAAGAATGGTTCGTATTTTTGGGGGTTAATAATACTTTTGTGCTGCATAATGCACTTATTGAAGGCAATACTTTTGATAGCACAAAACAAGCGTATATCAAAGAGGCGGAACCTTATTTGCTAACTATTTCCGGCGGATTTGAATATGCCCTGCCCGTTGTTTCGTGGAGACTAGTAATGAGTCAGTTGAGTCCCGAAGTAAAGGGCGGACGCCGACATAATATTGTAAGAGTAAGTATGGCGGTTCGCTTTTAGCAGCTAATAATTAGTAAATGGATCACCCAATCTGATTCCATCGTTTCGATCGGAAATGATGAACACCTCCAACATATTAACACCACGGGTAATGACAGTAGATAGAATAGGCAATATGCCAGTAGTAGCCGGCAGCCCAAACGGAACCGCTTACTGCCCAACTACTAACTGGATATTACCACTAATTTAATCTACTACTGCCTCAGCATCCTCATACGCCTCGGCAAATTCAATACTTTCGCCGTCTTCACTGATTGTAGCCTCAAAGCTTATTTCGCCTTCTTCTTCGTGCTTGAGTAGCTTTGTAGCCAGCTGATCAATGATCTTCGTCTGGATAAGTCGCTTGAGCGGACGTGCACCATAGACGGGATCGTAACCGCGTTCAGCCAGCCAGTCTTTGACGTTATCAGATACCGACAGCTTCATGTCTTTCTTGTCCAGCATTTTGTGTACGCGTCGAAGTTGGATATCCACAATTTCGCGGATGTGTTCTTGCTCTAGCGGATGGAATACAATTACATCATCCACACGGTTTAAGAACTCGGGACGAATTTGTTTTTTGAGCTGGTCCATCAGCTTATCTTGCAGTTTGCTGTACACTTCATCAGTAAATTCGCCGCCGGTTTCTTCAATTTTATCTGAAATAAGATGTGAGCCGATGTTACTGGTCATGATAATAATAGTGTTAGTAAAATCGACAGTAACGCCTTTGTTATCAGTCAGACGACCCTCATCGAGAACCTGTAGCAGCATGTTGAATACATCGGGATGTGCCTTTTCGATCTCATCCAACAAGATAACTGAGTATGGTTTGCGACGTACCGCTTCAGTCAGTTGTCCGCCTTCATCATGGCCCACATAGCCGGGAGGGGCCCCAACAAGTCGACTCACGCTGTGGCGCTCCATGTATTCACTCATGTCAATGCGAACCATGGCATCCTCGTCATTAAAGAGGAAATTAGCCAGTGATCGGGCAAGTTCGGTCTTTCCGACTCCCGTAGACCCGAGGAAAAAGAACGAGCCAATGGGCCGCTGAGCATCCTGCAGTCCGGCGCGTGAACGACGTACCGCATTTGATACTGTTTCCACAGCAGGATCCTGTCCTACCACACGTTTGTGCAGCTCCTCCTCAAGATGGACCAGTTTTTCACGTTCGCTTTGCAGCATCTTGCGTACAGGAATGCCGGTCCACCGCGAGACGATATCAGCAATATCTTCATATTCGACTTCCTCTTTTAACATGGCGCGGCCTTCCTGAACTTCTTCCAGCTTTTCCTGGGTTTCTTCCAGATCGTTTTCAAGCTGATTGATGGTGCCATAGCGCAACTCGGCGACCTTCTCATATTTGCCTTCGCGCTCGGCTTTTTCAGCCTCATTGCGGGTGGTTTCAACAGCTTTTTTGAGGTCGCGCGTTTTCTTAATGAGATCCCGTTCGGTATCCCACTGGTTACGCATAGTTGATCGTTTTTCTTCAAGATCAGCGAGCTCTTTTTCGATATTTTTAATTTTCTCTTCGTTCTGGTCTCGCTTAAGTCCCTCGCGTTCAATTTCGAGCTGACGAATTTGTCGTTCAACCTGATCCAGCTCTTCGGGCATAGAATCAATTTCCAGGCGCAGTCGCGAAGCGGCTTCATCAATGAGGTCAATCGCTTTATCCGGGAGGAATCGCTCACTGATGTATCGATGTGAGAGTTCGGCTGCAGCAACCAGTGCTTCATCCCGAATTTCAACTCCGTGATGGAGCTCATATCGCTCTTGCAAACCACGTAATATAGAAACCGTATCTTCAACCGAGGGTTCATTGATCAATATTTTCTGCATTCGTCGCTCTAATGCACGGTCTTTCTCGATATGCTTACGGTATTCATCCAGCGTTGTGGCACCGATGGCATGAAGCTCACCGCGAGCGAGCGAAGGTTTCAGGATGTTGGCTGCATCCATAGCTCCCTCAGTAGCACCGGCGCCTACAAGGGTGTGAATTTCATCAATAAACAGGATAATTTCGCCTTCAGATTCCTGCACCTCATTGACGATGGCTTTGAGCCGTTCTTCAAACTCACCGCGGAACTTGGTTCCGGCCATCAGGGCACCCATATCAAGAGCTACAATACGTTTACTTTTAAGGCTTTCGGGCACGTCGCCTTTGTTGATGCGTAGGGCCAGCCCTTCTGCAATGGCTGTTTTACCAACTCCTGCTTCTCCGATCAAAACGGGATTATTCTTCGTACGCCGCGATAGAATCTGCATGATACGGCGAATTTCTTGGTCACGTCCGATTACCGGATCAAGCTTGTTTTTTTCAGCCTGTTCGTTCAGATCACGCCCATATTTTTTGAGGGCGTTATATCGACTTTCTGCATTGGGGTCATCTACTTTTTGAGACCCACGGACATCTTCAAGTACTTTAAGCACATCGTTCTTTTTAACTCCATTTTCTTGTAACAGGCTGCCGGCTGCGCTTTTGGATTCCAACATCCCGATAAGTACATGTTCTGAACTGATATACTCATCGCCAAGATTGTCAGCTGACTGTTGAGCGTTGTCAAAAACTTCTTTTGAATCATTTGACAGATACTGTCCCGAAACTGAAGCTCCTTTTACCACGGGCAGTTTGTCGATACGATGCTCAAGTTCAGTTTTCAGTTGCGGGGTCCGCACACCGAGTTTATTTAATATTGTGTTGATGACGTTCTCGGAATCAGAGAGGAAAGCCATCAGTAAGTGTGTGGGACTAACAGCCTGATTGTTGTTGCTGGAGGCCAGATCTACCGCTGATTGTACAGCCTCCTGTGCTTTTAGGGTCAGTTTATCTAAATTCATAATAAGTCAATACTTAGATGGAAATTTCTTTTTGTTTATTTCATTATTATAAAAGCTAATACCGTACCGAACAGAAAAAGGTGTCTAAATTTCAGTGTTATTGCTCTTGAATATGATGCTTTTGTCCGAGAACTGTAATTATGGTAGGAAAACTGTCATTTAGAATTAAGATCGAGTCTGTTTGACAGTCGATTGTCAGTAAGTTGTGTAATTAGAGTGTTTGTTGAATTTGAATCATGCATTTTGTGTTTTTAACTAGTAAATAGAAACAGATCGAAAAAACTATGAGAGAAACAAAACAATCAGGTATAACAATTGAGTTAAAGCGGGGAGATATTGCTAATCAGCCGGAGATTGCTGCCGTTGTAAATGCTGCTAATGCGGAGCTGCGAATTGGCGGTGGAGTAGCGGGAGCCATTCATCGTGCGGCGGGACCAGAACTTACGGAAGAAACACGATCTATGGCTCCAATAGAGCCGGGCGAAGCTGTTATTTCAGGTGGGCACAATTTGCCGAATGAATATATTATCCATTGTCTGGGTCCTGTTTATGGGGAAGACAAGCCGGAGGATAAATTACTCGCTAACTGTTATTCCAATGCACTGGATCTTGCCGAAGATCATCAAATCGAGCGGATTGCTTTCCCATCTATTTCGACGGGTGCTTTTGGTTATCCGATGAAAGATGCTGCCCGTGTTGCTTTTCAGACAGTCCAAGAAAAAATGAATGGGTTGGAATACGTTTCGCTTATTCGCTTTGTGCTTTGGAGCGAGGGTGATATTGCGGTCCACGAAGATGTAATGGAAGAAGTATTTGGCTAATAGCTGGATCAGCGTCTAAGGTAATCACTTGGTTTAATTTCAAGCGTGGACGTTTTCAATGGAAGCTATTTGCTATAAATTTCATTAAGCAAACCGGCTAGTCGGACGCCGCCTTTGAGCAGTTGCTTATTTAACAGATGCCGATTTTTATACTGGTATTTATATCCAATTTCATGATTGTCGGGCAGATCATACACTTGGTCGCGATATTTCATTGATTCATGGGCCCAGTCAACAACTGATGACTCTTGCCATTTGGTAATTTGTGTTTCTGTAGGATGATTAATGGCTGCCGTAAACTCAGTAAAGCTGAGCTGACGATCATCAATCATTTCACTGTCCCATACGCGGTGCAGGTTTGACTCTTCATAGAACCATTCTACCTTGGTATCATTACCGCCGCGATCCTTGCCGTTGCCCACATGCAGCGGCTGGTGGATATCTCCAACCAGATGAATAAGCATTTTTAGTTTTTTTGCTTCTTCATCCGCAGAAAGGTTGCCGCTTTTCAGTTTCTTGATGATTGTTCGCAGTGCATTAACCAAGTCACCATCAGGGTTTTTCTTTGTCTCTTTATAGGTCATTCCATCAGGAATAGTTACCCAGTGCCAGCTGTGCGTATAATCATAAGCCGGATCTGATTTGATACGATCCATCCAGGTGCTGGCAATAGCCATTGAAGTGGGACCAATAATACGATCAACAGCTTTACGGGCTTCAGGAGTTAGATAATCAGCTGCAATTTCGCCGACAATCCGGTGTCCGTTTTTGCCCCAAACTTTTTCATTTCCCGTATGATTTGCAGGTGTAATTAGTAATAATGATAACAGAGCGAGAATGTACATAATAGAATCTGTTTCGAATAAGATTGTTTAACAAAGGGAAATATCCCTACTTTTTAACAAAAAGATAAATACTTTTAAGATTTGTTGAGAGTTTTAAAATACTGGCATTCTATCGTTGTCTATGATCCATATTAAATGTAAGTGGGAACTACGTTCAACATAATGTCGGTTTGAGCGCAATGAATCCTGTTTTTTAATCAGGAGATGTAGTTAATAAAAGCCTTCTTAACATAGAATAGCTCAGGGATGTATGTATTGTTCGATATCACATTTATTATCTTCCATACAGTACTGATCCTGTTTAATCTGTTTGGATGGCTTTGGAAGGCAAGCCGGCGGTGGAATCTGGCTACGCTGTTGTTTACAGGTTTTTCGTGGCTGGGGTTGGGCATCTGGTATGGACTTGGCTACTGCCCGTGCACCGACTGGCACTGGATGGTGCGCCGCAAATTAGGATATACAGAGATGCCCAACTCTTATATTAAATTTTTAATTGAACAACTGACGGGAATAGATGTTAGTGCGGCTGTAGTGGATACTGGAACTGTCATATTCTTTGCATTGGCAATAGCCGGATCGCTCTATGTTAATATCCGAGATTACCGAAACAAGAATAAAAATTAATAGGGAATTTGTGAATTGTCTTGTGATAGGAAACTAGTTGAAGAAGCCTGATATTATAAACAGACTTTTTCAAGTACTTGCTCTATTGATAACCGTTGGCGCTATATCGAGTTATTTTGATTCCAAATCTGATAGCTTCTTAAACAACTCTTTTTCTTCATCAGAAAGTGTCTCGGGTACCTGAATTTGGATGCGAGCAAAAAAGTCTCCTTTTGTTGAACTATTTTTAAATGCAGGCATGCCCATGCCATTGAGTCGAAAGGTACTGCCTCCTGAAGTACCGGCGGGAATTGTAATCTTTGCTTTACCACCCAATGTATTCACGATCGTTTTACCGCCGAGCACGGCCGTATATAAATCTACGGGATGATCGTAATACAAGTTTTTCCCTTTACGTTTATACCCTTCCGGCATATCGATGTTGACTTTTAGAACTAAGTCACCGCGTTGGCCGCCACGAACTTTTGTTGATCCTTTTCCCTTGAGTTTTAGCTTCTGTCCGTCACGGATCCCGGCCGGAATTTCTACCTTCATTTTTTCGTTGCCGATTCGAACTGTTCGGGAAGTTCCGTTGTAGGCCTCTTGCAGCGAAATGGTGACATTTGCCGTAATATTTTTCTTCGTATTTTTATTTTGTGTTCTTCGTTGCTGAGTGCGGGTTCGTTGTCCTCGTGCCTGTTCAAACGGGTTGCCCCCACCGCCGCCGCCAAAAATAGTTTCAAAAAAGCTGGAAAAAGATCCGCCTTGTCCGGTACGGGCACGTCCTTGTTGTGCTCCACCGTTAAAAAGGTCATTGATGTCAAAATTGGTTTGACGTTGCTGTCGCCGGCCACGACTTTGCCCTTGTTGGGTATAGTCTGACCAGTTAAAATCTTGGGCGTTGCCGCCGGCCCGCTGATATTTTTTCCAGTCTTTACCAACCTTATTATACAACTCTCGTTTTTCAGGATCTTTTAATACTTCGTAGGCTTCACCTACCTCTTTAAATTTTTCTTCTGCAGAGGGATCATCCGGGTTTTTATCAGGATGATATTTGGCCGCCTTTTTGCGATAGGCCTTCTTTATCTCATCCTGAGAAGCATTTTTTCCAACTCCGAGTATGTCGTAATAGTTTTTGTATTCCATATGGCAAAAAAGTGCCTTTTAAAATTGTTTGATTGCTTACACTATTATCTAAGCAAATAAAGTGCCACAGCAATTAAAGCTAACGATTTGTCAAATAAATTCGTCAGCTTGTCATAAAAAAAGGCCCTCCCAAGTGGAAGAGCCTCCTTAAATTAGCTATGGTGATTATCTATCTCATAATTCAAAGGCAACTAATCGGCTATTTTCTCCAGCGAGGACGCGAAGTAAAACGACATCCTTTTCTTGTTCTATCAGGTTATTGATGGCATCATTAAAGTCTGAGACATCTGCAATAGATTGATTCCCAACGCTGGTAATAACATGTCCTTGGCGAAGGCCCTGCCGGTAGGCTTCACTTTGTTGCGAAATTTGAGCTACAACTACACCTTCCTGACCTCGATTCAAGTTAAGCTGTTGTGCAATTTTGGGCGTCAGATCCTGTACGCGAAAGCCCAGTTGTTTTTTCATTGTTTTATCTGGAGTGGTCTGTTGATCCATCGCTAATTCATTGGGTAGCTCGCCAAGGGTAATAGATACTTTTTTCATTTGGCCATCCCGTAAAATATGTAACTGAATCTCATCACCGGGACTTGAAGTAGCAATGTTTGTACGGAAGTTTCCGTAATTTAATATCTCTTTTCCATTTAGTTTTTGAATGACATCGCCTTCTTGAAGTCCGGCTTCTTCTGCAGGAGTGTCTTCACTTACTTGATTGACGACGATCCCCCTGTTGCTATCCAACTCCAATGCTTTTGCCAGAGTAGGGGTAATATCCTGTCCCGCAATACCAAGATAAGCACGTACTACACGCCCATTTTTGATAATTGATTTCATTACGCGTTTGGCAATATCAATCGGTACTGCAAAACCGATGCCATCGCTGCCGCCCGAGCGTGAGGCGATAGCAGAGTTAATACCAATGAGTTCGCCGTCCATATTAATGAGGGCTCCGCCTGAGTTACCGGGATTAATAGCAGCATCCGTTTGGAGAAAGTTTTCATATCCGCCTTGCTTTTCGAGGATACCTATTGAGCGATCTTTAGCAGAGATGATTCCCATAGATACCGAATGTGCCAAGCCGGGCTGCAGGGGGCTTCCAATGGCCAAAACCATTTCTCCCACGCGGGTTTTTGCATTTTTGCCCAGCTTTATAACATCAAGTTTGTCGGCGTCAATTTTAAGTACTGCAATATCAGTACGCGGATCAGTGCCAATAACTTCAGCTTCATATTGCTTGTCATTATAAAGCTGTACTTCTACTTCATCAGCCTTTTCTATAACATGATTGTTGGTAAGGATGTATCCATCCTTTGAGACAATAACGCCCGAGCCGAGACCCTGCCGCTGAAACTCTTCGGGCTGCTGATCTCTGGGATTTCCGAAAAAGCGAGCCAGTGGATTTTGACGAGCCTCAACTGTTTGGGTAACGGTTACCGTAACCACGGTTGATTTTGCTTTTTCAGCCACATCAACAATGGCATCATTAAATTCACTGAGTGTAGGGGTCGATTTCTGTTCGGATTTTTGGATATCAGTGTTCGAAGAAAAATCAGGGAGAGATATCACTGATGCGTTCTTCGATTGGAAATCAACAGAATAAAATCCAACAATAAATACAGCTGCTAATGCCAATAGTAGATACGATGAACGATACTTTTTCATAATGTACTCGGTTTAAATTTTTAAATGAGAATACTTTTTATTTCCGACAGATCAATAAACAGCTTCGAGGGTATGTTTATTGTACGGTGAAATAAAAAAAGCGGGAGCCGCGGTAAGGCAGCTCCCGCAATATTGAAAACACAATATCAGCATTGTTAGCTGATTTCGATCTGTTTCTTCACTTCCTGCTCATTCTTCTGGATGGAAATATCCAGTAGTCCATTTTCATAGCTTGCTGAAATACTTTCCTCATCCACGTTGTCGGGCAGTTGGAAAGAACGTTCAAATGAGCCATAACTTGTTTCTACGCGGTGGTACTTCTTGCCGTTTTCTTCGCTTTTAATATTACGTTCACCGCTGATGCTAAGTCGGCCATTTTCAAGACTAATAGTGATGTCCTCTTTTTTCATGCCCGGCAGTTCAGCAGAAATAAGAAACTGATCCTCGGTTTCAGAAATGTCGATACTGGGAACGAAGTTGTCACGACGCGCACTTAAGGCATCGTTAAAGAACTCGTCCATGATATCGGAAAATCGTTTACTAGCGACATCTTTGTTTGGTCGATTATACTTCATCAAAGTCATAATAACTACCTCATAATTTTTTATTGGATGTTGTTTGCTTTCATAAACTCACTTTTATAGGAGCAACACCCATGCCAAGAGGATTTTAAGGCTGTTTTTATGACATTAAGCCAATATAATCTGTGTTTTTTTCAGAGTTAGGACCGAGAAGTGAAAAAAATGTCATTGCTGTTTCGCCAAGCAGTCAGAAGGATCTGTATTTGTGGCAGAACAGGCCATTAAACAGCGAACAGTAGCAGTATGTAGTTGTATTAGTTGCTGTAGGTTCATTAACAAGATTCAGACTTCTGATCTTTGCTAACCGATATTAGCCATAACTTTCGTTCCACTCCTTCGCAATCAAGAAGGCCGTTTCCAGGCTTTGTTGATAATTGAGCCGAGGATCGCAGTAGGTCTCATAACTTTTGTGTAGTTCGCCCTCGTGCAATCCTTTAGCACCGCCCACGCACTCTGTAACATTGTCGCCGGTAAGCTCAAGGTGTACGCCGCCGAGGTAGCTACCCTGACTGCGGTGGATGGCAAAAGTCTTGCGCATTTCAGAAATAATAGAATCAAAATTTCTGGTTTTGATATTATCATCCGTAGCGAAAGTGTTGCCATGCATGGGGTCACAGCTCCAGACAACCGGCATGCCTTCGTGCTTCACCTTTTTGATAAGATCGGGAAGCCCGTCTTCAACTTCATCCTTTCCGAAACGGGTAATCAGCACAATTTTACCTTGCTCATGTATAGGATTTAAGCGTTCAATGAGCTTTAGTGTATGATCCATATCGTAATTAGGTCCAATCTTAATACCGATCGGATTACGAATGCCACGCAAATATTCTACGTGAGCACCATCCAGGTCACGCGTTCTGTTGCCAAGCCAAACGAGGTGAGCACTAAGATTATACCAGCCTGGCTGACGTGGCACCTGCTGTGTTTGAGCCGAGTCGTACCAAAGATTGAGTGCCTCATGAGAGGTATAAACATCTATCTTCTGCAGCGTGTTAAACTGATTAGGGGTGATGGTCTCCATAAAATTTACGGCCTTTTGTATGGAGTTCACCATTGTTTCATAGTCTTTGTAATACTCGTTTTGTTTCATAAAATCGAGCTCCCAGTATTCAGGATGATGTAGGTCTGCAAATCCTTCGTTAGAAAGAGCTCGCAAAAAGTTAAGCGTAAGTGATGCTTTATTATATCCTTCGAGCAGCCGGTGAGGATCCGGAATGCGATCTTCTAGATTTTGCTCGATGCTGTTGATGAGGTCTCCGCGGTAGTTGGGGATTTTTTCTCCATCAACAATTTCGTAATCCCGCGATCGTGGCTTGGCGTACTGACCGGCAATACGTCCCAGCCGTACCACGGATGTTTCCATCTCGTGGATCAGAATAAAACTCATCTGCATTAATACCTTGAGCAGATTTACAATTTTATCGGATTTACAATCCGCAAAACTTTCAGCACAGTCACCACCTTGCAGCAAAAACCCTTTGCCCGCAGCCACATCAGCGAGTTTCGATTTTAGTGCTTCGACTTCCCAGGAGGTTGTAAGCGGAGGATTGTTCTGCAGTTGCTGATATGCTTGCTGCAGCTCTTCCTCATCAGGATAAGTAGGCAGTTGTTTAACAGGGTAGTCCTGCCAGGACTGAGGAGACCAATTTTTGGGATTAGTGACTTTTGGAGCTGCGGATTTTTTGGGAAACATTATAATTTATGTCTTCTGATATTTATTCAACTGAATTCTAAGAATACCGAAATATGTGCATAGGGGCAATAAGTAGGGCAAGATATTAGTAAATGTTAACCTGCAAAATAATTAGCTGATGGGTTCCAACACAAAGATGCCCTGTTTATTAATATATCCGAACTTGTTGTCTAGCTTCACGAGTGCGAATTTCCCGTCAAAATCCCATGCTTGGTCGTAGATTGCATTGGCAATAAGGTTGCCTTCGGTATCTATGTATCCGAATTTGCCATCCATCTTTACACGGGCTCGTCCATTTTTAAAGGAATATGCTTTATCAAATTGAGGTTTAATAATAAATGAACCGCGCTTGTTGATATATCCGAACTTCTTTTTCTGGAGATCGTTTTTATCCATTGGCATTGCTACAGCTGCTTTGTCTTCCGAAAAAGGAGCAGCTTCTAAAAACTGAGCCTCTAAAATTATGGCTCCGTTTTCGTTAATATATCCCCATTGCTTAAAGTCGAGCAGTACGGGTGACAATCCCTCGGCAAAGGATTTCGATTTGCGATATTTGGGCTCAATAATAGTGTTGCCGTTAGTGTCAATATACCCCCATTCATTATGCTCGGGCGTTTGTACAGCAGCATATCCGTTGCTAAAATTTTTAGCTCCATTTAACGTGAGAGGGATAATATATTCACCGTCACGGTTGATGTATCCCCATTTGCCGCCTTTTTGTTTTTGCACGGCAGCTCTGCCGTCATGAAATGATTTTGCCATCCAGAACTGGGGTTTGATCACATAGTCACCTGACTGGTTGATGAAGCCATATTGTCCATTGTTGCGGACTAGGGCTAACCCATTACGGAATGGTGCGGCATAATCGAATTTGGGGTCAATTTTTATTTTACCATCTTCATTAACATAGCCGACTCTTCCAAAAAAATTAACAGCTGCCAACCCTTCAGAAAAAGTATAAGGCCAAACTTTGCCATCGAGAAATTTGAATTGAGCAGTAATTTCAGTATTAAGCTGATCATCCAAAAAGCCTACCTGTTCATCTTTGACAAAAGGATATAAGGCCTTTTCACCAGATGAAGACGGTTCAATCGATTTACAGAATGTAACTAAAACACAAATTATTAAAACAGAAAAAAGCTTTGTAACGTGTTGTCTCATATAGTATTCGGTATTTAATATGTTGATTTACTCTCAGGATGTATTGGTTTCTATCTAGATGTAATGGAAGTGTTTCAGCTGTTAGGTTGGTATTGGTCTATGGGGATTGACCCTTCTTCCTCGGAAAAGCTTTTATAGACAACAGCAGTAGCCATTGCCGTTAAAGGATAGGAAAATAAAATACCTATGCCGAACAGCAGTATTCCTGCGATGTTAAGAGCAAAAATGGAAACGCCCAATAGAAAGAGTTCCAGTGAAAGCCCTTCGGTAAGCATATAGCTTTTCTTCAATGCAGAAAACGCTGTGATATCATTTTCTTCAAGTATGATATAGGGATAAAATTGGAACCGTATCATTATAAAGATGCCGGGCACAATAAATAGTAACAAGCCCAGAACCGTGGCAATACCATAAAGAAAGCTACCGACAAAATAACTGATAAATGGCCTGAAATTATTAAACATATCAGTAGTGGATGCCGGTTTATCCTGTACTAAAAGGAGCATAAGTTTGGTAAAACCAAGGCTTAAGAACGCTTGAATTAGTGTAATTACAAAAGAGAAGAACTGCGTTTTAATCGTGGGATTTTGAGGAGCATTGAGCATAAAGTAAGTTTGCGGCAGTCCACCTACCACCAGCAGAGTTAGCGTAGCCCCCACAATGAAAATGGCATACTTTTTAAACTGCTGAAAAGAATAGGAAAATAATTGAGCCAGATCGATAGATCGTTGCTGCATACAGCGTGAATTAAAACCGTTGTTTTGAAGTTAATAAAAGCTGATAAGGAGAACGAAATTCAAAGAAATTTTAAGCTTCATAAGATACGATAATTCCGTATCTTTTACAGTTTATTCAATACAAAAAATTTGGAGTACCCTTGCGAGAAAATATAGTTATTCGTGGAGCACGCGAACATAATCTTCAAAATATAGATGTTAACATACCTCGAGAAGAACTGGTGGTAGTCACCGGCATATCGGGATCCGGCAAATCGTCGCTGGCCTTTGACACAATCTATGCTGAGGGGCAGCGCCGCTTTTTAGAATCGCTTTCGGCCTATGCCCGGCAGTTTATGGGGATGATGGAGCGTCCCGATGTCGATTTTATTGATGGTCTTTCACCAGTTATTTCTATTGATCAAAAGACGACCAATCGCAATCCACGGTCAACAGTAGGTACGGTGACCGAAATCTACGATTTCCTGCGACTGCTTTATGCACGAATAGGTGTGCCATATTCGTGGAAATCAGGAAATAAGATGGAAAAGCAGACGGCCGATCAGGTTGTATCTACAATAATGGATATGCCCGAAGGTACTAAAGCCTATTGTCTGGCACCAGTGGTACGGGGACGAAAGGGACATTACCGGGAGCTGTTTGAACAGACAATGAAGCAGGGGTTTGTACAGGTTCGTGTGGATGGTGAGCTGATGGATATCGAAGAAGATATGAAAGTGGATCGTTATAAGAAGCACGATATTGAGGTTGTTGTTGACCGTTTTGTAATTACTGAGAAGAGCGAAAAACGTATTGCTGAGAGCGTACGATTGGCACTTGAGATGGCTGAAGGAAATGTGATTTTATCGGTACCAACCGAAGAGGACGGAGACGTCGAA
Source organism: Fodinibius salinus (assembly GCF_008124865.1). NCBI lineage: Bacteria > Pseudomonadati > Balneolota > Balneolia > Balneolales > Balneolaceae > Fodinibius > Fodinibius salinus. The sequence continues at coordinate 188,328 of NZ_VNHY01000004.1, read as the reverse complement.
TTTAAGGATCATCTGTATTCCCAGAATTTATTTGATCCCGAAAGTGGACTGGCCTACGAAGATCCGGCTCCCAATATTTTTTCATTTAACTCTCCTTATGGTGCTTGTCCCAAGTGCGACGGTCTCGGCTATACTCACGATGTAGATCGGGATTTGGTAATCCCCAACCCGGAACAGACTATAGAAGAAGGTGCTATTCGTTTTCTGGGTGAGCCTCGGGATATTTTTGCTTTTAAGCAGCTTAAGGCTGTTCTGGACACAGTGGACTTGGATTTTGAGACGCCTATAAAAGATTTTTCTGATGAGCAGCTTGACTTGCTGTTTGAGGGCGGTGGTGACCGGCAGTATGATGTAAGCTATAACTTCCGTAATGATGATGTAACGTATAAACATTCCTATAAGGGACTACGGAATAAGATTCGCGAGCAGTATGAGGAAAGCAAATCCAACAAAAAGCGTGACAAGGCCAAATCATATATGGCCAAGATCGATTGCCCCGCATGTGGGGGTGGCCGGCTGAACAAAGAAGCACTTTCATATCGTATTGATGGATATACCATCGACGAGCTGGTGAATATGGATATTGCCGAGCTGCGCGATGCCATCAATAACTTAGATCTGACCGAGCGCCAACAGAAAATTGGCACCCAGGTACTTAAGGAAGTACGGGACCGCGTTGACTTTCTGCTCAATGTGGGACTCAATTACCTAACGCTTAACCGCGAAGCACAAACACTTAGTGGTGGAGAAGCGCAGCGCATTCGTTTGGCCACGCAAATTGGTACACAGCTGGTAGGGGTACTGTATATTTTGGATGAGCCCAGCATCGGTTTGCATCAGCGAGACAATATTAAGCTGATTAAGTCGCTTAAGACCCTTCGTGATTTGGGCAACAGTGTAATTGTGGTTGAGCACGACCGTGAAACCATCGAGGAAGCGGACTATGTACTTGATCTGGGTCCGGGTGCCGGCGAACACGGCGGTGAAATTGTCACCGAAGGACGCCCCGAGGATTTGGATCCTGAATCAATGACAGCCAAATTCTTGAAAGATGAAGAAGTTGTACCCTATCCCGATGAGCGCCGCGAGGGTAATGGGAAGACGGTGCGGCTGCAAAAGGCACGGGGACATAACCTCAAAAAGGTGAGTGTGGATATTCCATTGGGCAAATTTATTTGTGTGACCGGTGTAAGTGGCAGTGGTAAGAGCTCCCTTATTAATCAGACGCTTGAGCCTATTTTGTCATCGGAATTCTATAATTCAAAATCGGTGCCGCTGCCGTATGATCAGGTGCAGGGAATTGACAATCTGGATAAAATTATATCGGTAGATCAAAGTCCCATCGGACGAACGCCTCGCTCAAATCCCGGGACCTACACTAAGGTGTTTGACCATATCCGTAAGCTTTTTGCCGAGTTGCCCGAGTCTAAGATCCGTGGATATGATCAGGGACGATTTTCATTTAATGTAAAAGGCGGCCGTTGTGAGGAATGCAACGGTGATGGTGTACGCAAAATTGAGATGAATTTCTTGCCTGATGTCTATGTGGATTGCGAAACTTGTAATGGCGCGCGCTATAACCGCGAAACGCTCGAAATTTATTATAAAGGCAAGAATATTTCGGATGTACTTAACATGTCTGTTTCAGAGGCGCATGAGTTTTTTGATTCCGTGCCGGCCATTAATCGTATTTTGGGTACGCTGGTAGATGTGGGACTTGGTTATCTAAGGCTTGGGCAGCCCAGTACTACGCTATCCGGGGGTGAGGCACAGCGTATCAAGCTGGCAAGAGAATTATCCAAAGTAGGTACCGGAGATACGCTCTATATTCTGGATGAGCCCACGACGGGATTGCACTTCCAGGATGTACGCTTGCTGGTGGATGTTTGTCAACAACTGGTGGATAAGGGGAATACCGTAATTGTTATCGAGCATAACCTGGATTTGATCAAAGCCTCTGACTGGATTATTGATCTGGGCCCCGAGGGCGGTCGCGACGGTGGGCAAATTATTGCTGAAGGAACACCTGAAGAGGTGGCACAGATGGATGAAAGTTATACCGGGCAATATCTCAAAGAAGAATTTGCCCGCGAAGGAGAGCAGGAAGTATTTGCGGAGTAACGATTTACTACGCCTTAATTGGCAGTATGATTAAAGACGGATAGGGCTGTTCACTAAAAACTGTTTGTTCCACTCTTTGTTTCTCCCTATTTTCTGCCACTGATGAATCGACTGCGATTACATATTATTCGATTGGTTATTATCCTGTTTGTGGGAGTAGGTTTTGGTTTCTCCATTCTACAGCCAGCACAAGCTGCTGATACGTCTACTGCTTTTGCCGATTGGCTGCGAACCAAGGCTAAGTCAGGTGATAATATCAAGCTGGAGAAGGAGCTCAATAATCTGCGGAAGTCAGAACGGCATATCGATAAGGTTATTGAAGAAGCTTCACAGATTGTACGGCAAAATAATAAGGCTTTCGCATTTTCCTTCTTAAGGTCGGCAGCTTCTGATAAGGTATATCAATTATTGCTTATTGAGTGGAATTATTTTCAAACAGGAAATGGGATGTCGGCGGTTTCTACATCACCATTTCCCAAGTCGCTATTTTCGGGCAAAGAGCATCTTTCGTTATCACATGTCGATTCTTTTATAGCCCGACGGGCAGTATTTTTTCAACCCGCTGTGGGATCGTTTATTAATACTTATTCTGACCATGAGCAATCACTGACGCCCATGGCAAATAGCATAGCGATTGGGGCTCCGTAATTTTGATTTGCTCTTCTTTTTACTTTCTCTTTTGCGACGTATGAAATTCAATTTTAACAATCATTAACTGACTTATTATGCAAGGTAATGGAACAAAGATAGGTTTTATTGTTGCTTTTTTGGCCATTTCAGTATGGTATTTGTGGCCGACAATGGCAAATATGCTCGAGCAAAATTATATCGAAGGATTACCAGAGGCGGAACGCGTAGAGTATAAAGATGAAAACGCGCAGCGTCTTCAAAATTTGCGCCAGAATTCTCTTTCACTGGGGCTTGACTTGCAGGGTGGTATGCACGTTACGATGGAGCTTGGTACTGCTAAGCTGATGAGTGAACTGGCCGGTCAGGATGCAGACTCTACACTCAATAAGGTTATTGATGCAGCCAAAGAACAATCACTACAAAATGATACCGATTTTATTGATGAGATGGTACAGATTTTTGAGCAGCGTTATCCCGACGGTCGTTTGAGTCGGTATTATCGTTCAGAAACCGAGAATATAACGCGGCGATCATCAAACCAAGAAATTGCAAGCTATCTAAAGAAACAGCGTGACTCTGCAGTAGATCGTGCAATGGACATTATCCGTTCGCGTGTGGACCGATACGGTGTAACTGAGCCTGCTATTTTCAAGCAGGGTAATAGCAGAGTGGTTGTTGAGCTGCCCGGTGTAGCCAATAAGGAACGAGTTCGTGGCCTGTTAAAGGGAACGGCCCGTTTGGAATTTCGATTGGTTGGCCAACCTGATCAGATTCAGTCTACCAGAGAAAGTATTGTCAGTTACTATAACCAGCAGGCACAATCTGATACGACTGATACTGTTCAACAAAGCTCAGGACAAAATCCCTTATTAGAGGTATTGAATCCCCGGGGACGCAATCCTTATTCCATTGGTTATGCTACTGCACGAGATACGGGTCGTGTTAATGAATTATTGCAGGATCCTAAAGTTCAGGAATTTGTCCCTCGGAATATCGAGCTTATGTGGGGCGCAACTCCTTTTCAAACTGCTGAAAACGGGCAGGAGCTGTATGAAATTATTGCTGTACGTTCCGAAGTTGAAATGACGGGTGATGTAATTTCTGAGGCAAGCGTAAACTTCCGGCGGGAAACCAATCAGCCGCGGGTATCCATGAATATGAATGCCGAAGGAGCACGACGCTGGGCACGTATTACCGGTGCTAATATCGGGAAGCCCATTGCCATTGTGCTTGATGGTTATGTGTACTCCTATCCCAACGTAGAAACAAAAATATCTGATGGCCGATCCTCAATTTCAGGATTGGGAAGTGTTACCGAAGCACAAGACTTAGTTAATATTTTGCTTTCGGGTGCACTGCCAGCTCCCCTCGAAATTATTGAAGAGCGTACGGTTGGTGCCACGCTGGGACAAGAATCTATTCAGGCCGGTTTTTATTCAACACTCATCGGCTTAGTTATCGTCGCTATGTTTATGATTGCCTATTACCATTCCGGTGGAGCCATTGCCGACTTGGCACTGTTGCTGAATATCATCTTTATTCTAGGAATTTTGGCGGCTTTTAAAGCTACGCTTACTTTGCCGGGCATTGCCGGTATTGTGCTAACCATTGGTATGGCTGTTGACGCTAACGTACTCATTTTTGACCGCATCAGGGAGGAAAGGCGTACCGGAAAAACCCTGAATGCGGCTATCGATGGTGGATATTCAAATGCCATGAGTGCGATTATGGATGCCAATATTACCACTTTTTTCGTGGGTATCATCCTTTACAGTTTTGGGGTAGGTCCTATTAAAGGATTTGCAGTAACATTGATGGCCGGTATTGTGGCTTCACTCTTCAGTGCTATTGTGATTACTAGGGTAGTTGTCGATTACCTGACGCGCGAAAAATCCAAAGACATTAGCTTCGGTTAATACAAAGAAAATTCAATATTAAGAATTAAGGTTCAGATATTATGAGATGGTTCGAAACACCAGATTTTAACTTTATTAAGGCCCATAAGATTGGCTATGTCATTTCCGGCATTTTGTTGCTAGCGGCAATCATCGGAATTTTTACCAAAGGTCTACAGTATGGCATCGACTTTAAGGGAGGTAAAGAATTCACCCTTGAATTTGACGAACCGATAGAAGTTGTTGAATTACGTTCAGCTCTTACAGAATCGCTGGGCAGTACGCCTGTGGTAAAGCGGTTTGGATCTCCCCGTGATATCCTTATCCGTACCGATGATGAACGCGATATCACGACTGTACAGAATGCTATTTTAGGTGCCGTGGAGCAGAGCTTTGAAGGTAATCAGGCTAATGTCATTAAAACCGATATTGTAGGAGCCCGTTTTGCTGAAGATCTCAAACGAGGTGCCCTCAATGCTATTATCTTTGCACTTATTGTCATCTTTATATACATATTTATTCGATTCAAAAACTGGACGTTCTCAGCGGGGGCGGTGGCCGCTTTGTTTCATGATGTACTAATCGTCGTTGGAGTATTTACGATCTTTGGTGAAATTGCTCCCTTTAGCATGCAGATTGACCAGTCGATTATTGCAGCCTTTTTGACTATTGTGGGTTATTCTCTGAATGACACCGTGGTAGTTTTTGACCGCATCCGGGAAAACAGTTTGCTCTACAAAACGATGGATTATGACGAAATGATAAACAAAAGCTTAAATGATACGCTTAGCCGGACCGTCATTACATCGGTGACAACCTTGTTTGTGGTAACTGTGCTGTTTATTTTTGGCGGTGAAGTACTCAAGGGATTTTCTTTTGCGCTGATGTTGGGCGTAATTATTGGAACATATAGTTCGTTATTTGTAGCGAGTGCTATGGTTGTAGAGCTCCGAAGATGGAGAAAGGAAGCTTCGTAATATCGGGCAGTCAATAATTTTATTCTGTTGTACAATATTTTTTAGTTATTGTAACAACTTTGGGTTGTAATCGTAGTAAAAGTTCAGGGCAGAAATTAGCATCAAGATGTTGCTAAAAAGCTTCTGTTTAATTTTTAATTCCAAATAATAAAGGGGATTCAAGTATGAACTTCAATGTATCAGAACGTTACAATTGTGTTGTTATCCAATTTAAGGGCAATGTCATGGGTGGTCCCGACGCTGTTAAGCTAAATGAGAAGCTCCACGAACTCATTGATGACGGCAAGACCAATGTTGTTGCGGATGTAGGGAAAGTAAAGTTTATGAACTCTTCCGGCCTTGGTATGCTTATTGGCGGACTTACGACTATGCGCAAAGCCGGCGGTGACTTGCGAATTGCTAATCCTACTGATAAAATTGAAAGCTTGCTGGTAGTAACTAAGTTAGTTACGGTATTTGATCATTTCGAGTCGCTGGAAGAAGCAGTAGAATCATTTTCCAGCTCAGAAGAAGAGTAATAATCAACTAGAACTAATAACAATGGGAAAGGGGTGATGGTACTCCTTTTTTGTGTCTAATTTTTACTATGGCTGTACGTGTTGTTGTAGGTGCTCAATGGGGTGATGAAGGGAAAGGTAAAATTGTAGATCTGCTTAGTAAAGACGCAGATTTTGTTGTTCGGTATCAAGGGGGAGCAAATGCAGGGCATACCCTCAAGTTCGATGACAAAAAGGTTGTACTGCATCTTATCCCTTCTGGTATGTTTAACGGGAATGCTACCTGTATAATAGGAAATGGCGTTGTTGTGGATCCCCATGCGCTGATTGAAGAAATACAGGAAGTACAGGCGTTGGGAGCTAATCTTGAAGACCGATTAAAAATAAGCAGTGCAGCCCACGTTATTCTTCCCTACCACCAATTACTGGACAAAGTTAAAGAAGAACACCGCGGCGATGATGCCATAGGAACGACCGGTCGCGGTATAGGTCCGGCGTATGAAAGTAAGGTTTCGCGGGCTGGTATACGGATGGCCGACCTTTTGCATCCAAGAAAATTACAGAAAAAAGTAAAAGCTAATATTGCAGGGGTTAACAAAAAGCTCAAGCATATTTATGAACACGAACCGCTGGATGCAGAGCCAATTATCAGCGAGTTAAAGGAAGCGGCCAAAGCACTTCGCCCATATATTACAAATACAAGTGCGTTGTTGCATGAGGCTATTTCGGCTGATCGCGATATCCTTTTGGAAGGTGCTCAGGGTAGTATGCTGGATCTTGATCATGGCACCTATCCGTATGTAACCTCCTCGTGTCCCACCGCGGGTGGAGCATGCACTGGCTCGGCCATTCCTCCTACTGCTATCGATAAGGTGATGGGAATATCCAAAGCCTATTGTACACGTGTAGGACATGGCCCGTTTACTACTGAACTGGATGCAGAAGTTGGAGAAAAGCTGCGTACTGAAGGACAAGAATTTGGCGCCACGACTGGCCGTCCGCGCCGCTGTGGCTGGATTGACTTGGTAGCCTTAAAATATGCGGCCCGTGTTAACGGTATTAACGAGCTGACCATCACAAAGCTGGATATCCTTGATGATTTTGAAGAGATTAAACTTTGCACCGAGTATGAGATTGACGGCGAACGTGTGGATGTATTTCCCATTGATCTGTCTGACGTAAATGCTATCGAACCTAAATTTACGACCATGCCCGGATGGCAGCAATCCTTGGAGGACTGCAGCAGTTATGATGAACTGCCGGCGAACGCTAAAGATTATCTTCAGTTTATACAAGACTATCTCGAATTGGATCTGACGATTCTTTCTAAAGGTCCTAAGCGCAGTGAAACGATTATTCTTTAGATCTTAAATGGATAGCTTTTAGAAGAGTAATTGCTTACTAAAGAGTGGTAGATCAGTATTAATTTATTAGTTAGTACAAGTTCTTGTTAGAATTTGTTTAAAGTGTCTTTTAAAAAATAATATTTAAGTTGAAATAAAGGATGAGTAACCCTTATATTTAGCTTCGATTTCAAGCGGGAGTAGCTCAGTGGTAGAGCATCACGTTGCCAACGTGAAGGTCGCGGGTTCGAATCTCGTCTCCCGCTCAACTATGTTCAGAGAGTTATGTTGAGCACGTCCGAAATGCTGAGCCCTTGCACGTTATTGCAAGGGCTCTTTTATTTTGATATCGAATATGTTCCACACCTACATTATTTATAGCAAATCCATTGATCCGTATTACAGTGGTTATACATCGGTGGGCATAGACAAGCGTCTGCGAAGACATAATAAAGGTGATAGCCCTTCCACAAAATCCGGTGCACCATGGACGGTTAAGTATGTTAAAAGCTTTGAAACGAAGACAGAAGCAATTAAGTGGGAGAATCTTATTAAGAGGCAGAAAAGTAGGGAGTTTATTGAAAAGTTAATTAATTCTGAGGAAAACGAATGGGAGTAGTTCAGTGGTAGAGTCCCGATGGTTCGGGACCAACGTGAAGGGCGTTCCGAGTATTCGGAAAATCTCGTCTCCCGCTCAACTATGTTTAGAAAATAATGTTGAGCTCTTGCACGTCATTGTAAGGGCTTTTTTATTTTGATATTGATTACCTCTTTGGATCAATTTTGTGAATCTTGTTTAAATACGCGTCCCATCTTCTCTAAGGACCTATATATTCCGAATACTTTCAGCTATTTATCTAAATGAAAGAAGCATTGTATATTTCAAATAGTGATAAACATATTTTTTATTTAAATAAGTTTCTATAGTCAAATCTGTTATCTTAGTTTCTGTCTTGCTAAACAAATATGATTAGATTGTGGGAATTTTATATGCACGTTTTGAATACTATTTTGACCAATTTCTGCAAAAAGTGCCTGAGCTACTTTTTGCTCTGCTTACGCTTGTACTATTTCATTTCTTGGCCAAAGGGAGTAAAAAATTATATCAAAATATTTTAGATCAGACTCCCTTTTCATCATCAAACGTAGAATTTTTTGGCAAGCTGATTTATGCCATAGTATTTATTATTGGCGTTATTGTAGCTCTTAATATTTTGGGATTAAATACTATTGCAGCTAGTATTTTGGCTAGCGGTGGTATTACGGCAGTAATTTTAGGTTTCGCATTTAGGGATATCGGTGAAAATTTTCTAGCCGGTTTTTTTATGGCATTTAGCCGACCGTTTACTAATGGTGATCTTATTGAGACAGAGGGTGTGAGAGGTCGTGTCCAAAATATTGAGTTGCGTCATACTCATATTAGAACGGGTAATGGATGTGATGTATTTGTTCCGAGCTCACAGTTAATTTCAAAACCACTACATAATTATACTCGAGATGGCATGCGGCGTGGTTCGTTTACCATAGGTATTGATTATCGGGATGATACTGATAGAGCTTGTAGTATAATTCTTGAAGAACTTAAAACGGATAGCAAGGTTGCCCAAAAACCTGCTCCAACGGTGCAAACTACCGGATTTACTCCCAATTATATTGAATTAACTGTATATTTTTGGATAGAAGTTAATGTGGATAAACAGGAATATTTTCTGGCAGATATAAAATCTAGTCTTATGGATAAGACACGTCGTCTATTAATGAATAATAGCTTTATATTTAGTTCTGAGGTATCAACTGCCATAGATGTAAATGACTTGAATGTTAATGTAAAAGATGAATCTTGATTTGTAGGATTGGGTTGTATGGCGCAAAATAAATTATTTTTTGTCCCCACATATTGCACTATTTTTTTTAACTTTCTAATCATTGGAAACTAATTCTTATTAATTAGCTTAATGACCGATAAACCACGCGACTATTGCGGTATTTTTGGGATACAGAACCATCCCGATGCAGCACTGTTAACCTATTATGGATTGCACTCCCTGCAGCACCGGGGACAAGAATCAGCGGGCATTACTACCTCTTATTTTGATGAAGAAGAAGAACGATGGATAATGCCCACCCACCGCGATTTTGGTCTTGTGCTTAATGTGTTTGATGATCAAAATATTTTTAAAGAAGAGCTTAAAGGTCGTGCTGCAATAGGTCATAACCGATATTCTACATCAGGGGCTTCCAAAAACCCCGCCAATATACAGCCCTTTCGCGTTCATTATCGGAAGGGAAATATTGCCATTGGTCATAATGGTAACCTAGCGAATGCTAAACAGCTGCGTGATCGTTTTCGCGAAGAGGGAGTATTATTTCAAAGCACATCAGATACCGAGCTTATCCTGCATCTGATATCTCACAGTCAAAAAGATACTCAGCTTGAGCAGGTGCTCGAAGCGTTGGAACAAGTGGAAGGGGCCTATAGTTTGGTTATGCTTACCGATGATAAGCTGATTGCTGTTCGCGATCCCAATGGATTTCGCCCACTAGCCCTGGGCAAAGTGGATGGCTCGTATTGTGTGGCCAGTGAAACCTGTGCTTTTGATATTATTGATGCAGAATACATCCGTGATGTAGAACCGGGCGAAGTGTTGGTAATGGATCAGGAATCAGACGCTGATTCGGAGCCGGAGTCTTATTTTTTAGAACCGGAACATGGTACCGACACCAGCCAGTGTATTTTTGAATATGTCTATTTTTCTCGTCCCGACAGTAAGATTTTTGGTGAAAATGTAGACAAAGTACGGCGTAATTTGGGCAAGTATTTGGCTAAAGAGCATCCTATTGATGAGATGCTAACCAAAGAAACAAAACACAAACCCATTGTAATTTCGGTGCCCGACTCCAGCAATACGGCAGCACTGGGTTATGTACATGAGAATCAAAAGCTTGGTCGCGAGTGTAAGTTTGAAATTGGCCTTATCCGAAATCATTATGTAGGTCGTACCTTTATTTCTCCGGGACAAAAACAGCGCGAACAAAAAGTACGCACGAAGTTTAATACAGTACAAGGAGTTATTGAAGGTCGTTCCGTTATTATTGTGGATGATTCTATTGTTCGTGGCACCACTTCTCGTTACTTGGTAGATATGATTCGCAAGTCTAATCCCGCCGAAGTACATTTTCTGGTGAGTTCCCCACCGATCATTAGTCCCTGTTATTATGGTATGGATTTCCCTACGCCCGAAGAGCTGATGGCGAATCGTTATGACCGAAATATTGATGATATGGCTGAAGAAATAGGCGTGGATAGCCTTTGCTACTTATCGCCCGATGGGTTGGTCAATGCCGTTAAAGAAGCTAATGTATCTCCCAAGGGGTATTGTACAGCCTGCTTTACCGAAGATTATCCCGTACCGGTTAATTTTGGGGTAGAAAAAGAAGCTAACGAAATTATTTAATGAATTTTCAGAAAGCTAAGTTTATAACGAGTGCGGCCGAACTGGAAGGTTGTCCCAATCCACACTTCCCGGAAGTTTGTTTTGCCGGCCGATCAAATGTAGGTAAATCTTCTCTTATTAATACGCTGGCGAATCATAATGGATTGGCCCGTACTAGTAACAGACCCGGAAAGACACAGATCATTAATTATTATTTATTTGATGATAAACTATACCTGGTAGATTTGCCCGGTTTTGGCTATGCCAAGGTATCCAAAGAAGAAAGAGAGCGATGGGGACGAGACATTCGGGATTATCTGCTGCAGCGATCAACGATCAGGCTCGTGTTACATCTCGTTGATATTCGTCATGAGCCCAGCGATTTGGATGAGCAGTTTTTTTACTGGCTGGCATCTAACCGGTTACCGTTTATAGTAGTACTTGCCAAAGGAGATAAAATTTCTCACAATAAAAGACAGCAATCCAAAGCACGGGTAGAGCGTATTTTGGATGAAATGAATATTGAAGTGCCTATTGTGATCAGTTCGGCAGAGAAGAACATTGGTATTGGAGATCTCAAAGAGCTGATAAGAGAGTTTACAGAAATTAAATAACAGTAAAAATTATCCAACACAACGTTAAGTAATCATAAAACTTCCCATGTCATTTAATGTTCTCTTACTTGATAACGTAAACGAAAACTGCGAAGAGGTGTTTGAAGAGTGCGGCATTACCGTCCATCGCAATCATAATCTTAGCGGGCAGGAACTTTATGATGAAATCAAATCATACCATGGTCTTGTAGTTCGCAGTGCCACAACCGTGGATGCCGATTTGCTGCAGGCGGCCGATAACTTAAAAGTAGTGGGCCGGGCCGGCGTGGGTGTAGATAATATTGATATTGAAGAAGCAACCGCCCGCGGTATTTTAGTAATGAATACGCCCGACGGTAATACTATTTCTACTGCCGAACATACATGTGGAATGATTTTAGCACTAGCTCGAAATATTCCGCAATCAGTTAACAAGGTGAAAAACCGGGGCTGGGATCGCAAGAAATACATGGGAACCGAAGTACAGACTAAAACGCTGGGCATCGTAGGGCTTGGTAAAATTGGCAGTGAAGTAACAAAGCGGATGCAGCAGTTTGGCATGGAGGTCAAGGCATATGACCCCTATGCTTCCGTCGAAAAAGCCGAACGCTTAGGGGTTGAACTTACCGAGCTGGATGAGTTACTAAGTACCGCCGATTTTTTGACAGTCCATACCCCGCTTACCGAAAAGACGAAAGGACTTATTTCTATGGATAATGCCGATAAGCTGAAAAAGGGAATGTTTTTGGTCAACTGTGCGCGCGGTGGCATCTTTAAAGAAGATGATCTTATTCCCCTTATCGAAGAAGGTTATATAGCAGGGGTAGCGGTGGACAGTTATTCCAGCGAGCCGCCGACTGATGAACTGTACGATCTGCTGGATCATCCACAAATTATAACCACGCCACACTTGGGAGCTTCTACGGAAGAAGCCCAGGAGAAAGTAGCCGTACAAATTGCCAGGCAAATGTCCGATGCGCTAGAGCAGAAGAGTTTTAAGGGGAGTCTTAACGGTAAATCCATTTCGCTGACCACGAACAAAGAAGTTCAGCCTTATTTAAAACTGGCCGAGAAATTAGGAAGTATGGCTATACAGCTGGCCCCCGAGCATGCTAACGAGTTTTCATTTCGATATACCGGAACCTGTGCAAAGTTTGCCGATGTATTGACGGATTCTATCCTAAAAGGAATTCTGTCGCAGCATGTAAGTGAAGCGGTTAACCTTATCAATGCCCGTCACTTTGCGGATGAGCGTGGTATTAATATTCGGGAGACAACAGCCAGCAAGGCCCAAACATTTAACGACCTGATTACCATAACGTTGGATGATGGTGCTGAGTATCAAGAAGTGTCGGCTACGGTATTTGGTGATAATGATTATCGTATTGTAGAGATTGACGGCTTTGGAATTGAATTACAGTTAGAGGGCGATATCATTATGTATCAAAATGTGGACAAGCCGGGCATGCTTGCAGGTGTGAGTGGTGCATTGGCTAATCAGGATATCAATATTGCTTCGCTGAGTCTTGGAAGGACGAAAAAAGGAGAAAATGCGATTACGGCCGTTTCGGTGGACAAAGAGCTGACTGATCAAGAATTGAAGACCATCCTGGATTTAGATGGCGTACGAGCCCTGCAATACGTAAGTTTGCCTGTCGATTAGCAGAGAGAAATAAGTATTGAGTAGGCAAACACTTTGATACTAATTACCGAATCCCGAATTCTATTATTATGCATATAGACCATATAGGTATCGCAGTTGAAGATATTGAAAAGGCTGTAGAAACATATGAAAACTTGCTGGATGAAGAGTGCTATAAACGTGAAGTGGTTGAAGATCAGCAGGTTGATACTGCCTTTTTTAAGACGGGTGAATCAAAAGTAGAGTTGTTGGGACCAACGGATCCTAATTCGGTGATTCGGAAGTATGTAGATAAACAGGGTGAAGGCATGCATCACGTAGCTTTTGAGGTTGAGGATATACATGCTGAGCTTGACCGACTGCGTGATGAGGGATTTACGGTACTTAATGAAAAGCCCAAGCAAGGCGCCGATAACAAGCTGGTTGCTTTTGTTCACCCTAAAGACAACCATGGCGTGTTGGTTGAGTTATGCCAAAGCCAGGATTAGTTAAACGAATTATTTACCTGATTGTGAACTTCGAGAGAAATTGTGCTTTTCAACTGAATCAAGCATCCTTATTGGATACTTTGTTCTCCGTTTCTCCGCTGGGGAGCATAAATCACAGCTTTATCTGTTGAGCTTCAACAACAGTTTACCATCCAGATTAGTTAGGGAAACTGTACTATCCTGCTTTTTAAAGTGGATACTGGATATATAAAATCTGGTTTGCATATGCTCGTTTAAGGATTCAATCATCATCTCTTCTTGAGGGATATCGAAATCACTTGACCGCTTATAGTTTTGGGATAAGGATTCAAACAGCGGTTGAAAATCAACTTTAAGGGTATCCTCTGGCCGACTGGCCAACGATATATTTAGTATTACGTCTTTCTGGTTAAGATACAGGGAATCTCCATCAATGTTGATAGCATTTGCTGAGTTACCATCCTTGAAGACCGGATAATCAATAATCCAGTCGTATTGTTGAACAGGAATAATGTTATTTTTTTCGGCTGAGAACTGATAAGAATTGGAATCCTGATTCGACTGCTGTCCTTTCTGTACGTACTCAATGCCCATAAGTTCTACAATGTGTTTCGGCGTTTCGTTATACCTTAGTTGACGAACAGAATCGGCATTGGAAACTGATGTTCTCAGATTGGTGAGGTCTTGTTCGAACCATGGCTGGATGCTGGTAATGCCATGTGAGTCGTGCAGGTAATGAATGATACTGCTGATTTCTTTGCGATCCTCAAAAGGCACGGGTTCTTCGGATTTTTGAATTGTGCCATTAGCAAGAATTTGATGCTTAGTTAAATATCTTTCCAGCCGGTTAGTTTGGCTCTGTTCGGCTACGGAAAAGGCGCTCCAGGGGCCGAGGGACACCAGTACGGCAGTAACAAACAGGGAGGCGGGAATGACCTTGATATTTTTTGTTTTACTGACAATAAAGTAGCTAACAATTCCGGTTAGCCACAATCCCAGTGCAAGCACAAAGTATCGGTTAATAGTGAAATTGTATTCGTCAATTCGAACCCAGATTGATAGTAAAAGTAATATGACTAATGGGACCAGAGCCCAAAAATATATTTTCGAAAATCCCTTAATCCATTTGTTCTCTACCTTTTCCCGGATGGGATGTAATAGCAAGAGAGCAAATATTCCAACAATAGAGAAGCTTAGTACAAGATATGCAACCCATCCCTGCGGCCAAGACCATTCCACAATAATTTTACCCATATACAGATAAAGAATCACCGTATAGATAACTACAAGAGGAATAAGGATATTGCGGGTAAAGATCTTGAGTCCCTTGGGATAGTGTTCAGTCTCAGAGAGCTTGCCAAACGATTTTGGAATCCCGGCCAGAAAGAACCAAGTGTTAAAAATACCGACCGTAAAAGCAAAGAGCTGGAAATACCGTTCCGGATCGATGTCTATTTCAAGCAGTACATTGATGGAGGCCATTGCGATGGTCAATCCCACATATAATACAGCTGAAAATAATATAGCCGTGCACAATCGCAAGAATAGCGATTTGTTATATTGCCAGAATTCCGACATTTCGCCACTGTTCCAATACGGACCGACGGCAACCAACAGGTGAACAGCAAGAACGTAGAGAATATATCGGAAGATGTATTCATTGGGTGCATGATGCAGGTCTGCAGGCAGCAGAAAATAGTAGCCTACCAATAGCCCTACTCCAACAATATTACTCCCAATTTTGATATTCGTCGATGCTTTTGCTTTTTCGCAAATGAGTTGAATCACTGTAAAGAGAGCAATGCCTAAAACAGTAACCATGATGAGGCCATAAAGATGATCAGCCCGTGTGGTTTGTTCATAAGAAAGATCAGCAAGGTATATGGCTGTAAAAGTGGCTATGAAGGCTGATACCAGTGCCAGCGGAAAGCGTTGCAGGGTTTTGGATGACTTTTGAATAATTTGATTCAGGGAAGGGAAATTCATGAATGGTAACCGTTAGCTATGGGCACAATTGTCAATTTTGATAAGCAATATGGGGGATTCGAATTACAATTACAACGACCGAAGGAAGGTTGAGTTTTGCAGCTGACAGTGCTATCTTAAGCATCTGCTAATCGGGACGTGGCTCAGCCAGGTAGAGCGCACGACTGGGGGTCGTGAGGTCGCCGGTTCAAGTCCGGCCGTCCCGACACCTTTCTTACCAACGTTTATAAGCCGTTTTAATGGGCGTTAGCTCTATTAGAACGGCTTTTTTTATTGCCTATCCGCGAACACCCACATGAAATAATGTGAAATATGTGAAATATTATGAACGGTTCTATTCATAAATTTCACACAATTTGGGTACAATTTTGGGTACAATTTGGGTACAAAATTAACTTGGCATAATTTTTTATGGCTTCATTAAAGAAAAGAGGATCGAACTATTACATTAAGTTTTCGCGAATGGTTGAAGGGGAAACCACAGAGCGCGTTAAAAGTCTGGGTTTAAGCAATAAAAGAGAGGCAGAAAAAGCCCTAGAAACGCTAGAAAAATTAGAGGACCGCAATGTGATCGATCCCTACCATAAAGAGTTTGAACCGCAGGCTATTTTAAAAGAGTACAACCGAAATGATAAGCAGATCCAAATTAATACCCTTCGCGAAGCTGCTGACTATTTTTATAACCGAAAATCACATTTATCAAACTCCACCGTCCATAACGCCGAAAATAGAACTATCCATAATTCCGGGGCCTATGAACAAGCGATTGAGCACTTTATTTCACTTAATGATATTGCTGATCTGCCGCCGCTTATGGTTCGCCAACACCATTTCGAAAAGGTGATTTTTAAGCCAAATATAAAACCGGCAACCAGGCATTTTTACTTTAAACAGCTGCGGGTTTTTTGGAATAAGTTGCTAGACTGGGATGTAGTAGAGCACAACTATTTTGCAGCTATCAAAAAAGACCTGCCGGACAAAAAAAGTAATACCAGGCCAAAGATGCTTCGGGCAAAAGAGCTAAAAGAATTATTCAATGCCTTTGACAAAGATTTAGAACGCAAATTGCAACTCCCGGAATATGATAAAAACCAAGCCCAGCATTGGTTTAAACCGTTGATAGGGATCTACTTCTTTTGCGGGTTGCGAAAGCATGAAGCAGCTTATAAAAGTACGCTTCCATATTCGGGCTTACAGGGGCGCAATTTGCAGTTTGATGATAGCATGCTACAACTTATTTATCTGCCGCCTACCAAGGGACGTAAAGAGCGGTCCATCCCTGTACCATCATACTGCAAGCAGTTAATTGATGAATATTTAAGTATCCGCGGTGAAGTTGGGGCTGATGACTATCTGTTTGTTTATAACGGGGGTCCGCGGAAAGGCTATCCCGTAACCGGAGCCAGAGCATCGAAAGCGTTTAACAAATACATTAAAAAGGCAGATATCCCAACAAGTCGAACCCTTCATGGAATGCGGCATGAGCGAATAACACGTTGGCTGGAACAGGGGTATAATATTTTTGAAACACAATTTATGTCGGGCCATTCGAAGACGAGCCAAACAAGAGAGTACACCCACCTTAAAGCGCAAAAATTACTTGAAAAGCAACATAAAATAGATCAGGAACAAAAACTTGATAACTGAATGGCAATACCCTTACATATCGATATCTTCGATATACTCAAAGTCTCTCTTGTTATTTGTCCTAAAATACATTCCATATTCTAATGCTGTGGCAGCAATTAGCCCGTCCGCAAGCTTTAAATTGTGGCTTGGTCCATAGTATTCAACCAGCTCCATTCCACTACGGCTTATATCTTCGGTTATGTGGAGTATTCGGGTATTACGCAAGTAGTGTTTTATTTGCTGGATCTCTTTCCGGCTGGTGGTTGTACCTTGGATAAGCTCAATATAAGATACGACACTGGTAAACAGGTGATAGTTGGCAATCTCTGCACGCAACACTTCATCACCGCGAAATATCTCGATAAAAATATCAGTGTCAATTAAGATCTCTTCCACTGCTGCTCTCTCATTTCTTTTGCAATTTCGGTAGAAGTTTTATCATCGGGCCAGCGATCCTTCCAAATGCCCACGGCTTCTTTCAATGGGTCTTCACCCACATAGTCTGCCTTTGGCGGCTTTTGGTCAACCTTGGGATTGTTTCTTTTGTCCGTCATAACAGTGGGTTTATTTGAGAAGTACTGCAATATATCCAAAAACGAAGCTGCAAAGCAATTTATTTCAGCAGTATAAAGCCTGTCAGCGTTCCTGCAACTCCAATTCCCGCGCCTATCCAAAATTTTGGCAATTCTTTTTTGGGTTCTAGTCCAGTAACGCTTCGCACTTGTACGCTGTCCAGATCCGGACTTTGCACGTACAGTAAGTTGCGGGTGCGGCTCTCATTGGTGGTGTTGGCTACATCAATGCGCAGCGGCCGCAGTTGCTGCGGCTGCTGGATATCCAAACTCATTGTATTGTTTTGGATTTTTGCCGTTGCCGTTACGCTCAAAAAATTGTCCCCGAAAATTTCGGTCCGCGTAAAGGTAGTATCAGCAAATTGTGTGCTGTCGCGTTGAACTAAGAGACTGGTAAGATCAATTGCATTCGTTGCACTTTCGTTTTTCACAGAATCTAACTGTAGCCGAAGATTGCCAATGATGGACGTATAGTTAGCAATTTTGTCGCCGGTATCTTCGATCCTATCAGCAAGCTTCTCATTTTGCGCTCTAAGGCTGTCGATAATCGCCGCGCGGGTTTGGTAGGCGCTTTTCTGTACCCACGCTCCTTTATCAATTTTTGTTTGCTCTGCCGGTACTTCTACCACCTGCGGATTATTCCACTGATAGACATTCGCTGCAATTAACAGGATTAATACCAGTGCGGTTATCAATATGTGTTTTAGCTCAATTTTCATACTTAACCGGTGTAAAATATTTGATGCAAAAATAGCAGCTGCTGTAAATCTGCCGAATCCGTACCCAAACACCTTGTCCTTCGCGCTCACTTTCGCCTTCTAATCCCGTGCCGGTGTTGGCATCAATGGCAAGCACTTTCGCATTGTTGAACTGCTTAATGACAATGCCGGTATGTCCGTACGGCGTTTCGCCTTTCGGCATCACATGAATCCATCCGCGGGGAACGTTTTTCTGGCCGCGCAATACTTTCTTTGCATCAATGCTTTGTTCTGTGATAAAATCGCGGGATGAAGCTGAACGAACGGTAGGTTCAACAGCACCGGCGGCATCCAGGCAATAGCTGTTAAAAGCTGCGCAGTAAGGATAACCCTGCCCTAAACCTACCGATCCTAAGAATTTCTTTATATCTAAACCGTAGTTTTCGCGAACCTGCTCTTTGGGGCCAAAGTACGTAAGTGCCGTATCAACATGAGCCGGAAACTGTGCCTTAGCCGACGGTAATAGCACCGGCAAGAATGACAATAGCAATAGCCACGAGAACAAGCGCATAAGCGATATTTCCCTGCTGCTTTCGTCCATCAGATTGTATTTCAGTTATAAAGTCTATTTCGTGCAATACCAGGCTGTCAAAGGCGTGATAAATGCCGATGCAGACGGCTAAAAAGAGCATGATTAATCCAAAATCACTGAATATGATTAAGTAGTTATAGGTAACCCATGTGATTAGGCCGCCTAGCCCAACCAGCAGGGCATAAAACATTAATGGACCTATATTCTTTCTTAAAGCCATTATTTTTTTTGATATCCAGTTACTTATTTTTTTCAGAGGATTCATAGCTTTCTTTAAATTCTGTATTTGCGATTTCTTCTGCGCTCATTTGGTGGAATTTTGGCGGTGTTTGGCTAATTCCGTTCAGCATGCAAAAACGGACCAGCCAGTAATGCAGCCCCCAGTAACGAGACGTCCACAAATTGACTTTTGCTTTCAGCTCATCATATTCCTTTTCTAAGTGCTTAACGCGCTTATCGAGCCGCCCGTAGTACGTATTTTCTTCGGCAGAATCGGTTTTTCTGACTGTGATAAAATAATTTGCAATTGCGGTTATTCCCGCGCCTATAATACTTGAAATAGCTGCAACGATGGCTGTTTGCATACTGCTATACTTTAGAATTAAAAAGTTAAAATTACACCGCATCACAGGCTTATTGGTCGTTCAGTATTGCCATGCCGCCGGCCACAATTAAGAGTGCTGCACCGCCGCCGTACATCCATTTCTGGGAGCTTGAAAGAGGATCCCAAAATTGCGTTTTAAGCTTCATAGGATTAGCAAACGAGAGGATAGATGCCTGCGACGTAGTAGCCGGTGCAGAACTATTAATCTTACTCCGCGTTTGGGCATTAACAATACCGGTAGCATCTAACCCTGCCGTATCATTTTGGAAAGCCTTAACAGCCGCAGCAGTTTCAGTGCCATAAATACCGTCGGCGCCATACTGGGGCAGGGCATAGCCTTTCGACATCAGCTTTTTTTGTAGCTGCTTAACATCGCTACCCTGCATAGGCGGATCTGAAACTTTTAGTGTTCGTTGGCTTTCGGCAAGCGCATTATCATTTTCGAGTTCCATCGCATTTGTTTGATTCATTAAAGGCATAATAACTTAGTTTTGTAAGATTGAAATGAGTGTAATAAGTGCAATGCCACCGCCAACACCGTACAGCACTTTGTTATCAGTGTTTTTAACAGTCGTTGTAATTTTGTCAATTATATTTTGTCCTTTGGCTTTCACTACCTTTGAACCGCTGCCGGAACCGGCCCCGTTTTGTGATTCTCCGTTTCCAGAACCGGAGTCATCAGATTCGCCGTTTTCGGTTATCGTTATTTTCTTGCCATCCATTGGCTCCCCGTCCACAACACACGTCCCATTTTGGCAGGTCGCACTTGGGGGGCAACCGCCGGGGCATTCGGCGGGTAGTACGGGATCAACCACTACGGTATCACCGTTGGTGGAATCATCCGAACCGCTACTATCATCACTTGTGCTGCTGTCATCATCGGTGTCCATTGCCTCAAGTGTTTGCGGACCGGGGCCTTCGTCAGGCAAATCGGGAATAATCGTATCATCACCGGTGTTAATATCTTCACTACCCACCGTACCGGAATCGGTACTAATCGTATCGGCAGACATCACTTTTTCATCTTCGGTAATAAGCTGCCGTTCCAAAACGGCACCCTCTTGCTGTATGCGCCCTAAATTGTGATCTTCGACGGCTCCTAGTAGTTGTCCCATAATAAATTTTGTTTTTGCAATTGCGTGTATAAAAATCCACTTCCGGCTGCCAGCAGTAGTATAGCCGGAATGTAGTTAAATGCCGCTGTTTCGGTTGTAATGCCCAGCTGATCTTTTATAAGCTGTGCCCGCCGCAGCACGTCGCGGCTATAATTGCCGCCGGTGGTCTTGCTATCTGGATCAACGCCTTGCATGTAGGCCTTCATAACGGCACTGGGTCCGGCGTTATAGGCCGAAAGGGCATCTTTCATATTACCAAACCGCTTTTTTAGGTCGCTTAAAAATTGCGCTCCGTGGTTAATCATAGCCCTGTGGTCGTTGGGGGCTGTGATGCGTGCAAAATTGTGAAACCGGTCGTCAATCTGCATAATACCCTTACCATGGCCGTCGCGGCCGGTAAAATTGTTATTGAGATAAAACCTGTTAGTGCCGATCTGTGTTTCGCGGGATGCTACGGCCAATAGAATTTCAACGGGGATATTCCACCGGCGGGCGGCCTGCCGAAAGTATTGCAGCAGCCCATTTATGCGGGCGGCAGCAAGCTGGTTCGATATTTGCGTGGATGTTACCATTTATGATAATGTTTTAACTGCTACAGGATAACCGATTAGTTCATTACCAACCGGATCGCTTACAATAAATGAGAGATAATACAATGTGTCTGACTGCAGCCCAGTATATTTACCGTTGAATACATCATAAGCATTACCGTCAGTCGTGGCTGATTTGGAGTTATAATCAGTAAATTCATAGTTCGTTGGGCCATCATAAACATTAATTCCATTTTGCCTAATACGAGACGCAGAACCCCAAATATTATTTTGAGTTGAATAATATAGCTCTACATTTGGCGTAAATGGGAAAGAAACGTTAGTTAAGCATTGATCTATACCTAACTGAATATCAAAACTAGAAGAAGTAACTGAAATAAAATTTATATCTTGCCGGTACACCCATTTTGAGCATAAAATACCAGTGTTATACAGTCCTTTATTACCAGCTTCATCCTTTACAATTGTATTGAAATAATAATTGTTTTTACTCTCTGCTACAGTATTTAGACTTCTCAACGTAAAAGGACCGTGGACAGCTTCTACTTCATCTAGTGGAAGTCCACCTTGATCAGTTAATGTTGCAATTAATTCACTATTATTTTCAACATCAGCAGGTGTTAGCTGGGGTGAATCAGAAATATAAAACTCATAAACCAAGTCAATTGTACCAGTTACGTTATCCTTACCAACTCGCACACTAATATTCCTGTCTCCATCTAATATAGCATCTATACTATCAGATGCATTTGGGCCAGTTTGATAAAAGGTAAATGCTTGTCTTTCATAACCGCCCGAACCATCCGGTTTAATAAACCGTACTGCATTTTGGAAATCGCCCTGTGTTCGTTGACCAAAAAACGGTCCTCTTGCAGATGGAGCACTTGTATCAGCTAAAGTTGTATCATTACCGCAGTTGTATAATGTCTTATTTCCAAAATTATCTTCGGCAATAACGGTGTAATATCTCTGTTGATTAGGGTTTAAATTATTCTCCGTGTATGTCTTTTCACTATTAATATCATTGTAAGAGGTTATAAATTCACCATTGCTTTCTGCATCGCTTATTGAAGCACATATATTATTGCTGTTAGAGCCATATAATGTGTATGAAATGGGAGGGTTATCATCTTCGGCTGCTTGAAATGTAATATCTAAGCTAGTTGATGTTGGATTATTGACAACAACGTCTTTATTGATAGTACCGCTTGAATCTTTTGGTATAGGCCCCTCGTTATCAGCTTTAGCAGTACATGGATTAAATGTTTTATTTGAGGGGGCACCACCGGCTAATATAGTA
Organism: Fodinibius salinus; assembly: GCF_008124865.1. Classification (NCBI taxonomy): domain Bacteria; kingdom Pseudomonadati; phylum Balneolota; class Balneolia; order Balneolales; family Balneolaceae; genus Fodinibius; species Fodinibius salinus. The sequence goes on along the minus strand of NZ_VNHY01000004.1, from coordinate 165,682 downwards.
CCTTCGGTATTATCAATTTTCCAACTAATTTCACTTGGATAGTTCCCAGAAGTAACATTAACGGTGTAATCACCGCATTCCAATGTTATTATATCTGTATCTTTACTCCCTGATTCTACCTCTCCAGAATACACTTCGTTACCATCAGAATCTTCTATTGTCATCACCGCACCATTCCAGCCGTCACCATAACTATCTTCTTGGGTAATTGTTAAGTCTGCAGATTGAGAACCACTACCAGCTCCAAATGGCAAATTTGGCCTTATTAATGAGTTACGCAGTGGTATTGTGCCTTTTTTCATAGCTGTTATATCTGAAATGAAAATTCAGTTACCATTAGGTATCCTGCACCAACAGCTTTAAAATTCACTTCGCCGGTATATGTACCGTTAGAAGGGATGTAATATTCGCTTGCCTCTGATGCTATCTGCCACGTAAAATTATCTGCTGTGGCTTGTTCCTGATCGGCAATGCCATAAACAAGATCACTTGTTTTATTTACAACAATAAAACCCTGCCGATATTCATTGGTTTCAAGTGTTGCTTCGCCATTGGCATCAAAAGAAATTTTTTGAGACAGTGCAGAAATATCCGGGCTTCCGGGTGTACCATTGCTGGTGCCGACGGTGGGGCCGCCGATACCATCAATTAGCCGGTTGACCGCTTCAATTTGCTTGCAAAGCAGCAATTTTAATTCATTATCCATAGCAATAATCCTTAAATTTTATAGCATTCAGCCAGCATTGACAGCTGGTATGAATTAGCGCCGTCAGCGTTGCTTACAAACAGGTCAAAGGGCGTGCTTGCAGCAAGTGTTTGCGGAAGTATGATATCCATATTTTTGAACTCATTATTGAGCTGTGAAATATACACTTCCGGCTTAATCTTTTTACGCGCCTGTCGTATAGCAACGGTTAAATTCTGTCCCGGATCATCGGTGGCAAAGGCCATGCGATATAGTCGCAGTTTATATGAGGGCAAGCTGATTGAAAACTTGCTTTTTGTTGTACCTGCCGGGATAGTCGTATTTTTTAAGTATACAAATTCGGGTTTAGGAAATTGACCTCCGTTGGACTCATATTTTTGCCGCTTCTGCTGCAGCTGAAAATCATCAAATCCGATAATCTCGGTATTGACAATATGCGGATTAGCGCCAGTGTTTTTGAGCGTTAAAAACATTTCATCACCGCGCTGTATAGGAAGGGCACCACGCAATGAACGGTTCATAAACAGCTGATTAAGGCAGTTTAGATGGATTTCTTCAAATTTATCATCGCGCCCATTGTTGAATGATGCGGTTGCAACCACTTCATTTAATCCGGTGCCTCCGGCCAAAAATCGGTTTACGCCGTATAGTTCATTATCAAGTCCGGTAAATTTAATGGTTTGTTCATCATTAGCACCGCCCGAAGCGTCTAGTTCTACGCTTTTGGCAGGGGTATAGTACGAAGCTTTTTTAATTAACTGTTCTTTGGAATTTTTCATGGTTTTCGTCGTCGTTTTACATGAATGATTAAAGAATCTGCCTCCCGATTATCCGGGAGACAGATTTAAGGTATCTTAGCTTAGAAAGCACCGTTAGCCATTTGCAGAACGGAACTTATTTTTATACTTATTAAGCTGCTGGTCGCTCATCTGCGCAAGCGTAAACTGCGCGGTAATTGCCAAGCGTCCGGGACTGTAGTCCGCGGCGGCTGGGAAATTACTGCCGTCGTTGAACTCAATATCGAATGTGAACGACTCGTTTTTCGTCAAGTAAAACAGATCAGGTACGCGGCGTGGGCCGGTAGCCTCTACTGTTACAAGCGTGCGGCTAATAAGCGGTGCCGGAGAGGTCGTATTATCCTCGGCTGCGGCCAGCTCGGAACGCGTTTGCGAGAAGTTCATGTAATCGCTTGTAGGCTGCAGAATACGCTCGGTGCGGCCGCCGTTCGTTTCAACAAGTACGGTAGAGTCTTTCAACTCATTCATAATTGTTGCGGGCAGAACGTTACCTGCGCTGTCCTCTTTAATGATCTGCGAGGTAAGATTTAGCGACAGATCAAGTACAACGTGGTTGTAATCACCCTGGAAAGGGTTTTTCACGTAGTTTCGCTGCGACTCATCACGCGCGGGATTGGGCGGAAACAGCTGCAAACTGGATGTGCTTCCGTCGATTTCACGCGTATCAAACCGCTTTACAATTTCAATATTACTGGGTAGTGCTGGAATGTTCTTATAAGACATAGGGAGTTCCTCTTTTGTCTTTGAGTTTTCGATTAACCCCAACAGTCAATCGAATCAACTCCACGTCTTATAAGCCGCAAAAAGCGGCAAATTTTATATTAGGGATTAAACACTTCACCTTGTTCAAAGTTCGTTGTACTGTCTTGCAGCAGATGGTCGTCATTTTGCGAAAAGCTGCCGCGCTCTGTGTTAGTTTCAGGCACCATTGCTTGATTGTTGCCGGCAGGCATTGCTTGTGGATCTGCCTGCATTCCGGCAGCGTCTATACGTGCAATTTTCTTACCGTCCTGATCATACAAATAGCCATCGGGCTTAACGATTAAATCGCCTTTTTCTACAACGCCATCGGACATGCCGTCTCCACCGTTACCGCTGCCATTTTTAGCACCGGATGGGCTTTCGCCTTTAATCAGCTTGTCAGACAATCCGTTGGCGCTTGCAAGAACCATACCGCCGGATACGCCCTGCCATATAGCATTGCGCCGGTCGGCCATCATAGATACAATAATACCTGCTGCTGCCGGGCCGGCAATCATTGCCCATTCTTTAGCCCATTGTGGAATGTCAGGAACTTGATTAATCAGAAATTCCGCACCCTTTACGGTTCCGGTAGATGCCAGAGCCGCAAGGCCATACTGCATGAATAAATTTTTGCCGGTATCGACAAACTCATCTGCAGCATCCATAGGATTACTTCGTTTTGATTTAAACTTTCCGTCAGAGTCTCGTTTTCTCTTTGCCATTTTCTTATTGGTTTTTGGTGTTGGGTTTTGAATTACAAATTCTGCCGGATTTTGTAGCGTTTCGATATCGTCCGGTGCTGGATTTTTTGCGTAACGTTTCATAGAAATCTATTAGTTGTTTTAGTTAAGTAGTCCGCGTTTATTCCAGTCGATATTCCCAACAATCATTATATCGCCTTTTACCACGGCCGGACGCTTTCCGGCGTCAAATTCGTGTACATAATAATTAAACATGCCTTCCTGGTCTCCTTCTTGCATAATTTTGTCAGATCCATACCAAATTTTTGATGCTGTGCCAATCGGTTCTGCCGGTGCATCTTCGGGCCAGTCAATAGCAAAATCAGTATCATCAGCATCATAATTATGCCATTCCTCAAAGCCTTCAATGGCATCCTGTTCTTCAACCACGCCGCTTACCTGTTCTACCTTATCTGGTGGTACAATGTACAGTTTGTTATCACTTAAAAAGGTCGGAAATTCACCTTTTAGGGCCTTCATGCCGTTTCCGGTATCAATATGGATGCGTTCTGTAAAACCGATATACACCAGCGGATCTTTGGGGTTTGTGCGGAAATCATCGAACAGTTCCATCGTAGGTGTTTCGCTTCGGTCAGGCACAAAGCGTCGTACATCAGGTGCTATATTTTCTTTTTTGCCGGTGCGGGTGTTTTTGATGATATAATTATCATCTTTTGTGCCAACCACTTCGTACTTATCAGTGTCATAGAAATCGCGTATAATTTCACCGGTATCAAATTCAGATACCGCCTGCAGTTTCACTTGCTCCCCATCAGGATTAATACGAATCCGCTCTACAAAAGCATCTTTAAAGGCCTTTTCCGGAGAGACTTTTTCAATCGGATTAAACAGATCTTCTTTGCCGTTAATCTTATACTGATACATTCGAAAACCATTGCGAATGGCTTTTTGGGTATCCGCATCAAGTAGAAAGCGTGCCAGCTGTGCCTGTTGCTCTGAAAACTCATCTTTATTGGCACCGCTAAAAGCATCGGATTGACTCATAAAGTCGCGGACGGTATCAATACCATCTTTTTGCTGCACTTGTGCTGTAATTTCAACCGCCTTTTGAATAGTAGGCGTCAGATCGGCATCGGTATCAATAAACGGGATGATATTTCCGTATGCCCGCTGCAATCCTGCTTTTTGCGTGTGCTTCAAATTCATAAAGTGTTGCAGCGCTTGCTTGTTTTCATCAGAATCAAAAACAAGTCCGGCAAACACTGATCGTAAAAAGTCTTTCCCTTCACTGGTCAGGCTGTTTTCTTCTACTAGTCCCTGCCGGTCTAAATCCTCGAACTGATCCATGATGCGTAAACCTACATCATTAATCACTTCGCCCAGCGTTTCGCCGCTGGAATTATTGATTAAATTGCCAATTACTTGTTTTTGGTCTTTGGGGAGATTGCGAATATAAGCCTTGCCTTGATCAACCTTACTCATTTTGGCTTGACTGGTATCTACCACATTGCCTAGTTCAATGGCACGGTCTTTGGATACGTCCAGAATGCGTATTAATACCGGTTGTTTAAATTCTTCTATTTCGGATTTCGTGAACCCCCAATCTGCGGCGTTATCTTCTAAGTAATTGACATATTTCTTAGCGTTTTGTGGGTGCTCGTCATAGACAATTTCAAGAGCTATGCCACGTCCGTTACCCTGGATATGTTGAATATCGGGCAGGGTGGTAGGGGCACCGTTGAACGCCAGATTACCCCGTGTGATAGACGTGGGATTAAGATTTTGCGCAATAAATTTGGGCTGGCTGCATAGTGCATCTAGGCTGCGATCCCGGGGCTGGCCCTTGCTAATTTTATGGGCGCTGTTTGGCGTACAATCTTTGTTGTGGGATGGAATGAGATCAGCAGCTTCCACAATGGCATACCGGCCTTGTTCCTGTATGGATCCATCAGCCTTAAAATCGACGGTGGTTTTGTTGCCTAGAACGTGTTTGACCTCTACATCAACAGAATCTGTTTTAACTTGCGCGTTATCGGTCTCTGTGTTTTCGCCCTCCTGCGCCGAGGCTTCGGAGGATGTAGGTTGTGTGGTGTCGGGTTGCTTGTCAGTCTTTGGTTTCCATTTAACAACTGCCTGGTCTAAATCACCGGCAATAGATTCAATCACTTGCTTACGCTTAGATGTTTTTTCGGCGGCCCAAAAGGATTCCCCATCATTGGGATTGTAAAAAGTAAAGCCGTTGTCTGTTAGCTGATCACGGACCCACTTGGGCGGTGCGTCGCTAAACTGGATCTCAATGCCGTTTTTTTCTTCATTGGTTTGTGCTTTGGCGCTGACAAGGCACTGTGTATCGGTTGTGGGGTTTTCGCGATTATCTAAACTTACATCAGCTCGATATGCTGGCACGCCGTCTTCGTTGCGGTCCAAAATATGATCGGCCGCGGCTTGTGCACGGGATGCAGCTCGGAAAAAGAACCGGTTATCATCTTTCATTTTGCCAACCAGCCGTTTGTTCCAGCTCTGTAAATACTTTGCGCTGTTATCAAGAGTCTTAAATAAAATCCCACTTTCAGAGCACAGATAAACCGCGCCCATTTCAGCAATTAGTTCCTCTTTGGCATATAAGGCTTTCGTTTTGCCACCTTTCAAATTCCTATCCAATCGGCTTTTATGCCCAGTGCTATGTACTGCTTCGTGGAAAAGCGTTGTATGGTAAAATTGCTCTTCATCAAACCGATCCAGTGGCGGCATGTTAATGAAATCCATATCCGGCTGATAGTATGCCCGCGGTTCTGTATGCTTTATCTCCGGAGCATTGGGATAGTGGTCGTAAATAGCTTTTGCCACCTTAATTTTTAATTCGGTTGACTTATCAGCATTCTCATTTTTAGGCAGTTCCCCCCAATCTATGCCTTCAATATCACTGGCATGGAATACATTATAGTATTTTAGAATTGGGATATATTTGCTTTTTGCAACCTGCTCTGGGGAACGGCCACCGGTACGGTTAATGTCATCGTAATTTTCCTTTACAAACTCGATCATTTCATCCAAGCTATACGTTCCGAAATCAATTTCGGGATCCTCTTGCTCGATCTTATACAGCTTAGTAAAATATATAACCTTTTGGCCGCGACTATCTTCTTTTACTTTACCGCCTAAATCATCTACCTGGTTAAATGTGAGGAAATAAGGGTTATCAAAATTGATCATTTCAAGCGTCAGCTCTCCGTCATCATTTATAACCTGACGAAAGTTGAGCATAAAAAAGTTTATACCTCGGTAGGCGTTGCCGCTAACAAAGTTTGTTGCAGTTTTCCCACCGCTTAGGCTGCTGTCATCCCATGCCATTTGCCATGGTAAATGACCTTTATCTTCAATGGTATTAATGATCATATCAGTAACCATCTGATATATCTCGTCGGGCTTAACACCACGGTTTTCCCGCAGCTCTTTACCGGGGTTTTCGATAAACGGAATGCCAACTAAATCACTTCCAGCGGTTGTGGGGTTTTCGCGATCCGCTTTCGGATCCGGACGATCATATCCATACTTCGGCGTATCCCATATTTCCGAAGCTTCATCTTTGCGGTCGGGGTAATTTTCTTTTAACCATTTTTTAAAATAATCGAAGTCAGCATCTCTATATGTATCTAGTTGAAAATGCTCTATAATTACACGGTTCCGATATCGTTCATCTTCTTCTGGATTTTTTCTGCTGCTGTCATCCGCCGTCTGTCGTCTGCCGTCTGCCGCATCCCGCTCAAACTCCACTTCCATTTCGCGGGGTGTTTCTTGAAAGCGGTTTTTGTTATCAATCTTTGCCAAACCGTCTTCTACCTTAATTTCGATATCCGGATTGTGGATAAATTCGGTATGACCTTTATAGGTACCCTCTTTGGTAGTATGAAGGATGAATATGGAAATGACATCCTGTTTTTTACACCAGTCCAAAAACTCTTCAAATTCGGCTACGGTTATTGCGCTCTTACTGATGCTGTCAACCACTACAAAGTTTGAATGGCTAAATTCTACGGCAGATTTTAACCTTTCAATACCTTCATAATCGGAAACAAGTACATTATCATGCTCGGCCTTTAAGCGTTTAATTTTGCTTTTCATGGATGGCCCCGGTCCTTCCTCACTGCTGCAATAAATGCCTTTACCCACTTTATCTGCTAATATCAATGCCAGTGCAATAGCAAATGTAGATTTGCCGGAACCGGGCGGACCCCAAATAGACATAGAAGCATCATTGGGAATTTCGCCTAAGAAATCGCCGTATGGATCTGGCAGTGTAATCCCCTCAAATTCTGTATTAGCAAGTTCAGCGGTACTAATCATTGCTATCTCTGTACTTTTTGATTGCAATTATCGATCCGGCAGCTACAATAGTTCCGGCCAAAAAACCGGGTACGTTATTTTTCACTGTTTCTGTAATTCCTTTTTGCAGGCGTTTTTGAATGCCTGGTCCGGCATCGTTGATAATTTTCTCTACATCAACCTGTTCAAAGTAGTTGTCAATAGCTTGTTTATTAGCCTGATAGGCAGATTTAAGCTGTTCTTCATTATCTGTCAGATCTGCAAGTATCAGAGCTTCGGTAACCCAGCCGCCGCGATTTCCGGATGTAATATTATCGGCTTGTTTTGCCAGCCATTGGATCCACGTACTGCCGTTGCCATTGCCGGAAAGCGGCAACGTTTCTTCGTCAATAACCTGGGCTTCTTCTATGTCGCCTACTCTGCTCATTTGGTTAATTTCTTTTTAATATTTGAAGGCTTTGCGGCATCTATCTTATCATCAATATATTCTTGGATATTTTCGCCGTTCTTCCACAGCAGGTACCCGCCGGTTCCTACGGCAATTAAGACAGTAAGGCTTTTCACAGTATTGCCTACGCCGCTAAAGGCACCGGCAAAGGGATTAAGGGAACCTTGCTGAAAGCCCAACACACCTGTTTTCTGTTCATACACTCCCGTTGCGACACCTTGCTCATAACTAAGTCGCGGTTGAAATTTCTCTCCGATATATAGAGGATCTGTATTTCCGTTTTTAATAGATTCTTTTGATGTCCCTTCATCATATACTTCTAGTTGAATCCAATCTTTTTCGCTTGGACGATATGATTTTGGAAATGAAAGCTTAACACTGCCTACACAGCCTTTTGTGATATCAGTAATGACATCAGATATTGCTAATACTTTGGGATCAGCGGTATAAGCCGTTCGCGCTGCAACTACTACATCAGGGCAACGGGCGGCATTAACAGTAAGCAACCATCCGGTATAAAATTCCCGTGCCTGGCTGCCAATTGTACGATCTACATCTACTTGCACTTCAAGTGAAAAAGGAACGCCTTTAGGCGGCAATCCCTTTGACGGAAATCGGTTCACAACCTTTACCGAAACGATATCGGGAGAAAAAGTACCTGCTAAACTGTTGCTGTCAGCAAGCACATTGTCGTTACCTAATGTTGCTATTTTTTGTTTTTGCATTATTCTAAAGCTTTGCCAATTAAATAGACTGCCGTAACACCGCCAATGGTATAAAGACCATATTTGCGCATCTTTGCCCAATTAACGTCCGTTTGGGATATGGTTGTATCAGAACTATCCTGTTCCACTTCCAGCGGCTCTTTACCGTTCAATTTTCGAAATTCGTTGATAATCGTACGTGTAGTATTTGTAATCTCATCTACGCGTACCTCTCCGGCGCCAATGCCTTTTAAGTTAATTGTTGGTATGTTGGTATTGTTTTGTGCCATTTGCTTAATTACTGCCTTTTGTTATCCAAAGAATGCCAAATCCAGCGGCCACGGCCCACGGCACCCACTCTTTTTGCATCCAGTCGTACAGCCATTTGCAATTTACTTGTGGCGTTTCGGGTTGCGTGGTGTCGGGTTTATCTGTGCCATTGTCTTGATTAATGATAGCGGTACACGGACTTTCGCTGTTGGCACTGCTATCGCTAAGTAAATCTGTTTCTATCGTGGAACCGTTTTGGGTAAGTAGTGGCATAACAAATAAATTAGTTTCTTGTTAATAGTACGGCTGATCCAATAGCGGTAACCGCCCCGACGCCTATTATGGCATACATTAGCGTATTGCCTTGTCCTGGGGGTTCGGGTTGCGTGGTGTCGGGTTGCCCGTTACTGCTTTGTGTGTTGTCGGGTGCGGTAGTTGTAGATTCAGATTCGCCATTTGTCGTAGTGCTTGATTCATCGCCGCCAAAATCAAATCCTGTTTGTTGCTCTTTTGCTGATGCGTAAATAGAAACACGCAGTGTATCAATTTTGTCGTTTAGTTCGTCGCCTACATAGGCTACGGATGAAGTAAATTCTTTCTTTTTCCGTGGGTTTGAGTCTGGTCCTAAATCCGGATGGGAGGGAGGGCCGCCGGTCCAAACTTCAAGTTTTAACCCTTTGGGAACCTTAATAGATGAAATTTCATCTCTATTCTTTTTTCCAAACAGTTTAAAAGCGCCTGGTGGAAATGACATTGATTTACCATTAAAACCGGCATCAAAGAAAACTGTTACCTGGTCATCGGGAGCGGCGTTAAATGCTTCTTTATTTCGCTCGTGAGAGCCGCCAAAGAACAAGAAGCCAGATAAATTATCATTCGATGACTGTATGCTAGAACTCTGCTCTGCTAACCGTGGCATAATTAATTATTTTGTTGTGAGATGTAATAGACTGTTCCCGCCAGTGATAGTAGCCCTACACCAATACCGGTATATAACAGCACGTTAGAACCGCCTTGCCCCGCCGGTTGAGAACTAATTTTAATTGCCGGCACTGACCCTGATCCACTGCCGCCACCGTCGCTGCCACCGCCGCCAAATATACTTTGTATGCTGCTTGCAATGCGTGAGCTTGAACTGCTGACTTTGTTAACCGTATCAGCGGTATTTTCGAGATTTTTAGCAAAATCTCCTTGGCCGACATCTTCAAACCATTCACCTAAACTGTGATCGTGCTCGTCTTGTTTTTCCTTAGCTAATAACATAATTATACCTTGTCTTTAAGTTGTTCATATCCGAAATACGCAAAACTGCTTAACGCTAAAAAAGTACCTATGCCGCCTAATATATCTGCTGCAGAATCACCAAAAGCCCCTTTTAATGGATTATCATTTGTCTTCTGCTTTACTTTTTGTTGAATCCATGGAATAAGCTCATCTAAGTATCGCTGATGGTTATCAGATACATTTTTGTGCTTACAATCATCTTCACCAATCCAGAATCTTGCCATACTTCGCGGACTTGCACCAATACGATCTAGCGCATTAAATTTTTGTACAAATCGTTTACGTTCTTGAAGCGTTGTAAATTGCTGTAACAGCTGGCGTATTTTCTGCTCATTTTTTTTCTTAGCTGCTGTACAGTCATCTCTACCGCCAAATATATTACGGCCAATGTTATAGAGCGTAGCTGCACCTGTAGCAATAGCTGCTGCTGCACCTAACTCATCATCATTTTGTATGTCAGCACCTAGTAGTTTTCCCATTTTTTAATTACTTAGTAATAGTATGCCGGTTGTAAGCAGTACTGCACCGCCTGCGGCTATGCCTATAGTTGTAGGAGATAAATTAAATCCGCCAAAGCCTGCCTGGATATTGTTTTGGTTATTATTTTGCGGTACCGACGGTTGATTTTCGTTCTGTGTTGTAATATCCGGCTGGCGCTTTGCCATTTTTTGTTCCAACCACGGCATTAATTCATCTAAAAATCGCTGGTGGTTGGCAGATACATTTTTATGCTTAAAATCATCTTCGCCGGTATAGAAATAGGCCATTTCTTGAGGCGTCGTACCAATACGATCTACCGCGCCAAATTGGGCTACAAAATCTCTGCGTTCTTGGGGCGTCGTAAACTCCGAAAGCTGCTGACGGATGCGATTTCTTTCTTTAGCAAGCTTTTTTATCCTATCAGCATCAATAAAGCCCAAGTTGTGATCCTGATCTGTGTTATATCCTATTAGCTGTCCCATATTACTTTGCTAAAATTGCAATTAACGTTAATGTTGCAGCGCCGCCGCCTACCACGTACCACACTTTGGGATCGGTGTTCATAATTTTTGATACAAAACCTGATTGGGTGTTGGCGGGTTGCGTGGGCACGGGTTGTGTGGTGTCTGGTGTGGTTCCGGCATTATCACCTTTTCCCATATCGGGTGTTTGGTCAGCAGAAATGTTGTTAAAGGCTTCGGGCACTTTAGATTTAAGATCTGCCAGTACTTTTTGACCGTCGCGTCCCAGTGAGTCAAAATATTTATTCATGGGATGATCGGACGGCTGTTCGCGCTCCCACCAAGCCATGTTGCCATTAATTTTGTGCTTGCCGGGATCGCTGCCGCCTTCTTGGGCTTGTAATTTTTTGACATACTCTGCCAACCGCTGGTTTGACACCTGCGATCCGGCATCCGAAAGGCTGTTATTTGTTGCTAAAAGTGCCATAATGTGATGTTAATTATCATTCAAGCCCCAACAGCCCGAATCAACACACTATGACTAAGTTGTCGCTAAATTCTGTTTCCAATAGGCAAAACCAAAGGCTGTTCCTAATAACAGCAGGCCCATCATATTCCAATTTGCACCAGCCATTACATCAGAAAGCCCACTACCAGAACTGCAGCTGCCGCCGCACCCGCATCCACAATCAGAGAGTCCATCACTTAGCAGAATCGTTCTTGAATCAAATATTTGGCTGTCGTTAAGTCCGTCGCCTGCTTTGGTGTGCAGGGTCGGGTCAAACGGCTGCCAGCTTCCATTTACCTTGTATTCTAAATAAACATGTGAATAAGAATTAGGCTTTCGGCGATCTGCCTTAACAACTTTAAACTGCGTTGGTACCCCAATACTGCTAAGCAGGGCACCGGCTAATACCGAAAGGTCATCACAATCACCGTAGCCGTTTTTGAGCGTAACAAGCGGCGTTTGTAGCCATTCAATATCGTCGGGATCGCGGATGTAGGCAATGTTTTGCTTCATCCAATCGTAAACAGCCGATGCAATATTATGATAGTTGCGGCGGTCCGGCAGGCCTGTTCTGCCGTCTTTTGCAATACCTTTTGTAAGCGTAACGGCCTTGTCTCTTATTTTCGGATTCCCTTTGTATTCTTTAACCAGTCGTTTCATTTCGCTCAACACTTTATCAAGACCTGGATAGTCCTGACGTATCATAAATGGAGAGTTCCCGGGCCGTACGCTCCCGTTCCCTCCCCGCAGTCGTGGTGTTGACCGTTGACTGTTGGGAATCTGATGTATTTGAATAATTGGTAAGGCCATTATTCAGATTGTGATAACTGTTGTTTAAATTCGTCTAAAATATCAATCAAAAACTGTTTTTGGGCATCTGTTACATCAATGCTATAAAAGTTGATAAGCGCATGTGCTGCGCCTTTTGCCGGCAAATATTTTAAATTGTTTGCCGCTCCATCCAGTTGCTGTAAAATCGGTTTTATGGTATTGGCCGCCTTTTCTGCCGTTACGGAATTATCAAGGGCAAATTCTACCAGTTGTTTTGCAATTTGCACCCACATAGCCGGCTGTGGTGAAATACCTTGGTTTTCCAGCTCTTGCACGCCGTTTACTACTAGTTCTTGTAATTCCGAGGCTTCGGGCTGACCGTTAACCATAGAGGATGCTACTGTCTTTATTACTCCGGTTTGAAATTGCTCTACAAGCTGCTGCATTTGTGTCTGTTGAGTTTCGTTTTTCGAGTTGGCGGGTTCCGAGTTATCTTCTTGCGCGTTATCGCCCTCCTGCGCCGAAGCTTCGGAGGATGTAGGTTGCGTGGTGTCGGGTTGCGAGTTGGCGGCTGATGGGTTGGCGCGTTGCCCGTTCAGTGCTGCCGGTTGCTGTGGCATTTGTCCACCGCCAAAGAGTTTGGCTAAAATAGGGGCCAACATGGCGCGTATATTAGGATCATTAGCGGCATCTTTAAGCATGCTTTTAAGGTCAAAACCTTGTTCGGCGTCGGCATACTTTAACTCTTGTTCCAGCTCAAAAACCTCAAATTCCAGATCGCGCTTGTCTTCTTTAAGCGTATCAATTTTACGCTCATACTCTTTTTGGTCTTCGCGTGCGTTTCGGGCGTTCTTGCGTTCCAGTTCGGCCATTTCTCCGGACAGCTGCCGGTTTTTACGGCTCAACTCGTCCAGTTCATCGTTGCGGGCCTCTAGTCGCTTTTCCAGGCGTTCAATTAAATCGTTATAGTCGCTGCGAATCTCTTTCTTTAAGTCTTGCCGCAGCCCAGCTATAAATTTTTCGTCTAATTTTTCATTATCGGAATTTGAGTTCCCGGATTTCGTGTTGTCAGGCTTTTCTACACCCGAAACATTAAAGTTAATTTTACGTTCTCCGTCACCTTTAACGGTCTGGCGCAGCTGGTAAGCACCACCCTGGTACCGCTCTTTTACATATTCGATAGTCCGCGGTTCATCTTTTGAAATAACCTCTTTGCGCTTATATAGTCCGTTTTCGCGCTTTAATAAGGTGCCAAAGAAGGGATAGTTTTCTTCTATACGCTTTTTGGAAAATGCAAATTGTGATTCTTCTGCAGGGTCTTCGGTGTCATCTAAACTAGGCAATGGCTGACGGCCCCTATTTGATGAGTTGCCATTCTTATGTTGGCTATTCTCACCTACGGGATTGTCGCCTGTATTTTGCAAAAAGGGTTGCTCATGTCCTTCCTGCGGTTCCTTTGAGGTTGAAGTATTATTTGATGCCGCCTTTGCCATTGCTAAAAATTGATTTAAAAAATATAGCGTGCCCTCCATAATGAAGGGCACTAAAGTATCATGCGTAAATAGAGAGTTGGCCTATATTTGACCTGGCTCTGTAGGGTGTATATCCTGCTTGCTCTTGTAAAACGCTATTTTCGGGAGCTTGCACGATAATAATTTGATGGTCAATTAGTCCATCATAATGGAAAGAAGAGTTACACACTTCCATTGCGGTATATTGTGAACCGGTATCAGAGAGTTGATAGTCCATAATGGACGTTAGAACCGGGGCTTGGACGGCTGAATTGTCAGCGTCTGCCACTTCAATGGTAGTGTCGAGATCGGGGGCCGGTGATGCTTCAACCGGTTGTATGGCCGTCGTAAAAAGGACCATAACCAGCAACATCAACGGGGCAAAATACTTGCTTTTCATATCTGGTACCTCTGTTGTTTGTGAGGGTTAAAAGTAGTGGCGCCGAGCGGATTCGAACCGCCAACCTTCGGGTTATGAGCCCAACGAGCTACCAGTTGCTCCACAGCGCACCCGTAAATTGATTATTGAAGATTAGGCAGGCAAGGGGGTATCAATTTTTATCTATTTATATCAATTATCATCCATTTTTATCTTTTTATATCTATTTTTATCAATTAATATCCACGAATATCCAACGCTAACCCTTAATATTGGTATTTATCTGTTATCATCTTATTAAATTCCTAAATATCTGGATTTATATGGCTGAAAGTGGATAATTTAAGGGCTTTTTAAGGACCGGTACCGGCGGTGATGAGGCGTATTTTGTGGATGTAATTGCTTAGAAAGGGATAATTGTGCGCGAAAGGGCCGCTTGTGTGGTTGAGATCCATTAATATTTGGACTATCGGATTCCATATAACTGGACGTTCATCCCGCGCTACGCTTGGGATAACTCGTTGTTATATGGAATCATAATTGCCGTATATCCCAACCCTTGAATTCAATGGATAAGCTGGTTGCCATAGTCATATATACTAGAGGCCGAACACAATATTTAAACCGGGCCAAAAATTTGGTACGATAATACCAGGATAATGATTGGTCGGTAATAACATCTATAAAACCCTATTCAAGTGGTGTAAAATCACTTTTAATCATCATTTCATCAGTAATTTTCATCGTCCAGCAGCCCTTTTTTAAATTTAAGAATGAGTTGATCTACTTCTGGCTTGGGCACTACTTCATGGGAATAACGCTGCCGTTTTAGGTTTTTGAGCATCGGTCGAAAGTTAAGCAGTGGCTTAATACAATCCTTCCAGAGGCCTCCGCCAGCCTTCGTTTTATCCTCGACATATTCTTTTGCCTCATCGCGAGTAAAAACTTCCATATCGATAATTTCTTCATCGGTGTATTTTTCAATACTCATAACTGAATGCTGTTTTTATTGGTTGTTATTTGATATTTGTAATTGCCGCTGCTTCGCTGATATATAACTGGTCGTTCATCCCGCGCTATAAACCGCTTGGGATAACTCGTTGTTATACATCAGCTTCTTGCATCTGCTCTTTAATCCAGCGCCAGCCGTAAATACGATCCCGTCCCGGATGTTTTTCTTCGGGTACGACAAGGCCGTGCTGCCAGACGGCACTACACAAGGTACATTTCATGCCTACATCGCAGCGGTGTGGGTTACTGGATCGATTCTTGTTACGCATGTGGTAGCGCAGGTGCTTAATTAATACTTCTTCATGGCCGCAAAAGCCACACTGCAGATCAAATTTAGGCAGTGGGACGGGGCCGGACATATCCCACATTTTATTGATTCTTTCTTGCACTTCTTCGGGTGTGAATTCGGGAAATTTATACATTGGTTATTTGTTACTGGTTATTGGTTTAATTGGATTTCAAATCGTTTAATTTTTTCTTCAATGGCTCGTTTTTCAGAGCGTAACTGGGCCAACCGCTCTTCTGGATCCTTTAACTGCCAGTTTTCTTTACCCCATATATGACATCCATTTTCATGCATTAGCCGCAATTTTTCCGGGCTAAACCATGAATTTCCATGCTTGGTATAAAACCACAGTCCTTGTTTTTCGGCCTTCTCAAATAAAGGCTCTAATTCATCTAATATTCTTTGGTGTTGTGCCATAATATTATGCGTTTAAACGATTCTGATAAGGAATTAACTTTTTAGCGGTTTTAACTAAATTATTTAAGCGTAATTTTTGAAATTTACGGAAATAGCCCACCCCCGTTCTCAAAAGTTTCAAAGTCTCAAAAATGGCTAAAATCGAGCTTAGCAGGCTATATACCCATAAAATGCTTGAAACCTGCCGGGTTTCATTGATTTTACCCTGTTTTCGATAAGTATATGTTTTTACTAGACTTAGCACCGTTTTTCTTTGAAACTTTCTTGAAACCCAAAAGGACTCAAAGGTTTCAAGAATCGGTAAAAAAGTTTCAAGAGGTTTCAAAGAAGTTTCATAAAAAGTTTCAAAATTTCTGGCTTCATGTTCTGTATTGGTCGTTTTTGGCACTTTGAAACTTTGAAACCTCACTTTTGGGGGATTTTCCATAAAAAACCACATGGTTAAAAAATTTTAGTTTAGAAGGGTAAATCTTCGTTGATATCGGTATCATCTTTTGCTGGTTCATATCCCGCTATACTATTGGGATCATCTTCAAGCGTTTCTGGCTTTTCTACTTGTGATTTAGACGGCCCCAGTGTATCAAATTTAAAGGCGTTACGGAACAGTTCGTTAGTGTAGGCATGCTTGATGTAAAAGCCTTTCTTACGAATAGTCTCTTTGGGCTGTTCGTTGTCTCCATAGTAGATGGTCCAATTCACGGTTTTAAGGGATCCGTCTGGGTTCGTTTCGCTAAACTGTTTAAGTTTATTCTCTACGGTTTCGCGGCGGACAATCTCTTCGGTACCGCGCTTAGATTTGATGTATAAGTCCCAAACGGCTTTGGCCCATATTTTAAGATGGCCGTCATCAGTCCAGTTAAAGTGAGACTGGTTAATCTCTTTGGCCTGGATAAGTGTGCCTATGGTTTCAATGTAATTACTTAATGGATCGTGGTGGGCGGCAACTATGGCGGACCGTACAACCTCATTCTTTACAAATAGGTACAGTTTTTGGTCTAACATTCCTTTTAGCTGGTCATCAATTTGTTCTTGTAGAATTTCGCGGTGTGTTTCATCTTCTTCATTATCCAGCGTACGGCTTTCACGCGCAATATTGGTTATCTTTTGGCGGTAATCTTTTTCAAGCCAATGCCGAACGGTAATGAGTACGGCAAATTGCGATATCTGCCGGTCTTGCAGCAGGGCGTTGCCGGCTTTGCGTTCAAGCTCTTGTTTCACTTCTGATTTTAGTTTGTTACGCATTCGTTCAACGTCCCAGATAAAAGCTTGCCGGTCCATTAAGCTGTAATGCTGCATATAACTAAGCATGAGCAGCTGCAGGCGGTCGCGGTTGTTTTTGAGCCATTGTACATGCTCTTCGTCGCCGCGCTTTTGCTTGGTATATTTTAAAATTAAGCAGCGGCTTAACAGGTGGTCGGTTTTGGGCTTAAAGTTGGAGCAAAACAGCGGCATGGTGCGTACTTCTTTACGTTCGGTAGCCCATGTTCCATTCTTCTGCATGGATGTTGGCCGCGGCTTTAATTCAAATAGTGAGTTCCAAACCTGGTCTTTTATCTTTGCATCTTTCCCCGGCACTTCGGGAACATGCTCATCGATCCACTGCGGAATTTGAGATTTTTGTTCTAAGGCGTTATCAACGGGGCGGGCCGTGGGTGTGTTAAGGCTATCCAGATGATTAATGCCGTAAAAATCTTGAATCAGCTTTGCCAGCTCTCCTTTTCCTACATTGCCTTCGCCGTACAGGTATAAAAAGATGATGTGATTGAAGCGGTCGTAAATATCATCAAAAAACAGATAGCTGAATACATAGCCGATAATCAATTTTCCCCATTGGCTATGGCGCGATTCACCGCCAATCATTTTACAAAACCGATCTTCTACTTTGTCTAGCTGTCGCTCAAATGCCTGGTCATCGAGCAGCTTATTCATCATGTCTTTATATATACCGTTCTTAGCTAATCCCAGATCAAAGCGCGGCAGGTTAATAGCATCTTCCGGAGGCTTCACATATTTGTTATCATCAACGGGGAATGCTCCCTTTTCTTTATCGATGAGCTTTAACGGCTCATTTTTTTGTGAGGGAAATTCAATAAGGACGTTTTCGGCCAGAAAATATTTTGTTTTGTTCTTTTTTTCGCCGAATTCAATAAATCCATAGTGATTATATTCGCGCACTATACGGGGATTAAATTCATTGTGAACATGATGCCAAAAGTTGCGCATTTCGCCGCGGCGCATGTTTTTGACTTGCAATATATCTTTTTCCCATACGGCTTTAGAAAAATCATCTTTTGAGTGTACATCGGCCGGATCTAAGCTAATTTCTTTGGTGATAAAGCGATCCAGTCGCTCATAGCGAAGCGTGGCCTCGTAGTATCGTTCCCATTGTTGTTTCTTAATGTCGTAGCGCTCAATCACGGAATTAAGAACAATATCAAAGTCGGTTACTTCTTCGAAGCTGTCTTGGCCGCTTCGTTTTTTCCACCGGTAGTTTTCAGAATCACGGACAAACAGCAGGTTCTCTTTCCGCGCTTTTTCTTGCTCGGTCCACCGCGTATATTCAACATTAAGATGAGATTTTGTTTCTGAAAGGCTTTCGTCCCGCAGGCCAGCTACAAATTCTGTGATGGTGTGGGTGTTATCGTTGCTGTCATAGCAGCGGCCGCTTTCCATATCAATGGTTAAATCAAACGCTCCGCTTTGCGTAAAAATGTTTTCATAATTGTTAATGACCAACTGATGGGGAGAAACGCCTTCAAAGTCGGAGTAGTTTTTTAAATATTGCCGCCAAAAATCAGCTTCAATTTGATCGAAATCGGTTTGCATAACTGTCATTGCCTTAATGTTATTGATCCCAAATTCTTGCAAAATGCTTTGTTTCAATATTACGTTTTAAGGTATCCGGGATGGCTGCCAACACTTGTATTTGTGCTTCCCGAAGCTTTTTAGTGTCGTCAAAATGTGTTGATAAAAACTGGATCCAATGCAAGGAATTGTCATCATAGTTTTTTGCTAATTGAACGTTTAAATTTCTTTTATATACAGCACGTATCATGGTAAAAAGTTCTGTTAAGGTATATCCGCTGCAAATGATTACAACAGAGCCATGATCAGATAAATATTTTGCCAGTACTTTTGCGTGTGTGGGCTTTAACACCGGCAATAGAACGCTGTTTTTTTTGCCCTCGGCCCGCAATTTTTTAATGGTCTTTTCTTCTTTAGCGATAACTGCAATATCTTTTTTCCGGATCTCGTGTTTAGCCTTTTTTATGCCCGGGATAACCTTACTGGGCGGGGTGTAGTTTTGGGGACGTTCTGCTTTTTCTTCTGTGATGATAATGCCTACCATACCTGCCAGGTGCCGGATGGCTTCGATAAAACTCATGCCTTCCATTTGTTGAATAAAGTCAATAGCGTCCCCGGACTCTCCGCAGCCGAAACATTTATACATTTGCCGTCGCGGGCTTACCGAAAAGCTGGGGGTGCTTTCGTCGTGAAAAGGGCAGAGGCCTTTGTAGCTGCTGCCGGACCGCTTTAATTTTACATACTTCTCTATTATGGCAACGATATCATCGTTGGCGGCTTCTTTAATGCGGTCTATTTGCTCTTGTGGAATCATGCTAAATTTGGAATTACGAATGTTGAATTATGAGTTGGAGGCTACTGAAATTGGAGATACCAGCAGAGTATCAATCTGATTGTTTCGCCGACGTGCTTTACTGAATTGTGTTTTCCATAATTCAGTGTTTGGAAACTTATTTAATATGTCAGGTGGTGGGGACTGGGTTACTATATAGACCACTCGATCTTCTGTCATAAATTTTGATAAAACACCCATTAAAATAAGCCAATCGCTGGTTTCAAGGGTAAGTTCATCAATTAATACAGTCTCTTGGTCTTGTATAATATTTATCAGTTGCGGGATCCAGTCTCCTAATCGGTTAAATAAGTGATGGATAGTTTCATGGTGATCTTTATCTGGAAATAGTTGATCAGATTTTTTCCTTAAAAACGCTGATTTACCCGTCATTGCTGGGCCGTAAATAATCTGGGTTACTGGTGGTTGAATATCCATAGGGTCAGAAAGATTAATATTGGACTACGATTTAGGTAGTAGGTTGCTTTTGATTTAGCGTTATTTCTCTGTGCCGGTGATAAATAAAAGCCAGTTTCTTATCATGGTTAAGAGCTTCGGCGATATTGCAAATCTTCTTAACTGCTTGCTTATCGTTATCGGCTAAAAACTTCATCTGCAAAACTTCTATTGTGCTGTCTCTTTCAGTTATTAATGCGTGGTATTCATCCATAGCTAGTATGCTCTTAAATCGGTGATATTTGCGTTTTACGGTCGATTTTGCGGGGTTGTCTGCTTTTATTGGTCGCGCGGCCTATCTTTATTTAAAGGGGGTGTGGGGGATTTTTTAATTAAGAGTTATGAATGTTGAATTAGGAATGATGGAATGTCCACCGTTCGAGAAATCGCCGAACGGTGGCTCCATTTGTTTATGATTGACCGTTACCGGTGCTCCCAGCTGCTTACCCCATCCTCTGCATGGTTGCTGTGCGGGACGTTGAGCACGGTCTGCGGGCCGCGCGTATTCACGAATACATGCAGGTTCACTTCGGACCAGTCCCCGCGGGATGAGCGCGTTACAATGGCTGCGGCTTCTCCATCCTCACTGACTTCTGCAATCTTGGGGTGTTCCTCTGGATCAGCTTTAAAAATGACATTTGTCGAAACATTAGCTTTTACTTTCTTCTTTGATTTTGGCATAAGACTAAACATTTGATTAAGGGTGTTATTTATGGCAGTTAAGCTGCCGAATGATTATGATTTGTCAATTATGGACGATATAGCCCAAATACCTAAAAATGCCGTTTACGGCCTCAAAACGGCTTTCATAATTGGCCGTAGAGCGGATAAAATGAATTTTAAATGGTTTGGTATGGCCATTATTCTTGGTTTTCGATTTTTTTATTAAGGCGGTCAATTTCATCGTGCAATTCCTGGATATATGTAACCATTACATCTATTTGAGCAATTACTACGGTAACCAGTTTGGGCAGCAGCGAATCAATATTTATTTCGCCTGACTCTTTCCAGTCAGGAGTGAACCGCCGCTTAATTTTTCCGTCTTTGTCGTATTCAATTTTTGACATCACGCTACCTGTTTAACTTCATCTTTTAATTCGTGGGCCAGTGCTTCCATCATGGCCTTTACCACTATCGGCACTACTGAATTGCCGATAAATTTCTTTTGCTCGGTTTTGGTACCGGCTAAATAGTAATCATCCCCGAAGCCCTGAATGCGTTTGAGCTCCGGTATTTGCAGCATTCTCGTTTTGATATCGATAATGCCGCGCTTTCGGCAAAAGGCTTTAATCTTTTTCATGGTGGGGTTGTCAGCTTCTTTGGGTTCTAACCGGCTCAAATTATTCCCATATACTGCTTGGGCTACATAATGATGGTGCCGTGAAGCCAACAATGTTGGGCTAGGTTCATTTACTGTGTTGCCCACATTGTTATAATTATATTGCATGATCCATGGTACTTTTACCGATACTAAATTAGATTTGGGGACGGTTGTTATGGCTCCCAGCGGTTTTTTAACGCTCGAATGGTTATGACTACCACTACTGTATTGCCTGTCGATAAAATGTGCCTGTACCAGCGAAAATTTATCTTTGGTAAGTAATGTGCCGGCAGGCTCGTTAATGCCTTGATGGTTGGTTTTGCCGGTGTAGGCTTTGTCGATCCACGCGGTTACCAGGCAATGCTTATCGTTGGATACAATCGTTCCGGCGGGCTCATTAATGCTTTGATGATTGTATTTGCTGCGGTACTGCTTATCAATAAACGCGGTTTGTATTAAGCAAAATCTGTCTTTCTTGGTTAGCGTACCGGCCGGCTGATCAATGGATTCTACATTTGCCCCATTGCCGTAATATTTCATTAAGAATTCTTCAAAATCGGGTACATACTTTTCAAGTCCTGCAAGGATTCGCTTACACGTATTTTCTACAAGTGGTTTCTTCCGGGTAAACATGCTTTTGCCTTCAATATGGAAATCCAGACAATCGCGGACGGGCTTCCACGGTTCCAGCTTGCCAAACATATTATCTCTAGGTTCTGCGGTGTGTGTAGCTTCGGGCCAAACGATAGGCAGGTCCCCTTTTGCAAATTTACCAAACAGGCGTTCTCTACTTGTGTAGGCTCCATAATCGGCGGCATCTAGCATCCGCTTTTCGTAGCGATACCCACGGTCTTTAATGGCTTGCACCCACCGCAGGTATTCTTGCCCACGCTTCATGGATTTTGGGCGGCCGTTTTCATCGAGCGGACCCCAGGCCATAAATTCTTCGACGTTTTCAAACTCGAAATAGTCGGGATTAATGGCATCTAAATAACGGAACATTTCGTTAGGCAGACTGCGGCTGTCCGGATCTTTAGGTTCACCGCCTTTGGCCTTTGAGTAGTTGGTGCATTCCATTGACGCCCACAGCAGTATATATGCGTTCGGATACTTGCTGCGATAGTACTTGACAAGCCGTTGTAGTTCATCAATCACATATTGCGAACGGATATCTTCATTAAAATGCAAAGTGTCGGGGTGATTGACCTTGTGGCTCTCTATGGCTTTTTCGTCGTGATTAACGCAGGCTATAACTTTTACTGGCTGATATTCGTCGATTCTGGCGCGGACGGATCCGGTAGTGGTACCACCGGCACCGCAAAATAAATCTATTTCTAAGATTAAGGGGTAGTCTTCCATATTAGGTACAATATTTATCTTCAAATTCTTGGCTTCGCCAGACAGCTTATTGGTTTTCGATTTTTTATTGAGGCGGCATATATCAGTTAATAAAATCGAACATTTTTGCCGTGTCGATTGTAATTATACACTTGTTCCAGCATGCGTAGATAATGGTCTACATCCGCTCGTCTTTGAAAGCGTCCCGGAGTTTGTTTCACTTTTCGAAGAAACTCATCAAAATTGAATTCATCCATTTGCATTACCTTATCAAAAGCGAGCATAAATGAGCGTGTTGTTACAAACTTGCCGTATTCTTCAAGCTGTTTTACTTTCTGTCCCATATCCTCGGCATAGTCGCGGTACTTGGGGACAAACTTACCAGCATTAAATATGTCAGTAAGCTTTTGCCCTTTATCAGCTTGCCCAAGTCCCAGCAATGCCAGTGATACCGCATATCCGAACCCATATTGGTCCATAAACTTCTTAAAGTAGGTGTATTCCTCTTTACCCTGGGCAATCCAGTAAAGCAGGTAATCCTTATATCGCCAGTTCCGCGTATTGATATTCAGCGTAATCGCATCATCGATCTCAAGCCTATCCACCTTGATGTAATAGATCGGCAATCCTAATTCCTTGGCAGCGATAAATCTATGCTGGCCGTCTATGATCTCGAAGTCGGCATTAATCGTGATAGGCTGTGCCTCTAGTAGATTATTTTGTTCAATACTTTCTACCAGATTATCTTTATGGGCTGGATTTACATGCCTGTTTTTTGAATTAAAATTAAATTTACCATAGTCCTTGGTGACGTGAACACTGTTGACAGAGCTGTCAATTTTGTCCTCTTCAAGTTTTGCTGCAGTGTTTGTTTTTGACATAGTTATTCTGGCTTCATTGATGTTAATTCCTCCATATTAGGTACAATATTTATCTTCAAATTCTTGGATTCGCCGGTAGTGAAACTCCCACTGTTTGGGTTGCGTATTTTTATCGAGTTTTGCCAAATCGTTTAGGTCTGACTGGTAACGGTCCATTGCCATTTGATGCGGATATAGCTCTTTTTTGCCGTCGGAAATAAGCTGCAGCAGGGCTTCGCGTTCTTTGCAGTTAAAATTGATTTTTCCGTCTTTGCTTAGGCTCTGCAACTTACGGCGGGCTGTATGAATAGCCTCTGGATCAATACTGCATTTCGGAATTTTTGTTGGTGTAAATTCTTTGTTAGCCATCGTAATTTTTCGGGTCGCGGGTTAATTAAAGTAGTTTGGGCTGGTCCATTTCTATGATTACGGATTTTTCTATATCAACATCAGAACGGGCAGAAAGCTTATTAGCAATTAACCGCCGCTGTTTTTCTAAGTAATGATTTGCATAATCGTGTATTAATTGTTCTGCCTGTTCCTGTATATCACGAAGTTCTGTGATATTTTTGTTTTGATCTTTGCGATCCAATACAATAATTCGATCTACAATGGGTTTTGCCTTTTTCATGGTCCTGTAATTTTATATTTAATGTTACACTTGCGCTGATATATAACTGGTCGTTCATCCCGCGCTGCGCTTGGGGATAACTCGTCGTTATACATCAGCGCGGTTTAACTATTGCCTGATTACAATTTTAACCTCCTTAGTTTCGAACATTTCTTTTTTTAATTCTCTATACCCATCAATAGAATAAAAAACCTCAAAAGGATAACCGGTGAAGGATATTCGGCAAACTCCATTAACGGATACGTTTGCAGTAATTTTTAATTCATTAGTGATTTCAATCTCTTGTCCGTGAGTTAAATCTGCCATGATATATTATTTTGGTTGTCTAAGTTGGATGTCTTCTAAGTCCCCGCGGCGTTTAGTTCCAGCCGGCGGTTCCGTACGTTGGCTTCGGGGTACAAGGTGTTTAATTAGGAATGTTGAATTGTGAATTAGGAATTTTCATACTGGTTGCTGGTAAAGTGATTATGATATTTTATCAGTACTCTCCGGATCGTTCTCGTGCTCTATTAAATAATCCAGTGCCGGTTCGATCTCTTTTTTTGCCTTGTTAATGGCCTTAGCAATAGTCTTAATCTGATCCATCTTTTTTTTGGCCCTGCCGGTATAATTTTGAGTCTAGTAGGGGACCGGTTATTTCGGCTCTGTCTATGTCCGTGATAAATTCATCTAGATTATCAAAAAGTGTAGTAATAGATTGCGCTTCTAGAAGTAAAAGACGTTGTATTTGGTCGTACTCTGGCTTATTCATATCACTGTAGCTTTTTCGTTAACGGTATCGTGGTTGACGATTAGCGGGGTGTAGCTGATTGCCCACACGTAGGGGTCGTTATTCCAGTCGAACGGGCCGCCTTCGTACATGGATTGCCAGAGTTCATGGAATGCTCTTAAATATGGTATTTCACAAATTGAAGGCGGCTCAAACTTTCGGGATTGGTATTCACTTCGGGGAATCCTAATACCTTCGTTCCATACTTCTTTGGGCGTAATATCCTGAATGCGCTCGACGGTGATGTCGGTTACTTCATCCCAAAAGCGGGACAGCGTTTTGAACATAAAGAGCTTGCTCTTTTTGCCGATAGGTTCTTCCCAGTTGCGGTACTTTTGCCAGTCGGCATCGGTAAATTGTACCCATCTTTGGTGCTGATCGGCGGTGTACTCTACTAATACGGACTGCTCGAAGTTGCTGTAATCCTTAATCGTATAATTTTCTTTGGTCCACAGCTGGTCGCCTGGTACTCCGTAGGGGGATTTTAGCCATTCTCCATTACAGGCATATTCACAAGCATCACCATCACAATTTTTATGGTCATAAGCGTAAAATTCATCTTCCCAAGTGTCTTTTCCAGTTTCCAATCGTTTGGGCTGTGGCTTTATCGGCCGACGCGTTACTGTTTTCCAGCCGTTGAGCTTGGCTAGAATCATTGGTTTGGTGTATAAGATTTGGTGGTCTGTCATGGCTATTCTTCCTCGTCCTCTATTTTTTCAACTTTATAGCCCTGATCCCGCAGCACCTTTTCATACTTTTCTAACCGGCGCTCACGTATCATTTGTTCTTCTTCCTCGGTGATCCAGCTATCCTCAAAGTGGATATCCTCAATGCCTATATCTTTATCCCACGGTGTTACATGAATCTTTTTGGTGGGATAGGGCTTGTTGAATTTCGATTCATCCATCGATACTTCAACTTTTACAGGGATCTCATTGCGTCCGCAATTTTCTGCACCTCTTGCGGTCTTTTTAAACCCTGCAATTCCGTTTTTGTCGAGTATTAAATAGCCTGTGTCAGTCATAATTTTATTATTTAATTATCAGTTTCCGATTTACTATTCGCGTAGCTTCGCACCTCGTGTCGATAGACGGTGCCAATCATTTCTAAGTGATGATCAAAGACGTAAAAGCACATTTCATCACTGCCGTTAACTGATTCTTTACCGGGCCAAATCATGCCGATATCATCAAAATCGCATTCATAATTTAGGGCAGCGATCTTGCTGATTTTGTCAAAGACTTTCGAAGAAGTATAAATTGAACTATACATTATGCGGTCTTTTTGGTTTGCTTTTGCAGTGCAGTCTCGTAGTTAATGCCTGCGTTTGAGGCAATAACAATAAAGCCCTCGTCTCTGCCTTTAATACGAAACGTGCCGTTTTCTCCAGCGGGCTTAAATATCCAGTCGGTATAGTTCAGCGCCGCGCTAATGTCAGCTTCGATAATAGCGCGTTTGTGGGCCCGCGTTAACGGTTTATCACGGAGAATGCGACGGCCTGTTTGTTTTGTTTTAAAATTATACTCGTAAAGGCTGTACGTAATATTCATTGGAGTTCGCTTGCTGGTTTAAGGGTTATTTCGGGTGGCAGGGTAGTGTTGTAGGTATATCCGGTTAGAAGTCCCTGATAACGTGTAAGCAACAGCCTGTCGTTGGTTTGCAGATCGTAGAACCGGCTGCGCGATACGTGCGTTTTCCAGACTTTATTGTCGCGGACTAACACAATCATATATATAGAATCATCTTCGCTTTGGGGGCTTGCAAAAGTGCGTACTGCTACCACAGCGGTTTGGTTAGTAATAGGCTGTCTAAGCAGGTAGTCGCCGGCAAAGAAAATCAATATAGAGACTGCCAGCGGCCAAATAATTTTCCCAATGGTGGGTGTTTTAAATTTTGGTGTAATCATTTTTCATCCTCATTTGTTGTTATTTGCTCACGTTCTTTTCGGCGGCGACGATATGCCTGGTTCACTTGCTGGTCAGCTTTCTTAGCGGCTCCCAAAATGGCCCATAAAAAGGCCAAAAAGCTGAGTACGATTATCGCTATGATTATCCAAAGCCACATATTAAGTACCTCTGTATGGATTAGGGGTAAGGGTAGTTGCATCAATGGCTAGTCCGGCGTCGATCCAGCCGAACAGGTCGATATTACGTTCTAACAGGTATTTAAAACCGTCAGGATTGGTAACTTCAATATCCATTTCAGTAACTAAATCCCCCTTGCATACGGCTATATTATCCCATTCTTTATGCCAGTAGGCTTTATCGGGGTTGGGGAATTTTTCCTTTGCAACTTCCAGGGCTTCTGTATTCGTCATATCCGAAAGAGGTCGAAGGATGGGCGTTATAGCACCAACGCTATAGGCACCTTCCAGCCCGCTGGTACTTAATTGTAGATGATGAAAATCCGCATTGGGATAGATCGCTTTAATAGCTAAGACCATCCCCTTTGGGACTTGCACTTTACAATTAGAATACAACGCCAAATCTTTAGCTGTTAGCTCATTCTTATCACTACTCATATTATCCTCTGTTTTAGTAAATCTTTGTTTAAAATATCTCTGGATTTGACAGGTTAATTTCATTGCTTTCAAAAAAGTCAATAATGGCTATCACTTCGGTTATTTTCATTCGCCGCTCTTTAAGTCGTCGATAAACAGTTTGCTTAGTTACGTCCTGATTCAGCATATCTTTTACAAAGTCCGTATCAATGGTTATAGAGCTACCAGTTTCCGGCCAGTACCAATTCCCTTTCTTAAAATATCGCAGGGCTTTATCACAGAGCTTTGCTTTCTCCTTTTCTAGTTCGATCTCTATACGCTCATGAGAGATATCCATTACTGTAAGTAGTTCGGGGATATCTAAAACCGTGAGTGCATCTATCGCCGCAGCCATATATTTGTCTGCTTCAATTATTTTGCCCGAAGCAGTTTCAAACGTTACTGATTCTTCAAATGGAGCCGGAGCATAAATACGTGTTCTATTGTTGCTCATAATCTTCTTTTTTGATCATGCAAATTGTTGCTCTTGGAATAACACCTTCGGATTCAAGCGAATGAGTCCACATATAATGAGTTTCATTTTCTTCAAGCTTCGATACCTTTCTATCACATTTCGGGCATTGTTCATTCTTATCACTACTCATATTATCCTCTGTTTTGCGGTTCGATGTAATCCCATCTTAAAAACTTGAAAAACGATTTTTCGGTGGGGAATTTCGGTGTAGAGCGGTGTTCTTTCCCATCAGTATATACAAGCTCTCCGTCCACGCCTTTATATCCTAAATCCTTCCATCGGCGGGCCATTTTCTTTGTAAATTCAGCAGGACCGGTGCGTATAGCCAACATGCGTCCCCATTGCTTCGGGGTGGTCATAAACAGATCAACCTGCATGCCTAAATACATAAACTGGTAGTACCGGTTGCCGCCTTTGTTAATCTTATAGCCCCGGCAGTCGCCTACAATTTCTTGCCGGTTCATCTTAATATGATGGATCACTTTGTTTGCCTCTGTGGGGAATAGTTCGCCGGGCGGGGCCACATTGCCAACTTTGGGGATGCAGATTATTTCGATATCACCAACGTAGGGTTCTTGGCGGCGTATCGATCCCGCAATGGTAAACCGCTTGCACATCGGTTCAATATTGGACTGCACGTAGCCGGCAATTAAGGCGGCTTCGCGCAAGGGTGTTTTCTGTTTGGCAGTGGCAGGCATAACTATTCGGTTAAATCTTGATTGGTTTTCACATGGCCGCAGTTCAAACAGATATGTACCGGCAAATTCATAAATTGCGGTTCCCCGGTGGGGTTTTTGGGATGGGCGGCAGACAGTTTGTGTATTTGGTGGGCCTGCTGAAATACGCTACCGCCGCATTCACATTCTACAACGGTTAGTTCATCAGCAGAGACTTGAATATTGTTTCGCTGGCTGTTGCCATTTCCGTTACCGTTCACCAGGTTCATATTATCGTTACTCATATTTTTTGGGATTCGTTGCGGTTGTCAATTTCAAACGTTTTTACCACTTTTGGCGGTGCCTCATTGGGATGGCTATAAATCTCTTTAAGTTCGGCAGCTTTGTTATT
This sequence comes from Fodinibius salinus, assembly GCF_008124865.1. Taxonomy (NCBI): domain Bacteria; kingdom Pseudomonadati; phylum Balneolota; class Balneolia; order Balneolales; family Balneolaceae; genus Fodinibius; species Fodinibius salinus. Next base: position 136,787 of record NZ_VNHY01000004.1, on the reverse strand, counting down.
TCGGTTTTTAAGAATCAAATTTTGCGCATTCATTTGTTCAAGCTCATAATTAAGTTCCCGTACTTGATTGCGCAGCTGCTGGTTGCGCTTTTTTAATCGTTTGTTCTTTTCTTTGAGCAGCTCAATTGCCTTTTGCGTAGAAGCCATGACAAATAGGTTAGATTAATAGTGCAGCCGCTACAATGATTATCAGCCCTAGCAAACCAAGAAACGCGCCAATATTTGAATCTCTGTTGCCTTTCTTTTGCAGATCATCGAGCACACGCGGTTTTATTTTAGGCTTGTATTTTTTAGTCAGCCCGGCCTTGCCTACAATATCCGTTGCCAAAATATCTTCGGGCGTCAGTATATCAGCATCATTAAGCAGTACATCAGCAGGCACCTGTTCGGCCAGCATATACGATACATCAGAGAGGTAGTCGAATTGCTGCTCATTTATTTCTCCGAATTTTTCTTGCCAGCTGCGCCGCAAAACGTGCATAATTTTCATGCGGTTTAGTTGGCTGTTATCCTGTTGGTGCCGTGCCGGTTTTTTAGTCGAATCCATAATTGTCTATTTATACAGTTCTGATTTGTGAATTTGCCAGCGTCCCGTTGGTGTTTGTCGGCTTTTTAGCCGCCCCTGCTTGCAGTAGTTGGCCGCCGTTTTGGCCGTTAAATTCGTGTTGGGATGGTTGGCATACTCTGCCGTGGTGATCCACTTGTTTTCCGGGATCTCGTCGATGATCATTTGTCGCAGCAAGCCTATTTGCTTTTCGAGTTCGTCGCATAGTGCTAGCAATTGTTTTCGGCTGCGGTTGGACATTCATAAAGGCGATTTACAGGGTTTTTAAAATTATTTTGTAAGGATTCGGTTATTTAGCGGTCTTACTATTTCCATTGCGTTTAGCAAAATATTCGGGATACTTGCGACGCGCGGCGGTAATACGTGCGTGTATTTCATCCATAATCCATTTCGGGGCGTTGCGGTCGATAGCCGTATAAACCATGCCGCGACTAATAGAAGTGCCGTCGTCTTTTTTCACCGAACGCGCAAAATCAGCGATGGTTTCATCATCCAGTTTTAGCGCGTCTTTGAGATCTTTTAAAATTGCGTCTTTAGTCATTTTTTTTGTTCATTCATGTAACGGTTCGTTGCAACACTTCGTAACATAATCATAAAAACTTGAAAGAATCAAGAAATATATCACAAAAACTTGAAAATAGGCGGAAGCGTCTATTAGATGTGGTCGAAAAAGAGTTTGATAGCAATGCTGATTTCTGCCGTCAAATGGAATTAAGCCACAATTGGGTAAACTATTTCAAAAACGAAGATGAACCACCAAAAATAAGCGACCGGCTACTTTCAAGTTTATATGAAGCCAAGAATGTAAACCCATTGTGGGTGATAAGTGGAGAAGGAGAGCGAAAAATTTATCCGGAGCAGCCCCGTAAAAACAGAGCTGCCGAACCGGAAGAGCGATATATAGCACAATTTAAGCAGGTAAGCCGCCTGATCGATTCGATAGCGCAAAAGCCAGACTCGATAAAAGATGCTTCGCTGCTCGGCGATCTTGCGCTTGAATCTGCGGAATTAACAACCTCACTGCTAGAAATTCAGCAGCAAGCTCGTAGCGATGAGGATGAATAATATTAACATGATTTTTAATTGAAACACACATACTGTCCCTCGATTAAACTATCATTATAGTGAGACAGTAAGACCGTTGGCGGGGGCAATACTTAAAATATTTTTGTTATGGTAAAGTACATGGAAAGGGTAGAAGGGGAAGAGACAATATTCCAGAATGGTACTGCCGGTATATTATTTACCAACAAAAGAATTAGAAAATATTATAGGACTGGCAGAAAACCGTCGTTTCGAACAATATTAATTGATGAAATCGATTCAATTGATCTAAAGTATAGTAGCAGTATTAGAGCTATTATATCAGCAATACTTTTTGCAGTGATCTCCTATTCTTTGTTTGTGCAACCATACCAATACACAAATGATTTAGCATTTTTATCGGCTGCAGCTTGCTTAATATCTATAGTCTATTACTTCAAAACTCGTGAATATACATGCACAATAAGAGCAGGCAAATCTGAAATTAACTTCCCGAAAAAAGTTGCTGATGAAGAAGATTTAATAGATGCAATCAATAAAGTTGAAGTAGCCAAAATAGGATTATCGAATAATTAAAATGTGAAATATTATGAACGGTGGTAAAATGAGGGCTTATAACAGAATCCCATGCAGTGTTGTCATAGCCCCATTTTGCCATGTTCTTTTACTATTTGGGTACAATTTTGGGTACAAAATAACAGAAAGATAGGCTTATAAACGTGCTAAGGGTCTAAATAGATAGACTGGGGGTCGTGAGGTCGCCGGTTCAAGTCCGGCCGTCCCGACACACATATAAAGAACGTTTAGAAGCCGTTAAGGTAGCCTTCAAGGTATCCTAACGGCTTTTTTTATTGCCTTTCGCGCACAGTATGTGAAATGATGTGAACGAATGTGACTGTCTTAGCCCGCAAGCCGCAATGCTTGTTTTAAATCGTCAAATGAAACTGTTACTATCATTTTTTTATTATGTTCACAGTGTGTGCGTCACGAACTGTGAGTAATCTAATTAGAACAGTCTTATTTTTTTCAAGGAATAAATCAGAACTATCAGATATAGCACGTAGGATTATTGCGACCGTAGAATCATCATCAGTAAATCTGAAAGATTGCGAGTTGTAAGAAAAATAAAAGACGATTCGCCTACTAAGATAAACTCATTTGAGGAATATGATGATTGGCTAGATCAATTTGAATTTGGGGAGTAAAATAAAGCAAGTATAAAATTATGTACTGCTGATATTTCCTTTTCACGAAAAAGGTTAAAGATGACGAATTGATTGATGCTATTCATATTAGAGAACGTACGTATATAAAAGTATTTCGTTCACAACTAGAGAAATCATAATATAATTACTGGGTACAAATAATGATTCAAAAAGAAGAAATTGATATTGAACAGGCTATTGTTCACCTCATTGATAAAGATTTAGGAGTTAATGACGCTCAGCTAACGCTTTCTGAAAATCTACTACCTGTAGATGACTATTTAATTGATCTGACTTTTAAATTAAATAAAAGCTACCGGTCAACGTACAGGACTTATGCGACTTTTAAGGATGGGCGACAACATTCTTTTCCAACTGAATACAGTGAAATAAGAGCAGAGAATACTGATGAACAGTTTTTAGATTCAACTCAAAATTTAGTTATTGATTTAGCGGATAGACTAGAACAAAAAGGGCAGTCGAAAGGAGGTTATGTTGTATTTGTGCGGTATGGCTATCATGGGAATAGCTTTTTAGGGGTGTTTCTAATTCGTATGACTGATGGAATGGTATTCGAAAGAAATGATGAGACTGAAAGTTATATAATTGACCCTAGGGAACATCTAGATCTTGATAAGCTCGCTATGGCATGTAGGGTGAATAATAATAAATACGATGATGAGCTTGATAACTATTTAAGTTTTATCAACAAGCAAACAAAAATATCACAATATTTTACCTCATGGTTAGCAGCCGGAGATCGAGAATCTAATAAGACATATACTGAAGATTTTTTAGACTTAATATCACTAGTTGATGATGAGGAACTACCCCTTAAGAATGATGAGACAAGAATGACCAGAGATGAATACCGTAAACAAATCTTTCAGATGGCAAGTAATACCCCTGAGAGAGTTGTAGATCTAAAAACTTTAGGTGAAAACTTCCATAGCGATGAAGACTTTTTTGTCAACAAGGCTGAAGAACATGATCTAACTATTGGTACAAAGTTCCCATACGTCTCTAATATTTTTAATAAATTAACATCTGTTACAGTTAAAGCTGATGGCGTTGAATTAGATTTCGACCGAAGAAATTATGGTGAAGGTAAATTGATAGAAGTTGTACAACAATCAGACGGTGAAAATTCAAAATATGTTGTAGTTCGATCAGAAAGGCTTTCTGAAATGATAACTGAAGAAATGGATAACTAATGCCGTTTCACAACGATTTTGAAAACTTAAATGATTTTTTAGGAGAAAACACTTTTAGATTTGATGGAGGCCGAATTCAAATTGAATGTGAACCAGGTGAAAGGCAGGGATTACAGAATTACGTTGAAGGCTCAGGATTTGATACTAGGCCTGAGGGCACTGATGGCTTTTCTTTTCGGCTTCATCATGATCAGTTTGATATCTTTTTCAATGAAGATGACTTCAAAAGTAATTTTCATACCAGTGAATCAAGACGTGATATTTATTTAGTTCAAACCAGTATAAATGGTGCAATTCGATTTAGTCATGATGAACAAAAGGCCTTGAATCATGATGGAGAACCTTTAGCTTATTACTTTTTTAATAATTATTTCAGCTATGAAAAAGTAAAAACAATCCTTGATGATAGTAGAATTGTGGATCATAAAGATGGTTCTACTGGACAGTTCATATTATTATCTTCTAAACAAGGAAAGTTCAGGTTAGGATATAATAACGTAACTCCTAATTTTAACGTTAATGAAGATCTATCAGATAAGCCTCAAAAATTGAAGGATGTACTTGAAAATGGGAATGATTATTTCCGTTTTTTGAAAGAAGTGATGATTTCCAGATTAGGTACCGAAGACAAACCTGATAGAGCTTACAATTTCTTTGTAGAACTAGATTCTTTTATAGAGGAAGCAAATCGAAACTATGAAGTATTCCTAAATAAATTTGATTTCGCCAAGCTAAGGGATGAGTTACGTCAAGAAAAAGAAAAATACTTGTCTTCGGTCCAAGAACTGATTAGTAAGCTTTTCAATAAGGTAGTCTCAGTTCCTATTTCTATTTCAGCAGCAGCATTTGCATTATATCGAGTTAAGGAGAATAGTGTTTTATCTATTTTGGTTGTTGTTGGATATGTAGCCTATGCTATTTTTACATCATATTTATTAAAAATCGCCTGGGATGACACCCAAGAGATTGAATCAGATTTTGAGGATGATATTGACAAAATAGAAAGTAAGTCTCCATTAAACGAAGAGGATATCAAAAGTGTAAATCAAAAGATGAGTCGGAGGTTTAATTATCTTAGAACAAGTATTGTTTTAGTAGGGGTTATAATAATTGGTTTTGCTATTGCAATTACAACGATTGGGGTAGGTTTTATTGCTAGCTCACTCGCAGCATGGATGAAATTTTTTGTTCTAATTATTCCTACTGCAATCATTTTAACATTAGTTGGTGTGGTTCTTTAAGCTAGTTGAATATTTTGATAAAATATGAATAAATGTGAAATCAATTCACATTAAACAAAAGTAAGATAAGAGTTTATACAGCCTGATTGGTGTTGGGTACAATAACGTAAAAAGCAGGCTTCTAAACGTTGTAAAGCCCTAAATATGCAGGCTGGGGGTCGTGAGTTCGCCGGTTCAAGTCCGGCCGTCCCGACTTTAAGGGTTCTTTAGTAGCTAAATATGGCTATTAAAGGCCCTTTTTTATTTTTAAAAAGGAAGCAGAAGGATTGAGGTGAGTTTAGAACTTCTGTCAGTACTCAAAGGTATTATATCTTAAAATACTAGCCACCAAACAAGTAGCACAATCATAAGGCAGGCTACAATTTTAACGCTTAGGGGCTGGGTCGGGAATTCATATCCGCAGATAGGGCAAATATTGGCATCTTTGTCAATCTGAACTGCACAACCAGGACATTCTTTTTGCTCCATATCATTTCTTAATTCGTGAACACTTTGCTATCCTTAGGCTTTACGAATGTAAAATACCAGTAGCAAAATGAAAATTCAGACTTTCGCTTATATTTCTGCTCTTTCTGTTGATGGACAAGAATTACCCATTGCAGATCAGCAAACTATTGAGCTCGAATTCTCGGCAATTGACACCGGCGGTGGATTTAAAGATCCGATTCTTGACTTTTCCATCCCGCTTGATGACATGGAATTGCACAGTTCTAATCCTCAACAAATTTCTCTCGAGCTCCGGAATCCAAAAGACAAAGATCATAGCGTTTCTTTTTCGTGCCAGGGAGACATAGCGGTTTCGGATCAGCAGATGAATGCCCGTCTTAAAGAGGAGCAGCTTAGCAGAGAGCTTATTGGTTTTGTACTAAAACTACTGCGGTAAGTTTGTTAAAAGTTGTTTCTTTTCGTTAAAAACGGAACATAAATCGAATCTGATTGTTACTATTAATGTGTCAACTGTCGCATTTTTATGCAGTAATATTGATGAGGGATATCCCCAAATTCAACCGGTATTTTTACCATGTATATCATTGATTACGACAAGCAAATTTCACTCATCAACGAAATGAAGCAGCTTCGCAAAGATGACGAAACTTGCGAGGTGTATTACCATCATCCCTATACAAACCAGATGTGGAAAGGTTTTTTCCCGCGATCTACAGAAGATGAGCTGGGACCCAAATTATTGCGTCACGAGCCGCCGCCCACTGATATGACCGAACGATTGCAAGTTTGTCTGGGCGAAGCTGTGCCTGAAAATGCAATAGGATTGGGCATAGAATGGTCATCCAAGCCCGAACTCTGGCCTTCAATTATAGAAGTGTTGGAAAAGCGATATTCGAATTACAACCGCAAGCAACTGAAGCTGTTTTTGAATAATCTGCAGCTTGATGAAGCTAAAGATCAGCTCCCTGAGAAGAATGACGCCGAAGATCACTCAGATCAACAGTTATTTGCTGACCAAGTAGGGAATCTAATTTGGCGGTCGCGGAAAATCCGGATGAAACGATTTTTTGTGCTAGGATAGATCGGTAAGCTCCTCGCTTTGTTCCCAGAGTTTTTCAGAAATGACATCATCATATGCAATGGAAGCAGGAGATGCTTCTTTTTGGTTTTTAAAATATTTGCCACTGATGTCTCGCACTTCATCTGAAGTGCTCAGATAAATGATAGTCTCTGCACCCGATTGTGGGGATTTCATAAATGGCTTTCCTATCCAGTAGAAGAATTTCATAATCCAGTTTGCTTCTTCGGCCAGTTGCGTATTTACAACGCCGGGATGTAGGCAGTTGGCGGTGATAGAAGTGTCAGTCGTACGCTTTGCCAATTGATGCGTAAACATGATATTGCAAAGTTTTGAAAGGCCGTAGGCCTTCATGGGAGTGTAGTTATCTTTTAGTTGTATATTATCTAAATCAAAAATACTTGCGCCCACCCGGTGGACTTCAGAGGAGACATTGACAATACGACCCTGCTCGGCTTTTTGCAGATGATCGAGCAGCAAATTTGTCAATAGGAATGGAGCCAAATGGTTAATAGCCAACGTTTTTTCAATGCCGTCAACAGTTTCTTGTCGGTCGTCGGGAATGATGCCGGCATTGTTAACCAGTATGTCAACTCTGTCAAACTGTTGGATAATCTGGTCCGCTGCCTGGCGCACATCTTGCTGTACGGTTAAATCCGCTAAAACAATTTCGATTCCGGTATGGCCGGTACTGTTGATAATCTCTTTTTTGGCTGTTCGGGCTCGCTGTTCATTTCGGCAAATCATCACTACATAAGCCTCCTGCTGGGCAAAAGCCCGCGCAGTTTCTTTGCCAATACCCGAGTTAGCACCTGTGACAACGCATAACTTGTTGGTTAGATCCATAATTACAGCATTTTGAATCGAATTTACGGTTCAGATTGTTCTGTAAACAATGTAACTTTAAACATATAAATAATCTGGTATAAAACTTTTTATTAATGATTCAAGAATATCTTAACTCTGTAGATAAATTTATTGTCGTAGGTGATCGCGTACTTATCAAACCACGCGATATGGAAACTCGAACGAAAAGCGGGTTGGTACTGCCGGCAACTGTCAAAGAAAAAGAGGATATCCACAGTGGATATGTCGTTAAATCGGGGCCAGGCTATCCCATTCCCTCCAATGAAATCGATGAGTCGTGGAAAGACACCGACGGCACACAATATATTGGCATGCAGGCCGAAGAAGGTGATCTGGCCATTTTTATTAAGGATCAAACCCACGAAATCGAATTTGAAAATGAGAAATACCTTATCTGTCCCCATGCCGCTATTTTATTATTGATTCGGGATGATATGGCTCTTTAATCCCGTCGGCAATTGTTTTGATCGTTGGATAAAAAATAGTGAGTATCTTAATTAATAATTAAATCCCAGTATTATGGATCGTCGAAAATTTCTGTATAATTCTTCACTGTTGGCAGCAGGAGCGGTTTTGCCATTTAAGAATATGTGGGCAGCTGCTCCGGGTAAGTTTAATACTCTCCGTCGCAACGTAGGGTATTTTACTGAACGCGGTGGCACCATTGGCTGGCTTGCCTCAGATGAGGGTATGGCCGTAATTGATTCTCAGTATGCCAAAACGGCGAAGCACTGTTTAAATGGTCTTAAAGACCGATCAAATCATCCACTCGATCTGCTGATTAATACTCACCACCATGGAGATCATACTTCGGGAAATCCGGTATTTAAAGGTACAGCAGAAAAAATGGCTGCCCACGAGAATGTACCTAAGCTGATGAAGCAGGCCAACAAAGAGAGCGAGGGCGAAGGGAATACTGCTTATCCCACAACCACTTATGCAGAGAGTTGGCAGATGGATCTGGGAGATGAGACTATCCATGCTAAATACTATGGGCCTGGACACACCAGCGGCGATTCGGTCATTTATTTCGAAAAAGCGAATGTAGTTCATATGGGAGACTTGGTGTTTAATCGAATGAATCCCTATACCGATCGTGCTGCAGGCGCTTCAATGATAAACTGGATTAAAATTCTTGATACGGTCGCTGAAGAGTATCCTGCTGATGCTATGTATATCTTTGGTCATGCTAAGCCTGAATATGGCGTAACGGGCAAAAAGGAAGATTTGAAAGTCATGGGTAATTATTTGTCAGCTGTTATCGAGCATGTTCAAAACGGTATTGAACAGGGCATGTCCAAAAAGGAAATTACCAAACAGAAGGTGCTCGATGGATTTGAGGATTTCCGTTATGCTGATTTTTGGACATTACCCGATAACCTTAATGTGGCTTTTCAGGAAGTGAAAGAAATGCATAATGGCTAAGAAGGAGACTGCTGAAAATAAGAACGAAGGGGCCCGTCGTTGCCCCTTCTGCGGATCACAAGCACCGCTTGTTTGGGTGCATGGGCACGGGCAATGTGCTGAGTGTGGAATTAATGTTCAGGAGTGTTGCCAAGGTGAAACCTGTAAAAATACAGCTAATGAGTAATAAGTTCCGAATGACACAGTTGAGATGGTTTTGTAAAGGCCTTTAATCAAACCAAAGATTCTTCCTCAACAGAAAAGATCTGCTCACAGAGCTGCAGTTCATCCGGGTTGTTGGAAGCTAGGATAAGCATTTTATCCGGAGTCTGGAATGACTCGGCAATATCAGCGACCAGCGATCGTCCCGCTGCATCAAGGTTCGAACCGGGTTCATCAAGCATTAGAATTTTTGGCTCGTGAAAAAGTGCAGCAGCTAGCCGAAGTCTCTGCTGTTGACCGGTAGAGAGATTTCCAAACGGTTGCTCCGCTACTTCATTCAGTGAGACACGGTTGATCCAATCGTCAATTTGGTTACTATCGGATGACCGATGCCGAATGTTTGACAAGAACTGCAGGTTTTCACGGCAGTTTAGTACGTCATATAAATTAATGTATGGAGCACCATATCCCAGAATGTTAGTCAGGTTATTGTTGGACAGCTGTTCTCCATTGATATCCCATGTAACAGTACCGGATGACGGTCTTAGCAGTTGTCCCAGGCATTTTAGAAGGGTTGACTTGCCTGATCCGTTTGGTCCGGCAATACCCAGCGATTTGGTTTCGTTCGTAAAAGTGAGATCCTCAAAAACCGTGTTGGAACCAAACGATTTGTAAAGTTTTGAAACAGTAAGCGTAATCATAGCTCAAAGGTAAAAAGGCACTGAAACTTCCCAAATATTAATCCGGTATTCAGCTATCTGTATTGGTATTATCAATAATATGAAGATACAAATAGGATCGGTCCAATACATATTTCCAAAGGTTCGCAGGAATTAACATATTGCGGTGTTCTTTGGTTGTATTGACCACCGTTAGACAATATATTTCACCTGAATTATGCAACAGATCATACAGCGAATAACGCAAAAATTTATTGACCGGCTGCCGGATAATGATCAATATTATCGGCTTGATGAACTCCGTGGTTGGGATTTTCCGCCGTATATTGTACAACGAATCAGGATTGAGCTCGAGCGGAATCTGGCTGAGTCAATGATTATACCCAAGACAGACTGGGCCAACACCCGATCTGATGCAGTACTTGATGCTTGGCAGCAGTTTGTAGATGCTATTCGTGCTGAGGCGCGGTTACCCGCCAGCTATGGCAAAACAGTGATCGAAACAGCCGTGGCAGATGTGGTTGAAATGCTGGTACAGCCTTGTAAAACAATCCCTGATGTTATTTTTGGCAGTGACGAATCACTATCGGCAGAAGAGATAAACAAGCGGTTACAGTCGGTAGTTGTCTATCGGCATTTTTCCCGCTTGATTTTGCGTTACATGCAAAAAAAGGAGCTGGATAGGCTGAGCAAATCGCGATGTAAAGATATTATTCGAGAAGCCGACCAAAAATTGACTAAGCGTTATTCTCCGTTGAACTGGGCCCAGATGCTGGATACGCTCTTTAAGTTGTTGGATGGCAATATCGACAGTGAGCTGTTGCGATTGTTTTTTGAGGATAAGAACTGTCCGCGCGTTGCTCGGCATTTTGATCTGATGAATAAAGAACTGAGCCGCGCTGAACTTATTGAAGAATTATCTTCGCCTGACTTGTTAAATTTTGAAGGATATGAAGATGAACAATCGAGGCTTTTTGAGGATCAACCGGCAGAAAGTGCCGTTGATAAGAATGAACAGGAGATTGTAAAAGAAGAGAATAAAAAAAACCAGCAGATTCAGAACGCATCGGATGAGACCCAAGCTGATAAAAAGGAGACCCAAAACGAATTGCAATCTTCTGCCGAAGATGACCCAGAAGAGGTAGATATTGCATCAACATTTGCCAAGCAATCAAAAGAGCAGGCAAAAAAAGATTCAGACACCAGCAGTGAGGCGCAAGAAGAAAAAGGGGATACCGAATCAACTCAGTCAGACTCAGAAGAAAATAAAGAGCAAAAGCTTAAGGCATTGAATGATGCCTTTGCCGGTCAGTTAAATGATGAAACTGATGAAGGGACTGCTGTATCCAAGGTCTCGGAAGTTGAAAAAAGTGATGCAGAACAGGAGGAATCAGATGATGAATTAGATCCATCGGAGCCGGCAGAGTCCAAAAATGCAGAAGCTGATAATACCTCTGGAGATAATGTTCCGGGAAATACAGAAAAAGAAACATCAGGAGAAGAAGATCAGCCGTCAGAAGCAAAAGAAGTGGATGACAAAGAGGAATCAGAAGGAGATCTTCAGGAAGAAAAGGAAGCGGCTTCGCAAACGAATGGGCAGCAAGAAGATGAAAACCCCATGTGGATGCGGTTTGTGAGTGATGAAGAGATGGGGGAATATCGTGAAGAGCAGGAGGCCGAAGATGAAGGGTTTATTGAGGATCCCATTATTGATTTAACCAGCGAAGATACGTTGGATAACGAGGTCGAAGAGCTTGCCGATCTGCTTGAGGGCGATCGCGAGCTGTTTGTAGAAGAGATTTTTGGCGGTTCTGAACGGGCATTTGACTCGGCTGTTGAGGATATTGCGGCTTACAGCAGTTGGAGTGATGCCAGCAAGTATATAGAAAAAGATATTTTTAAGCGCAATCTCGTTGATGTGTATTCAGAAGCAGCGGTCGATTTTACCGATCAGCTGCAGAGTTATTTTTTAGAAAAAGAAAATCGTAATTAATAACAATTAGATGGCTTCAGAAAAACCGGATAACAAAGTAGAATGGCTTAAACAAAAACGGAAAGACGCTAAAAAAGGAGGTGGCGAAGAACGTATCCAAAAACAGCATGACAAGGGTAAGCTTACAGCTCGTGAGCGTATCGATTTGCTGCTGGATGACGGATCGTTTGAAGAAGTTGATCCCTTTGTAACCCATCGGAGTGAAAAATTTGGTCTTGATGAGAAAAAAATTGCCGGGGATGGAGTGGTTACCGGTTTTGGAAAAGTTCACGGTCGACCTATTTATGTGTTTAGCCAAGACTTTACCGTTATCGGCGGCTCGCTGTCGGAGACCCACGCCGAGAAAATTTGTAAAATTATGGATATGGCCATGAAGAACGGTGTACCCGTTATTGGTCTCAATGATTCCGGCGGTGCACGTATTCAGGAAGGGGTTTCATCACTTGGGGGCTATGCCGAAGTCTTTTATCGTAACAGCATGGCATCGGGCGTGGTGCCTCAATTTTCGGCTGTAATGGGACCTTGTGCCGGTGGAGCAGTTTACAGTCCGGCGCTCACGGATTTTGTGTTTATGGTCAAAAATACCAGCTATATGTTTGTAACGGGACCCAATGTGGTTAAAACGGTGACCCATGAAGAAGTCACCTCCGAAGAGTTGGGTGGGGCCAGTGCTCATGGTAAAAAGTCGGGTGTGGCGCACTTTACCGAAGAAAATGATGCTCTTTGCCTGCAAGAGCTGCGGCAGCTGTTAACCTATGTACCACAAAACTGTGAAGAAAAGCCGCCGCGTGAAGAATCTAAAGCACCGGATTCCACAAAAGCTGACAAGCTTGACGATATTGTGCCCGACAATCCCAATAAACCGTACGATATTAAAGAGGTGATTGGCGGTATTGTAGATAAGGATTCGTTTATGGAAGTCCACGAACACTATGCCACCAATATTGTAGTAGGCTTTGCCCGTATTGACGGACGAAGTGTAGGCATTGTTGCCAATCAGCCGCTGTCGCTGGCCGGTGTGCTCGATATTGATGCTTCTCTTAAAGGAGCACGTTTTGTTCGATTTTGTGATGCGTTTAATATTCCGCTGGTAACCTTTGAAGATGTTCCCGGCTTTTTGCCCGGTACCGACCAAGAGTGGGGAGGCATCATCAAACACGGAGCCAAGCTCCTGTATGCATTTTGCGAAGCTACCGTTCCCAAGATGACGGTCATTACACGTAAGGCATACGGCGGCGCTTATGATGTGATGAACTCCAAACATATCCGCGCTGATTACAATGTGGCGTGGCCTACGGCAGAAATTGCGGTGATGGGACCCAAAGGTGCGGTTGAAATTATCTTTCGCAAAGAAATCGCCAATGCTGATGATCCTGAAGCGAAGGAGCAGGAGCTGATCGATTACTATAAAGAAGAATTTGCACATCCTTACAAAGCAGCCGAACGCGGCTTTATTGATAACGTAATATTACCCAGTGAGACGCGTGAAAAGCTGATCCATGCGCTCGAAATATCAGAGAACAAGGTAGAAAACGTTCCTGAGAAAAAACATGATAACCTTCCGCTATAGATTGAACATTGAAGGTTAAAAGTTGAATGTTAATTCAGCTAAATGAGTTTAATTTTAGAACTAGAAACCTGAAATATTCAACTTACAATCTGTAGCAATGGATCTGTTTAACGAGGATGATGGGCAAGCTGATAGCCAGCAATCCGATTTTGTAAATCCGCATGAGCCGCTGGCTACGCGCATGCGTCCCCGATCGCTGGAGGAGTTTGTAGGCCAGGACCACATCGTGGGAGAGGGCAAAATGCTGCGGCGGATGATCGAATCCGGGGTGATTGGTTCGCTTATTTTCCATGGACCGCCCAGTTCCGGCAAGACGACGCTGGCCCATGTTATTTCGCGTGAAATTAATGCCCAGTATATAGAGCTGAACGCCGTACTCGATGGCATTAAAGATCTGCGAAAAGTGGTGGCCAAGGCCGAAAAAATGCAGCAAATGAATGAGCAAAAGACCATTCTTTTTGTGGATGAAATTCACCGGTGGAATAAAGCCCAGCAGGATGCGCTGCTACCACACCTGGAGTCGGGCGTTATTACGCTGATTGGAGCTACTACCGAAAATCCATTTTATTCGATGGTGAGTCCGCTGTTATCGCGATGCCAGCTTTTTGAGTTGTATGACCTTACCACCGATCACGTGCTTACTATGATTGATCGATCCCTTGAAGATGAAGAACGGGGATTAGGTAATAAGTCCATTGAAGTGACCGATGAGGCTAAAGCCCATTTGGCAGAATTTGCTGGCGGAGACATCCGCAATGCTATTAATGCACTGGAAGTGGCGGTACTGTCGAGTGATGCAGATGATGACGGTACTATCCATATTGATTTAGATATTGCCAAAGAGTGTATCCAGCGGCGAGGCGTTCGCTATGATGGTACCGGTGATGAGCATTACCATTATGCTTCAGCTTTTATTAAATCGATGCGAGGTTCCGATACTGATGCAGCCCTGTACTGGATGGTGGCGATGCTAGAAGGGGGCGAAGACCCGAACTTTCTGTTTCGGCGAATGCTTATTCTTGCCTCTGAGGATGTAGGGATGGCCACACCGCACGCTCTTTCGGTGGTTAATGCAGCACATGAAGCCTTCACAAAATGTGGTATGCCCGAAGGGCTTTATTTTTTGGCGCACGCCTGTATCTATTTGTCGCTTTGCCCCAAGAGTAACAGTACCGGGGCTATTTTTTCAGTGCGTAGTCATATTCGCGAAGCGGGAATAGACCCCGTGCCGCCGCACCTGCGGGACAAGACAGCAAATTCTAAACAATCTCGTTATTTGGGCGTAGAAAATGCATCCGATGATTATCACTATCCCCATTCGTACGATCATCATTGGATTCCACAACAATATTTGCCCCAGGAATTGGCCAACGAAGAATGGTATGAGCCCGGAACTATTGGCCGCGAAGGGAAGCTTTGGGATCGGCTTGAAAAGATCAAGCAGGCCTATGCTAAAGCACAGAATAAGTAGAAAGTTTTTGTAAGTCCTGTGTGTCCTTTCTGGTCCATGGGATCAAAGTGATATTATAGATTTGAACAGATTTTTAAACTACAAATAAAACAGATGATTAACTTAGGAATTATAAGTGGAACAGACAGGCCGGGTTCGTATGCCTTACGCGTGTCGAAATATGTGCAACAAAAGTACAAAGAGCAGGGTGTTGGCGCTCAAATTATTGATCTTCAAAACTTTCCTGTTAAGCAGGTAAGCGGGGGACGTTATGACGATGATCTTCCGGATGTTGATGCTTTTGCCGATCAGTTGATTTCGGCTGATGGACTAGTGTTTGTTTGTCCCGAATACAACGGCGGCTATCCGGGAATATTAAAGCTGTTTATTGATTATCTGCCGTTTCCCGAAAGTTTAAACAAAAAGCCGGTTGCTATGATCGGCGAAGCCAAAGGAGCTTTTGGAGCCATGCGCGCAGTGGAACAGCTGCAGCAGGTCGTAGGTTACCGGAATGCTCATCTGTATCCCGAACGGGTATTTATCCCCAGAGTTCACGACAATTTTGACGACGATGAAGGAATAGATGATGAATTTCAGCAGGAGCTGCTGGAGTCTCAAGTTAATTCGTTTCCCTCTTTTATTCAGGATGTACGAAAGTCATCAACGGTTTCAGGAAGGTAACCCCGAAACATCATACATAGAGCAGTATAAAAGTCAGGTTATGTCCCTACTTTCAGCATATATCCGACCCCGTGTAGTGTAACCAGAAATTTAGGATCATCAGGCTCCATCTCAATTTTGGAACGTAATTTGGAGATATGCACATCAACAGTACGGGTATTGGTGCTGAATTCGTATCGCCATACATTTTCTAGTAATGCATCACGTGATACCGGTTCATTACCGTGGGCCATCAGATAGCGGATAAGTTCAACCTCACGGGTGGTAAGTTCAATGTCTCCTTTTTCAGGATGTTCGGCTACGGCATTGTCAAGATCCACATAAACAGGACCTAATTTAGCCTCTTCAATAAGTGTTTTGTTGGTATATTCGTCGGAACGTCGAAGCCGTGCTTGAATACGAGCCAGCAGTTCTTTAACGCCAAATGGTTTGGTTATGTAATCGTCAGCTCCAATGTTGAGCCCGGTAACTTTGTCAATTTCCTGATCGCGGGCAGTCAAAATTATAATGGGAAAGGTGTAGTCCATTTCACGGACTTTTTCACAGACGTCATAGCCGCTCATCCCAGGAAGCATTAGGTCAAGAATCATCAAGTCGGGATCTTCTTTTTTAACAATTTCTACTCCCTTGGCACCTTTTTTAGCTACAAAAACATTATAGCCCTCATTTTGCAGTGTATCCTGTAGAGTAAAAACAAGACTCGGCTCGTCTTCTACAATTACAATTTTTTTAGTTTGATCAGACATAAGATTCAGAGTCTTTATTTAGTGAGTCGTGTTTATTCTCCGATGATTCTTCATCCGGTACTTCTCCTACCTTTTCTGAAGTATCGGAAATAATAGGGAAAGTTACGATAAAGGTCGATCCCTGTTCTGGTTCTGTGGATACTGTTATTGATCCTTCATTGAGTTCAACCAGATTTTTAACAATAGATAACCCAAGTCCGTGGCCTTTTGTTTTGGCTGTTAACGTATCTTCAGCTCGGTAGAATTTATCAAAAATTTGAGACTTTACCTTCTTGGTCATGCCAATACCGTTGTCTTCGACCTCCAGGGTCACTTCTCCATTTTCGCTGTATAAACGAATATATATAGATTTTGAGTTGGGACTGTATTTAAGAGCGTTTTCGACCAAGTTGGTTATGATCGTATTGAAGCTTCCGCTGTCTATCATAACCATCGGGGTGTCATCTTCAATAGAGGTTTGCAGAGAAAATCCCTTTTCATTGATGTAATCCCAATGTTCTTCAATATAAGAATTGACAGCTTGGCTCAGATCTACCGGTTCGGGGTCTATTAATGACTTACCGGCATCAATTTTGGCGACATCCAGTAGCTTTTCAATCATGCTGCGCAGTCGTACAGCTTCGTTGTAGATATGCCCGCCGTATCTTTTAAGCCGTCGCTGATCGGTAACACGTCCATCTGCCAGGTTTTCTCCAGCAGCCTGCATTACCGACAAGGGGGTCTTAAGTTCGTGTGTTACATTTGCCAAAAAACCTGCTTGTTGCTGTGCCAGTGCCCGTTCTTTTTGTGCTGATATAAACATGAATACAAGTGCACCAAGTAAAATGATAATAGCGATACTTAAGACGGCCAGATTTCGGTATAAGGAGGCATTAGAAGCAGCCACCGCTGATTGCTCAGTGAATGCTACATGCAACTTCCAGTAGTCAAATAAGTCGGGGAAATTCTGCTCAAAGTTAACCTTTTCGGGACTGTAATTAATATAGGGATTGCTGCTGGCAATAATTTTATTGTTCGTCCAGTCGCGCAGCCAAACGGTAATACCTGCCTGTTCGGGTCCGCCAAAATTTTCCGTTATTTTTTTCGGCAAATACTCATTCGTCAGGTAATCCTGATCAAAGGGCATAATCAAATACCCGAAAATAGTATTTTCGGAGGGGATGATGAGCGCGATGATAATACTACGATGGGAATCAAAGATTACTTTACTACTATTTTCATAATCATTGATGAGACTTTTCATTTGTGTTCGTGCAATGCTCATCCCGTCACAAACAACTTCCGGATAGTCAGCTATAGAAGTAAATTCTTCTTGAGAGCCGTTGTATGTTAATATTGGCTTATTATCCTTACACTTTCCTGAATTACCGGAAATAAAATAAATGTTTTTATATATCGAATCTTTGCTCGCATCTATGAGCAGCTCGTTCATCTCATTCGTAAATTGGCCGGTTTGCTGAAAGGTGGATTGCAAGTGTTTGATATCCTTCGAACCTAGCCCAACAAAAGATTCAAAGAACCGGAACCGTACTTTATCAGTAAACTCTGTTATTTGCAGTTTTTTATTTTCACGATTCGATTCCAGGGTATTTTCACGAAGAGCATAGAGCGAATACACATTCATAGCAGTAATACCCAGTATAGCAACAATGCCTACTGCAAGAAGTACCCAGCGAAGTGTTCCGTATCGTTTCATGAAAGTCTAAATTAAGAAAAATGTCCCCTTAATGTTGGAAATCTACCTTTAAAGGTAAAAAAAATACGCAGTTTACAAATTTATAGCTGTGATTATTGATGGATGGTAAGTATAAACGATCATTAAATAATAAAAGGGCACCGGAGACGGCGCCCTTTGTATGCTCAAATAGTGGGGTGTTTATTGTTTCCACTGGTTATTTTTCCTGTTTTTATCAGGATAGTTGCTGTCGGGATCGATTACGACTTTGGTTGCAGTACCGTCAACCGTGAGGGTTGTTCTTCTCATTCCCTTCAGCCATTTTTCAACCGGTATCGTACGCATAATAGTGGAACCGTCGGCCATGGTAATTTCTACTGTAGCAGGCATTGGCGCTTGGCCACGATCCTCAATAACAATTTCAGTTTTGTTTTCAGTAGTGGTTACTTTTCCAACGGCTTGGTCCAGCGTCCACGTTTCGTAGTACCAAGCTCTCCAGAACCAGTCGAGCTCTCTGCCGCTTACATCCTCAAAGGTGTTAAACATATCCCAAGGATAGGGATGCTTGTACTGCCAGCGGTCCATAAAGGTTTGAAGAGCGTTATTAAAGGTCTTTTCGCCCAGTAAATTTCTAAGGCTAGCAAGCATAGTGGCCGGCTTGGGATACGAGGCTGTACCATAAGCAGCACCGTTATAATGAAAGTTTGACCATCGCATAATAGGTCCTTCGAGGTCGGTTTGTGTGATACGCAAGTAACTCTGCATTTCTTGTTTGTCAGCATCAGGTCCGTCGGGGAAGTATGATTGCTTGGCCTGATTCTCATTAAATGTTGTAGTGCCTTCGTCCATCCAGGCATAGCGGCGTTCATTTGAGCTAACCTGCATGGGAACCCACATGTGGGCAAGTTCGTGAGCAATGACGGCATATAAGGCGTTTTTGGGCTGATCTTTATAGTCGCCGATGACCGTCATCATAGGAAATTCCATGCCTCCGCCAATAATACCACCACCCTCAACGGAAGTCATATGTGGCCAAGGATACGACATGTCAGTATAATCAGACAAAAAGCTAATAGCATCGCGAGTATATTTTGCACCATTTGTCCAAAGTGGGGCAGAGCTGCGATATATAGCGTTGATACTTGAATAATTTTCTTGCCCGTCTCCATCAAGGTCACCCACACTGGCACGGGTAGCATCCCACATAGATTCTTTGGTAGCACTAAATGCAAAATCGCGTACATCTTTGGCGCTGAACGACCATGTAACCTTTCCGTTTTCTGTCGATTTTGTTACGTCGCCAAAGTCATCTTTGGTAACAACTGATACCACCGTATCACTCTGATGAGCTTTTTTTAGACGCTGATATATATTGTCTTGTAAAACCTGTTTCCCATTTTGGAGCTTACCGGTTGAGGCAACCATCCACTGTTCAGGGGCAGTGATATCTACATCATAATTGCCAAAATCGTGGTAGAATTCAGCATTACCAAGAAACGGTTCCATAAACCATCCAATTACATCATCATATACACGCATCTGGGGATACCAGTAGCCAATGTAAAAGAGGTTATCTTTATTATAACCCATACGGCCGCTTGCACCTCGTTGGGGAATCTTGAAATCCCATCCAATATTTATTTTGACACTGTCTCCGGGCGAAACGGACTGGCCGGGAAGAATATTGAGCAAAGTACCATTAACAGTATAACCGCTGGATGCTTTGCGTGACTGTATTTGTGACAGTGTATCACCACTTACAGCAATATAATGCAGGTTAACACCGCCCGTTATTTCTTGGTTGCTCAAACGTGGCACTCCTTCTTTATGGAGGTTCTGAGCCAGTTCCATAACTAGCTTGTTAAGCGTATCAGGTGAATTATTGTAATAAGTGATGGTTCCACTTCCTTTCAGCAGGGTATCATCAGGGATAAGTTCGGTATCAATATCATAGTGGGCACGTTGTGTCCAATAGTCAGCACCTGGCTTGCCCGACATGGTTCGAGTATTCTTGTCAATAGCCTTAAAAAATGATGAAGGAATTTCATTGGTAATATCGTTGGCAACCGCCCGATCCATTTGCGAAGGAGGCTTGTGAAGATTTTTTTGCTTCACTTTATTCATCGATTCCTTCTCTCTCTTTTCATTCTCGGTCATTTGTTGAGAGCCTGAACAACCAAGCAAAGCTATGCTCAGGAGAAAACAAATAGAGATGATAAAACTGCGATTAGGCAAACTCATTGATATAAACAGATTGGTTTATAATTAGAATGTTACGAATTGAATGGGAGTACTACTTAGTCGGGAAATGTTGTTGAATGACATTTTGCAGATCATCAAATTCGATGGGCTTAGTCAGATAATCCAGATAGTCAATCCCTTCGGCACGTTCAACGTGATGGGGATCAGAGTTACCAGTAATAAAGATGACAGGGACGTCAGAAAATTTCCTGATTTCCAGCATGGCGTCAATGCCGTCAATATCACCTTCGAGAGAAATATCCATAACAATTAAGTCGGGCTCGTGCTCTTCAACTGATTTGATAGCTGTCTTGCCATAAACAAGTTCGCCTTCAGTCTTAAATCCGAGCCGTTCGAGATAGCTTTCGTATAAAAGGTTAAGGATAAGGTCATCCTCAACAATAATTACTTTTTTATTGCTTAAACTCATATTTATGTCATCTATTTTCGGTGATCAATTAAAATAGTAAAATCGAGACGTATGACAACCTTTTATATTATATATTGTCAAAGAAGTTAACAGTATAATCATGCATTATGTAACCGTTCATCCCGAAAAATTGTAGCGTACACCCATAATGAAAAGCTGTATTAGTATTTAACTTACACAAAAAATTGCTGATCATAACGATCAGATGCAAGTTCCTAACTGTAAGTAATTGTTAGCTAGAAAATAAATCAATAAACCCTTAAATAGATTTTACAATTTAAAATAGTTATTTAAAAATTCTATTCTGTTTTAGGTAAAGGATCATTCTATTTCTAATAATCGTCCTCCGAGCTTTAACAGCTCAATTTCAGATAATTTCGCATTGACTTTGAGGTTGACCAATTCTTGGCGAGCTTGCAGTAGGTTCAGTTGTGCTTCCCGAAATTCAGTGTTCGACACTTGTCCCAATTTAAATGCTTTTTGGGTACGCCGAAAATTAAGTTCAGCAGTTTGTACATTCAGTTGTTGTTTATCTAGCAGAAAAATATTTGTGCTATAGTCTTCATAAGCATTACGCATATCACGGCGTAGTTGTTTTTGGGCCAGCTGCTGTTGTTCCTTGCTGTTCCGGAGGCGTATTTTAGCATTCTGGATGTCGATTTTGCGTTGGAAACCATTAAAAATATTGAAGCTGAGTGAGAGAGTACCGGTTAAGCCATTGGTTTCTTGGAAGCTAAGCAAATTAGCTTCGCTTTGTGAGCGTGTGTAGTTATAGGAGGCTTCAGCATTTAGTTGTGGATACCGATCAGAACGCGACTGTTTTAGTGATACTTCGGCCAGTTTGGTTTCCAACTCAGAAGTAACCAGCGAGGCATTATTTTGAAGGGCAGACTGCATGAGCTCCTGTAAATTAAGCTCACGATTAATAGAAATTTGTTTTTGTACGTGGATATCTCCTGAAGGTTGTTCTCCCAGCAATACCAGTAAATTTCGTTTGGCATCCTGGAGATCAGCATTTGACTGAACATACCGGATACTGTCTTGGTTGAGAGCAACTTCGGCATTTAGCAGATTTACTTTTGTGCGACCGCCCATCTGATATTGCTTTTGCGCTCGTTTAAAACGCTGTTCCGATATATCAATACTTTGGCGATTTATTGTTGCCAACTCAGCGCGGGCAATGGTTTGCAGGTAGCGCTGGATGACCTGTAAAAGGGTATTCTCAATCTCCAGGCGACTTTGTACACTTCCCAATTTAGCCTGTCGCTTTAAGCTTTTTAGGCGGTATGCATTACCAAAACCGTCAAAAAGCGTGTATTGTGCATTCAGTGAGCCCGCAAGTTGACTCGAGATACTGCCCGTGCGCGAAGTGTCGGGAGTATTGCCGGAAAAGTTTAACGTAGTATTTTCAATAGATTTTCTATACGAACCGTTTGCCGTTAGCGATGGCAGGTATCCGGCATTACCCAAGGTGGCATTATTTTCGTCAATTTCTGCCCGGTTGCGAGCAATAGTAATATTATGATTTTTTTCGAGTGCTAAGCCTACAGCTTGTGACAGCGATAGTGTATCAGCCTGTGCGGGGTTGGATTGCCCTGCAGCTGTTACCGCTGTGATTATAACTAAAACAAATGTTGTGACAATCGTTTTATTCTTCATTTTCTTCCTCCCACTTTAATTCTTTAACGGCTGGTTCAGCAGCGCGGTACGTAATCCATTCGTCCTCCCAAATCCAATGGCAAAGCCGGGTTAGATTGTTAGCTGCCATTAGCAGTAGGGGTAGCAGTGCCAAGAGGAGAAAAGTTGCTACCAGCAGTCCGTAAGCCACGCTAACAGCCATAGGTATTAAGAATTGGGCCTGAAAACTCTCCTCTAGGATAAGTGGT
Source organism: Fodinibius salinus (assembly GCF_008124865.1). Lineage (NCBI taxonomy): Bacteria > Pseudomonadati > Balneolota > Balneolia > Balneolales > Balneolaceae > Fodinibius > Fodinibius salinus. The sequence continues at coordinate 114,208 of NZ_VNHY01000004.1, read as the reverse complement.
GCCAATCCAACAGCTGTTGTACCGGTCGTCAATATAACGGGGCGAAAGCGGGCGCGACCGGTTTCAACCAACGCCTCATAATAGGGCATGCCATCCCGCAGTTTATCATTAAGTGTTGTAACAAGTACAAGCCCATCATTTACAATAATTCCAACCAAGGCGATAATACCCAGGACAGATAAAATACCAAGCCCCAGCCCATGGATAAAATGCCCCCAGGCAGCGCCAATAATGCCAAAGGGAATGATCAGGAATAACACGATAGACTGACTGAATGATTTAAAGGTGAACAGGATGAGTGCAAAAATGAGCAGCAGTAAAATAGGTAAAACTGTTTTTGCTGCCGTTGCCACTTCGCCGGTTTCGCGAGCCTGTCCTTCGAGTGAATAATCCAACGAAGGATATTTGGACGTAAGCACTGACAAGATAGATGTTTCAATTTCTTCCAACACATCCGGTGCCGACAGATCCGCATCACTTAGATCTGCCTCGACTCTGATTTCGCGTTCTCCACCCCGGTGGTTAATTGATACCAGTCCCAGTTTATAATCAATATTTACCAGTTCTTTAAGTGGATATTTATTACCCTGGTTATTAGCAATACGCATATTTAGCAGATCGTCAGCGCCGCTACGGTTGGCCAGGTCATAACGCACCCACACGCGGATCTCATTTTTACCTCGTTGCAAACGCTGAGCTTCATTTCCAAAAAAGCTGTCACGGACTCTCGAGATCACATCCTGCAGCGAAAAGCCAAGTGCTCGAGCTTTGTCTTTGAGGGTAAGGTGCAGTTCCGGTTCATTTGAGTTCTGGTTATCAATAACATCGGTCAGCTCCGACATTTCAGAGAGACGTACTTTGAGCTCTTGTGCCGCTTTGCGAAGCTGGTCAAAATTGGGGGAGACCAGCGAAATTGCCACCGGTTTCCCGAAAGGGGTGCCTCCACCGTACGAAAGCTGATTAGTGCGGGGAATGGGGCCTACCTCTTCGCGCAGGTCCTCAGTAATTTGGGCACTGCGTATTTCTCGTTCAGCTGCCGGCATCAGATAAAATACAAGACTCATTTGATTACTTTCATACCCCACCTGTAGCTCCATATGCTCAAACATGTCGCGATCCATGTCAAATTCTTTGCGATAGCGTTTATTCAGCCGCCGTGCAGCTGCCAGAATCTCTCGTCCCTTTGATTCGGTAATGTCATTGTTGAGAGCTCTCCGCAGGCGTATATCCACACGGATAGTATTCGATTCAATTTCAGGGAAAAAAGTGGTACGAATTGTTGTTCCGCTGATGGCTCCGAGCGTCACCAGCAGGATTGCAACTGAGCTGAGGCCTACCAAGGTCTTGTTGCGGAGCGAAAATTCGAGGAAGGGAATATAAAAACGGTCGCGTACTTTTTTTACAAGGTTGGAAGTATATTCCTGTATCCCGCCTTTGCCGTTATTTTGATGCAGTGATTTTGAATGTGCCAAGTGTGCCGGCAGAAAGATAAATACCTCAATCAGTGAGATGAGTAGTGTGGCGGATACCACAAACGCTACCTCCGAGAAAAATTGTCCCAGCTGTCCCGGAATAAAGTAGAAAAAGCTAAAGGCAATGACAGTTGTAATAATGGCCGACGTTACGGCAGGTACCACCTGCAGGGTACCCTCAACAGCTGCTTTGATGGGCGGCAAGCCCTGTTCGTACTTCTGGTAAATATTTTCCCCCACTACAATGCCATCATCCACGAGGATACCAATGACGATGATCATCCCGAAAAGAGAAATAACGTTGATTGTAATACCATAATAGAGGGCCAGCATAAACATGCCGCAGAAAGAGATCGGGATTCCCAGTGCCACCCAGAAGGCCAGTCGGATACGTAGAAAAAGTCCCAGTAACAGCAGAACCAGTGCCGCCCCGAGCAGGCCATTTTCCTGCAGCAGGTCAATGCGGTCGCGCAGGTTTTTTGTGGCATCGTCAACCAGAATAAGCTCGGAGTTTTTCTTACGGTTATTAAACTCCTTGATATACTCTTTAATACTGGATGACGCAGCAAGTATATCTTCATTATTAGTCGTATTTACAGTAATAGTGACTCCGCGCTGACCGTCTAGGAATACACGCTGGGTACCTTCATTGAAAGTATCTTTAACCTTGGCTATATCACTAAGCCGAATAATAGTACCATCGGGCTTATTTTTTACAGGAATGTTTTTGAAGTTTTTGGCATAATCAGATTTTTGTTCCACCCGGATGCGGTATTCCAGCTCGGGGCCGCGGATAATGCCCCCGGTACCGCGAATATTCTCTTCGGATACGGCCCGGCTGATATCACGAATAGTGAGGTCATAGTTACGTAGCTCTTTTTCACTAACATTAATTTCAATCTCAGGATTGTTATACCCAAAATTGCTGACGTTAGTGATGTTTTCATAGTCCCGCAGGTCATCTTCTATCTGCTCAACCATATCTTTAAGAGTGGTAATGGGCACGTCTCCGCGCAGTACCATTTTGCCGGCCAGGTTTGTGGGTTCTTCCTTATATACAATGAGTTCTTCTAAGCCGGTGGGAAAGGTGCTAATCTGATCAACAGCATTTTTTATTTCCTGGAGTACCTCATTCTCATCCACAGAGGCATAAATTTCGGCATTTATTGTAGAGCGATTTTCTTCGGTGTAAGAAGTGATGCGTTTTACTCCATTGACGCCTTCGATGTTATCCTCAATTTTGAGGACAATACTTTCTTCCATCTCGAGAGGTGAAGCACCCGGATATACTGCTTGCACAGTAATGAACTGCGGTTCTACCTCAGGAAAGAAGCTGGAGGTCATGTTAAATGCTGCCACCGATCCCAGGACTAGAATGGCAAAAATCGTAAAGTTAACCAGTACAACGTGCTTAACGAAATATTCTATGATGCGCTTCATTTATTGATCCCCCAGCGGTGCTACTGTTGACCCTTCAAAAGATGCTTCACGGAAATCATCAATGATGACAGTACTCGGTTTAAGTCCGCTTATAGTTACACTGTCACCGGATTGTGCCAGCACGTTAATCTCGGTAAAGTGGGCGGTAGAGTCGCGGATTACAAAAATATTGTTGTCGCGTACGAGTGCATCCTGGTGGATACGTACTGCATTATCAAAAGGTCGGCCGGCAATACTCCCTTCCACATAGGCACCGGCTTTTAGATTAGAATCGTTGATCTTCATAAACACCTTTACGCTTTGGCTGGAAGGGTCAATAACTGCATTTTTGCGGTCAATGCGTGCTTCTACATCTTTGCGTCCAGCCGTACGAAATTGCAGTTCCACACGATCGCCCACCTTAATAAACTGGGCCTGCTCGGCAGGAATAGAGGCTTCGATCTCCAGCGGATCTATTTTCGTAAATTCTCCAAGGCGCTGACTGGGCTGTACCAGTGCGCCGGGATCTACCGTATTTTCGGTTACCACCCCGTCGAAGGGGGCTTCAATGGTAAATTTGTCAACCCGCACTTCTTGCTGGCGGATACTTGCATATCTGCTGTATATATTTTGGCTGTTTAAATATAATTGAAGCTGACGGTTGTTAACTTCCGGCAGTGGAGGGATGGCGTCGGAAGCGTCAAAGTTTTCGAGGTACTGCTGCCAATCATCATAAGCATTGGGGTAGTCAATATTGATATCCGGTAAGATGCGAGATATCAGCGCCGAAAATTCATACTTGGATGCCTTCAGTTGTTGCCGTTGTTCATCATCATTAAGGGTAATGATGGCTTCACCCTTTTCAAAGGTTGTACCTGTTTTAAAGGGTTTGCCTTCGGGCATTAGGCGTCCCGTTACTTCAGCAAAGATATCAAATCGACCTTCGGGAATGACGCGCCCGGTAAATTGTATACGATTGGTGAGCGTGCCGGGATTAGCAGTAATAGTTGGTACTTTAATAACATCAACGGGTGGCTCACGGTCGGCCTGTTCGGGAGCACTGCCCGATAAGTACCATGCAAGAGGAATACTAATGATGAAGATAAGGGCACCGGCTAATACCGATAATTTGCGGCGGTTCATAGGATAGCGAATGCATTAAATTTTTGGGATGAAAACCTGTTAAGCAGGCCTCTCTAAACTAACAATAAACTGCCAACGTTTCGACTTTTAAGATAATCTTCAAAGTCTGTACAGATTTCGAAGATTCCTATCATTCAATAAGAAAGAAGCTCCTTAAAATTTAGTCAAATCCTTCATTTTTAACTCGTTGGTTTCCAAGGAACCAAAAGATAAGGTGGAATTCCCTGACAGAGTTCGGTTATTGCCAACACTCAAAGCAGTTCGAGAAAACTTGGGGCGGACCAGAGCTATGAGGTGTTTAATTGGCAACTAAAAAAATGAACAGAGAAACTAAAGTGCTCTTGAGCGCATCGACTACGACGCCTGCCTGCTCTACAAAGCTTTAGCATAGTAGAGGGACAACATTATGCAGTTGCAAAACCAGGACGAATTTAGCGATATGGGGTTTCTGGTGGATTGTATAGCCGCCACACTGGCCGGTGGATGTCCAAAGCCCCGATCTTGTTTGATGGAGGGACGAGCAACCTGCATAAGTATGCTCTGAACGATTCAGTGAATTTGGTAGATCCCAATAGGTTACAGATTTTTGGTATGGCAGTAAAAATGCCTAAGAGAGATTGTCTCCTGCTATTAATCATGAATACATCCGAGCAAAGAGAATGGTGAGTTTATTCCATCCTGAGGTGAGAAAACAAGACCTTTTGTTTGGCCATAGTCACATAAAAATACCCTAAGCTGTTTATTGTCAACAACTTAGGGTTCTGTAATGTACCCGAGGTCGGACTCGAACCGACACTGGCATTTAGATGCCAATTGGATTTTAAGTCCAACGCGTCTACCAATTCCGCCACTCGGGCATGTGTGTCAAAACTTGCAGTCGGACGTGCGTTAAGAGACGCTAAATATAAGGTATTCATCTTTACTTCTGCAATTGAAAATTGTACAAAATATATACCCCTTGCAGATTAGTGGATAGAGCTAAAGTAAGATTACATCTTGTATTGTGAATATGAAACCGTTAACTTTAGCAGCCTTTCAAAGCAAATAAAACGGGCCCGTAGCTCAGCGGTTAGAGCAGTCGACTCATAATCGATTGGCCGGCGGTTCAAATCCGTCCGGGCCCACTTTTTATAAAGCATCTCTTGAAAAACTCTTCGCATAAAAAAATCCCCTTCAGAATTGGTAGGTAACCGCATCCAAAGAGGATTCCAATAGCCAAAAGAATTTGTGCCTACTTAGTAGACAGCGTTTCCAAGGTATTGCGAAGTTTGCGAATTTTTTGAGGCTGGCTTGAATTATTACCCTGCTTTTTTACGTCCTCAGCTACATCAGTAAGTATCTCACGCCGTTCAGCTTCAGGTGCATTTTCAGCTTTTGTAAGCTTCTTCCTGACCGTGGAAATCGAATTCATGCTCATTCCATTATTGCGTTCCAGCTGATCTACATAGGCTTTGGCAAGCGCGAAGGTAGCCGGCCAGTCGTATTGTGGCTGCCCTTGGGGATTAAGTTGTTCAAAGGTGACCGTATTTGCAGCCGCTATCTCATTTTTCGTTAGATATGGGCTTGGCTCCAATTTGAAAATGTCCAATCCACGGGCTATCTCGGAATTCACAATAGCACCATTGTACCAATATACCGACCAACTGCCGCCCATCTGCATTTGGGTAGAATCTACAGGGCCGCGATCGTGGAAAGCAATTTCAACCGGATTATTGGGATCGGTCCAGTCGAAGACAGAAATACCCCCCTGATACCACGATTGCACCATGATGTCGCGGTCGGGAATGGGAATTAACGACCCATTATGCGCTACACAGTTTTCTTGTGTTGTTTGTGGTGCAGGCATCTTGTAATAAGACTGAAAGTCCATTGTATTGTCTTCACTAATGGTAAAGATAGCATTAGCCCCCCATTCCATAGGATCTTTTTCGCGGCACTTGGGTTGACCGCCGCCGCCCCATTCATCCGTAAAAAGTACTTTATCGCCTTCGTTATTGAAGGTCGCAGAGTGCCAGTAGGCAAAGTTAGAGTCGGCTACCGCATCTACGCGCTTTGGATTGGCCGGATCATTAATATCGAGCAGCAGTCCATATCCTTCGCAGGCTCCTCCAGCTAGTCCAATTTCGGGATAGAGTGTAATATCATGACACTGGTTGGGCCCGCGCTGTGGGCCTTCGGTCTCCTCATCATTTCCACCAAAACGCTCAGCAATAATTTCAGGCAACTTTTTGCGCAGCATAGCACTGTCGGCAGCAGTAGGTTCGCCTGTCTTGCCCTGCTCTTTCATTACTTGCTTAAGCATAATTTGAACATACCGGTCGGGGATAATGCGTGGCTGACCGCCAATTTCAGCAACAAAGGCTCCTTCTTCTTTGGCTTGGGCCAATTGCTCAGCATCAGCGGGAGACATGCCGTGATTTGGTGCTTCCGTTAAGTTTTCAAAGATGCGCGGAGAGTTGACAATTTCTGCCTTTTCAGGATTGTCCAGCGGCACCTTTATAACCTCAATACGGAATAGGGCAGAGTTGGGATCTTCCTTGGGCATAGCATCAGAGCAGCCGGGTAGTTCTTCACTGGGGCGTACAGGAGCTGATCCGGAAACATATACATAAACATTTTCATCATCTTTGGGATCCTTGAGCACAGAATGAGTATGTGAACCTCGACAGGTCTGTACATTAGAGACGTACTCAGGATTTTTAATGTCATCGATATTAAAAATTCGAATGCCGCGTAGTCGTTTTTCGCTTACTTTTTTATCTATACCTTCAGTTCCGCAGTCCAGACGTCCGCCCAATCCTTCGCCGGAAACAAAAAGGAGATCGCCATATACTGATACATCGCTTTGGGATGCCGGACAGAGAAAGTCAGTTACCAACTTGGGAGAGCTGGGAGTTGAGATATCCCATATAAGAAATCCGTTATAATTACCTTGGATGGCATACTTTCCTTTAAAGGCAAGATCAGAATTAGTTACTCCTACGTATTTTTCCGGAGGACGTTTTTGAGCAACCATAGTCATATTCCAGCTGGCCTCTTCGGCATCAAATAACCCTGCTTCCAATCCCACACGTGGATCGGGAGTGGGGGCTTCTACCTGGCTTAACGGTTTAATGTTCGTCTTTGTTGATTCCATTTCCTCCATCGATGAAGAAGAGGTGGCACAGGAATAACTAATGAGCATCAATGCTGCCATTAATAACCAGAGTGACGGTTTTCTTGCACCCCGATTCTCTGAGGCAGATCTTTGGTTTAAAAAATCAAAGTTCATAATAGTGGTTTTATAGATGGTTATTGATTTATGAAGGTGGTTAAAGGAGTGGCCATTTAGCTTGATTTTTGTAGCTTATCAAGCATCAGGCGCATACGTTCAATTTCAGTACGCTGATCTACTTGTATATCAGAGGCAAGGCGGAAGGCACGGTTATCCTGAGCTGCGCCATCGGTGTCGAAAAGATTTTCGACCATATATACGGCTCCTGCATGATGTTGAATCATATACTTGAGAAAAAGTTTGTCAAATTCTTTGTTACGCGCAGCAGCAAGTTCTTCCAGCTTTTCTTGCGCGAGCACACCCCGCATTTTTCGGTAGCTTGTATAGGGCTTGCCATCAAGCGTAATAGATAGGATGAGACCGTTAATTTCTATTTGGGGCACGGGTTGTTCACGAGTACGCAACCACTTCTGCATGGATTGTATTTCATCTTTCTGGGCGTTGATGATACGCGCAGCCAGTGTTTGTACCTGCTGACTAGCTCCATTTTTAGGAGCCAGCCGAGACATAACTAGTGCTTGGGCATGATGAGCAATCATCCCCGTCATAAATTTCACATCAGCTTGCGTAAATGACATTTTTGCACTGTCTTTACGCGCCCAGTAAAGTTCTTCTAAGCTATCTTTTTCAGGAGTTGAAGAAGCAGTCTTTGTGTTTTCTGTACTTTTACATGCTGCCATCCCTGCCACAAAAAGAACGACCAGTATAAAACGACCCCAAAGGGAATTACTGATATTCATCATTGCAAATGGTTAATCAAATATTCAATTATTATCAATGTTAAGATACTCTAATATATAAGAGTCACCTTGTATTTAAAAAGAAATTATTTTTAAAAGTAATTATCTGTATCGAAGGAGGGATCTGGATAAATAGGTATACATTCCAAACTGTCTTCTTGGCCTTTCCAGCGTGAAATTCTATGCTGGAAATTTCGGAGTGTAATTTTATTGGCATTGTTATTCTGTAGAGGAGGTCGTAAAATCATGCCATCACTTTTACTGCCTTAAAAAATTGCTCAGCATTTTGTTCGTTCTTTCCCCAGTCAATGATTTGCGTTTCCAGCTTGCATCTCGAATAAAAAGAGATATGCACGCCTTCTTCTTTTTCTGAAAGAATGACCTGTATATCTTCTCCAAATGATTTCATCGTCCATTTGCTTTCAGCGTTGATAATACCTCGATTGGGATATTTACTTTTCGGGGTAAATTTACAGTAGCGCAGTGCATCTTCCACAACAGTTGAAGCATCTTCATAACTAGTTTTGATAATACGTTTTTCTTCGTATTCCGATCCGCCATATTGCCAAAAGACAAGACCGCTAATCAAAACAATACCCAGCAGAAAAAGGAGTGTAAGTATGAATACATCCATCTCAATGCCTGATTTGATAATTACGGTATCAATACAGCTATTTAATTTTAATAACTAATAGATGAGATTAAAAGTACCTCATAGTATTTTACATCTATTAACGGCCTTAATACAAAAGCCCCTCATAATAGAGGGGCTTTTGTAATTATTGACCTGTTGACTTTTGTTAGATGTGCCCGCGAATTCCAAAAATAATATTGCGACCCGGCGCTGCAATACCGGAAGAATATGGGCGGTAGCGTTGATTGGTTATGTTTTCAACCCCAAAGTTCAGGCTTATATTATCCGAAATATTATATGAGCTTTTTAGATTGAGGGTGTACCAACTTGGGGAATAGGGGTTGCCGTTGCTATTAAGCGCATAAAGATGCGGTTTCCCCTTTTCGGATGGAGCTAAGTCGCTAAACGGAATCTCTCCGTTATAGTCAGCATAGGCATCAATAGTCAGGTTACCGGGTTCATACGTCAGATGGGTGCTGCCAAAAGTGGGGGCAACGTGACGTACGGGCACGGTGGTTCCATTGGGTCCGTCTTCTTCACCCTTCTGTAAGCTGATATCAGACGAGAGGTTGAGTGACGGAGAAATCTGAAGCTCCATGCTGGCCTGTGCTCCCCAGACTTTGGCTGAAGCTACGTTTTGGATGGCCTGTACCTGACTTAGCGTACCGTCATAAACTACGCTGTCTTGTCCGTTGACGGTAAAGTCACGGCGGGCAAGGGCGTTATCCAGAATGGTATAGAAGGCAGATAAATCGAGTTTTAGACGATCCCCAAACATTTTTTGGAGTCCCAGCTCAAAGTTGTAGGCATATTCGGGGTCCAGATTAGAATTAGGCACGATAACTGATCCCGGTTCGGAATCAAATATTTTGCCGATATCGTCGATATTGGGAGCGCGAAAGCCGGTAGAGATATGGCCGTCAATTTTCCAACTTTCTGTGGGACGATATACAAATCCGGCGCTTCCTGTTACAGCACTGCGGTTGATATCCGCTCTACCAAAATTGTATTGAAACTGAGGCGCGTCGATGGTAGCGTCAATCAGGTACTGATTGTAGCGCGCACCGGCTGTAAGGGTAAATTTCTCGCTGAGGTTATTTTTATAATTTACAAAGGCCGCATACGACTGCCATCGTGAATCATCGGGATAGCGCGTAGATGTAGGCGTTTGCTGATTGGTCGTAATATCAGTCACATGAGCGTTCGAGTACACCTTGTTGATGACACCCTCAAGACCATAAAACAGTGTGCTGCGGTTTGTAAGTTGTTTCTCAAAATCAACATTAGCCGAATACGAACGGACATGCTCTTCGCGATTTCGCAGGTTGGGGTCTTGGAAGTCGCGGTCATTACGGCTTTCCTCGTAATCCTGATATGCCACTGTTGTTTTGAGCTTGTCAAAAAGGGCAGCATCAGAATAGTAAGTAGCATTGAAGTTGGTCATAAACCATTGCTGTGGTCCGTAATACCACTCTGCCTTTCGGAACTGTCCGTTTTGTTTTTCAGTCAGTCGATCGTAACGGGGCAGGTTGGTGGTGGTGGAATAATGCATGCCCAGCTTAAGATCCCAGCTTTCAGACGGTCGATACCGAAACTTCTGCATCACATTTACCTGGTTATATCCGGTGGGATGCTGGATGTTTGGCCGCTCATTCGTCAGGACTTGATCTTGTCCGTTTATGCGTTCCACATATTGCGACCGTCGATAATCGGAGGGGCCGTCGGTACCCATCCGCATATCTTGGTAATCGGAATAGGTCAGGCTGGTAACAGACCCCCAATTTTTGAATCCGAGATTCAAATCAATATGACCGGTTTTGCCCCAGTTTGCCGAAGAAATACGCGTCAGGGTATTGCCTTCTATTCTGGGCTCACTGCTAACACTAAGTTTTGGCGTCAGAGTATTGAAGCTCATGACGCCACCGATGGCATCACTGCCATAGGTTACGGATCCCGGTCCGAGTACGACCTCGGTATTTTCGATGGCATTGGCATCGAGTGAGATTACGTTTTGTAGATTCCCACCCCTGAAGATGGCGTTATTCATCCGCACGCCATCGATGACCAGCAGCACGCGATTGGTGGCAAAGCCGCGAATCATGGGGCTGCCTCCTCCCATCTGGCTTTTTTGAATAAATACTTCGTTTGAGACCCCCAGCAGATCGGCTGCAGTCTGTGGATTTTGAAGCTGTGCTTCTTCGGGAGTAATCTGGGCTACTGATACAGGTACTTCCCGAGTATCCTGTTTCCAGCGGTTGGCCGAGACTACCATATCACCCATAGACAGCGGTTTTTGCTGAAGTGCGATTGGAGAAGTTCTGTTAGCTATTTCATTATAAGAGAACCGGACGGTATTGTATCCGACGTAGCTAAAAATTATGGTTTCTGCTTCTGCGAAATCCTCAATGGATGCATTACCTTGACTATTCGTGACTTCTGCAATCGACCGATCCTTGGTAAAGATGTTTACTCCTTCCAGTGGATCTCCGGTCTCTTTATCAACAACGGTAATGCTTTGTGCAAATGCCCCAGAAACATATAGTACTGTTAAGAGCATCGTTAAAAGATACTTCTTCATAAAACAAATAGGGTTTTAGTAAAAATTGTGAAAATGAATCGAATGTGTTGCTCATTGTATCTTTGGGGGCGGCAGATCCACATCCAGAAAAATATGTAGACGGGATATATCGTGCGCAAAACGAGCTAGCGTTTGGGTAAATAGCTCAAAGCGAGGTTCTGAATGAGAGAGGAGAAATATTTTATCGAGATACTGTTTTAAAGAGACATATTTTTGTTGCTTGGCTTTACTTTCTTGTAGGTAGTTCGATATATATTCTGCCAGATTATTCAACAATTTTGTTTCGGCCTTATCCCAGTGGCAATAATACCAAATGGTATCACCGTGGATCTCTTTGCGGATGATATCGTACATTTGTCCTTGGTATTCAAATTCATGAGACTCGTGCCACTTAAATTCTTTTGGCGGATGTTCGGCCCAGCTTAAAGGGACTTTGATCACTTTTGGTTCTTCCTGGAAATCGCTTTCAATCTTTTTCTTAACCTCTTCTTTTATAGAATACAGCCAGATATTATAGACAAAGCTAACCCCCAAGAAATTGAAAATAAGGGTAATAAGGAGCAGTATGGTGGTATGCCGTTTCATGAATGCAAATGATACAAAATCCTGCGTTATAAAGAGAAAATCAGTGCTTATTTTGATACCATTTTTATGGGTACCGCTTGTAAGTGTTGGGTCTTAGTAAATAGGTGAGTAGAAGAAAAGAAGATTCCTCGATTCCGTTCCGTTTTATCTGGCTGATCGGTTATTGTGCTGTAATTTGGGCAGCTATATTAGGAATGAAGTACAGAGTCTTTCTGTTCAATAAACTTCATTGACACAAATAAAATATTAACACAGATAAAATAGCTGTAATATGACAAATGTAGATGCTTATGCTGCTCATGCTTCAGATAAAGATTTGGAACCCCTTGAAATTGAGCGTAGAGAGATAACCGAAGATGACGTCAAAATTGAAATTGAATATTGCGGTGTTTGTCATAGTGATATTCACCAAGTGAGGGATGACTGGGGAAATTCCATGTATCCGGTAGTGCCGGGACACGAAATTGTTGGCCGTGTGACGGAAGTTGGAAACAACGTTTCAAATTTCAATGAAGGCGATCTTGTAGGTGTGGGATGTATGGTTGATTCTTGCCAGGATTGTGCATCTTGCAAACAAGATCTGGAACAATACTGCGAAAATGGAGCTGTCATGACCTACAATGGCCCCGATGAGCATCTGGGCGGGCATACCTATGGTGGTTATTCCGAACAGGTTGTAGTTGATAAAGAATTTGTGCTGGATATGCCCGAAAATATTGATACCAATGCCGCGGCACCGCTGCTTTGTGCCGGTATTACTACATGGTCTCCGCTGTCGCACTGGGAGGTCGATGAAGGCGACAAGGTAGGAGTGATTGGTCTCGGCGGACTTGGCCACATGGGAGTAAAGTTTGCTGATGCACTGGGTGCTGAAGTTGTGATGATTACCCGCTCTCCTGAAAAGGCCGATGATGCTAAGCGGTTGGGTGCTGATGAAGTACTGATCTCCACGGATGATGATCAGATGGCGGCCCATCAGGGATCTTTTGACTTCCTGCTGAATACTATTCCTGTTGGTCACGATTTGGATCCCTACATTCAGTTGTTGGGACTGGATGCTACCATGGTACTTGTGGGGGCTATTGAACCGCTAGAAGAGATGCACGGTGGCGGATTGATCATGGGTCGCAAGCGTGTAGCTGGATCAGTAATTGGCGGCATTAAGGAAACGCAAGAGATGCTCAATTTCTGCGGGGAACATGATATTACGTGTGATGTCGAAATGATTGACATCCAGAATATCAATGAAGCTTACGAACGTGTCGTCAACTCCGACGTCAAATATCGTTTTGTGATTGATATGGATTCGTTGAAAAATTAATTATCGGCAGAAGCTTTTTACAAAGCCTCCAGCTACTATTCTTTTTTAGTTCTAGAATCATGATATTTATATAATGTAACTGATCACTTTTTTATACATTCGTAGTTCTTCGTTTGGATTTCCATACTACCTTCCCGAAACTGTAAGGAATAACGTAATATCTTATTTGCCAATTACATCTAATTGGCAAACAGAACCTATGGGTCGTTTATGCATCTTGTAATTATTGGCAATGGTATCACCGGAGTTACTACAGCGCGCTATGTGCGAAAAGCCACCGACTGGGATATAACTATTATCTCCAGCGAAACGGAGTACTTTTTTTCGCGAACAGCGCTGATGTATATCTATATGGGGCACATGGAGTACGAGCATACCAAGCCCTATGAGGATCACTTCTGGGAAAAGAACGATCTAAACCTGATCTGTGATCACGTTATGGATATTAATGTAGAAGACAGGGAGCTGGATTTACGGGAAGGCGAATCTGTCAGCTATGATAAACTGGTATTGGCTACCGGATCGCAGCCCAATAAGTTTGGCTGGCCGGGACAAGATCTAGATGGTGTTCAGGGGCTTTACAGCTATCAAGATCTGCAGTTGATGGAAGAAAATACTAAGAATATTGACCGCGCTGTTATTGTAGGTGGCGGACTTATTGGTATTGAAGTGGCTGAGATGCTACACACGCGTGATATCCCCGTCACCTTTTTGGTGCGCGAATCCAACTATTGGGATAATGCTTTGCCGGTAGATGAGGCCAAGATGATCAACGAAGAAATTCGCAGGCATCATATTGATCTGCGGCTAGAAACAAATCTAGAAAAGATATTGCCTGATGATAATGGTAGAGTGCGGGCAGTGGTTACGCAGGAGGGAACCCAAATTGATTGCCAGTTCGTAGCTCTCACACCCGGCGTCCATCCCAATTTAGAGCTGGTCAAATCGGGACCTGTTGAAACCGACCGAGGCATATTGGTGAATCGTCACTTCGAAACTAATATTGATGATATTTATGCCGCCGGCGATTGTGCCGAATTTAAGGAGGTGCCTGATGGGGATCCGTCTATTGAACAACTCTGGTACACCGGTCGCCTGCAGGGTGAATGCCTGGCACGTAATCTGTGTGGAGAGCGCAAAGCTTATGATCGCGGAATTTGGTTTAATTCGGCCAAGTTTATGACCATCGAGTGGCAAACGTATGGACGTGTCCCCCCGCAGTTGCCTGATGGTTGTGAGACATTTTGCTGGCAACATCCCGATGAAAATCTGCTGTTGCGGATTAATTACAAAAAATCAGATCGTGCTGTTACTGGTTTTAATTCTTTTGGCATGCGGCTCCGTCATGCGGTTTGTGAGCAGTGGATTGATGAAGGCAAGACGCTGGAATATGTGCTGGAACACTTGGGAGAAGTTAATTTTGATCCCGAATTTTGTGATCAGCATGAGTCAGAAATTATCACCTATTACAATGAAAGGTATCCCGATCGGCAACTTGAGCTAAAACAAAAGCGCGGCCTGCTGGGACTTTTTCAGTTCGAAAATCAAATGACGGCCTAGGGATATGAGTGACCAAAAATTGAACAAGGTTATCAACGAAATTAAAGACGATACGAATCCCTCATCCAAGGGACTGTATATTATTCGTTATACCGGCTTGGCGCTGTTTGTAATGGGACTCCTGCTGTTTACTTATGTCATGTTTATGGGTCCTTTTGAGCTGTCCAAAAGTAGCATTGAGGATTCCATTTCAAATAAGCAGCACCGGCAGGCTATAGCGCAGCAAACCACAACGATGCAGCAACAGTCGTATACTACTGTTTTTAGTTTTATTGCGAATTTAAAACCGGCCATTGAGGAAGCGAATGAAACGTTAGATGATGGAGATAGGATTAATGACTATAAACAGGGAGTATATCGACTAAATATCGCTAAGCAGGCCAGTACGGGCATTATTGATAGCTATTCTATGCTATACTTTTGGCTGAGCATAGGGCTGGGTTGTCTGGGTGCTATTATCTTCTTTTTGCCTAAGATTTGGTTACGGCTACCGGGTATCGATAACGATCATATTTATCACAATTCGGCTATGAGTCTTGGTACCATCGGCTGGGCAACGGGACTTTATTTTATCGCTTTTTATGTGTTTATCTACTGGTATCCCGAATATGCTGTCAACTGGATTAAAATGGTAGATCCTATCAGTATGGCTATTAAGGGTCAGCCGGCCGGGCAGTGGTTTTTATATGGATTGCTATATACACTGGCCATTGTTGTGATGGGAGTGCGCATGTTTATCAAATATCGGCATAGCAAATATCATCTGGTGCGCACTTCATCGGTCATGTTTTTTCAAACTGCTTTTGCTTTTATTATCCCCGAGCTGCTGGTGGCTTTTAATAAACCCTATTACGATTTTAAAAATATCTGGCCGCTCGACTATGATTTCTTTTTTGATTGGCAGATTAATACCTTCGTCAACAGTGGTTCGTTGGGAATGTTTATGCTAATGTGGGGCATTGCCTTAACTGTTGTAGTTGTGCCGGTTCTTACTTATTTCTACGGCAAACGATGGTATTGTTCTTGGGTATGTGGCTGCGGGGGATTAGCTGAGACATTCGGAGATCCTTACCGCCAGCTTTCTGATAACTCAAAAAGCGCCTGGAAGCTTGAGCGGTGGTCGGTTCACAGCGTGCTGGTCCTTGTTACTATAATGACTATTGGCGTGCTTTACACTTATTTTACAGGCAGCAGTAGTTTACTGGGTATTGATACGTATAACCTACGATCTTGGTATGGATTTTTAATTGGTGCTGCTTTTGCCGGCGTTATTGGAGTAGGCACCTATCCCATTTTGGGTAACCGGCCGTGGTGTCGGTTTGGATGTCCGTTGGCGGCCTACCTCGGATTGATACAGCGGTTTAAATCCCGTTTTCGCATCACTACTAATGGGGGACAGTGCATCAGCTGTGGCAACTGTTCTACATACTGTGAAATGGGTATCGACGTGCGCTGGTATGCCCAGCGCGGGCAAAATATTGTTCGTTCTTCGTGTGTAGGATGCGGTGTGTGTTCATCGGTATGTCCGCGTGGCGTTCTTAAACTTGAAAACGGTCCCGAAGAAGGTCGGTTCAATGAGCCGAAGGCCTTCACTGTTCACGAAGATGGAGTAACGGTAAATGGCGGCATAGAAACATAAAATAGACTCATATTTCATGGATATTACGAGCCAACAATGTAATGTAATCGTTTATCTATCATTGGTCGTACTGCTAGCAGTAGCCGGCTGTGGGAATCCTCAGGTGCAGTCCGGTGCCTTCTCATCCGGCAAGTCGTTGATGAGTGATTCTACTTTTAAAGCTTATTGGTACCAGGGCGAGGCTGAGCTGAACCGGTATGATATGGAGCAGATTCGATATGGTGAAGTACGTGATGGTGATGCTGTAATGGTATTTGTGACGGAGGATTTTTTGACTGAAGAACAGGTCAAGCTGGAGTCGGCGGCCGAGGGCAGAGAAACAGCCTCAGTGCTAAAGCTCAATTTTATAAAAGAGTTTGTAACCGGTATTTATGAATATAATATGATGTCATCGATATTTACGCCGGTAAACTACCAAGATCGGCCGCGATCCTTAAAAGTAGCCAGCTCATCCCAGGAGTGGTGTGGAACAACCTATTCGCAGATGAATTTCAATGCTGTAAAAAATAAGTATAAAATCACCGGGCACTCATATTTTGAAGCTGAAGGTGATTACCAAAAATCGGTTGAGGCTACATTACTGGAAGATGAGATTTGGACCAAGCTGCGGCTCAATCCCGACTTGCTGCCGGAAGGTAATATTCAGGTTATTCCCTCTAGTTTTTCTATTCGTACCACTCATGCCGAATGGGGTATTCAACAAGCAACGGCTAAAAAAAGTAAATGGACAGGCAGCAGCTTTCCCGGCGACAGCTTAAAATCTTATTCCTTGCGATATAATGAGAGCGGACGCATGCTGAATATTATTTATGAGCAGTCGTTTCCGCACCAAATTGCGGGGTGGATACAGTCGAAGGTGACCTCAGAGGACGATACGTTAACGGCAAAATCAGTGCGAACGCACTCCATCAAAAGCTCTTATTGGCAGAAAAATACAAATTCAGATGAGAAACTGCGAAAGAAGCTGGGGCTATAAATAGTTGTATTCCTATAAAGGAAACAGTACGAATTTTTTAGTGTTATTATTTAGATGCAAGAACCTGTAATTAAAGTTATTATTCCGGCTTTTAATGAATCGCAATCCATTCAACAGGTCATTGAGGATATTCCCAAGAAGCTGGTTGATGGAATTGTAGTTGTTAATAACGCCTCCAGCGATGCCACGGCAAAGCGAGCACGACAATCAGGGGCTACGGTCATTGATCAGCCCAAAAGGGGATATGGCAATGCTTGTTTAAAAGGCATTGACTATCTGAAGAAAAGTAAGAATCCGCCGGATATTGTTGTCTTTTTAGATGCAGATTATTCCGACAGCCCTGATGAAATGGGACAAATAGTAGATCCGATTATTGAAAATAATGTTGATTTGGTCATCGGTTCTCGGGCGTTGGGTAACCGAGAGCCGGGAGCGATGAAACCACAGCAAATTTTTGGTAACTGGCTGGCTACGAGTCTTATGCGACTGTTTTGGAATGCAAAATTTACTGACCTTGGTCCGTTCCGGGCTATAAAATTCAACAAGTTACTGGAGTTGAATATGCAAGATACAACTTTTGGATGGACCGTAGAAATGCAGGTAAAAGCATTAAAGCACAATTTTGCATATACCGAGGTGCCGGTAAGCTATAAAAAGCGTATTGGCGTTTCTAAAATTTCGGGTACCATCAACGGATCAATTAAAGCCGGGTACAAAATCTTATATACGATTTTTAAAAATTTATAGTACTCCATGGAGTTTGTAGATGTCATTGTGGTTGGCTTATATATGCTGGGGCTTGCAGCTATCTTTATTTATACGCTGGGCCAAAGTCATTTGGCATATCACTACCTGAAGGGCAGAGGTGAATCCCGGGAGCCGAAGGTGGACTGGTCAAAAAGGAGTCCGGATGAATGTCCTATGGTGACGGTGCAACTGCCGATTTTTAACGAAAAATATGTGGTCAACAGGTTGATTGATGCGGTGGCGGATTTCGACTGGCCGAAAGAGCGATTTGAAATCCAGGTCCTTGATGACTCTACTGACGAAACGGTTGATATTATTGCAGAGAAGGTACAACAGCTTCAGTCGGAGAATATTAACATTAAGCACATACGCAGAGATTCGCGCGAGGGATACAAGGCCGGAGCTCTGCAGCATGGGCTGGAGCGGGCAAAAGGTGAGTTTACTGCTATCTTTGATGCGGATTTTGTACCTGATCCTGACTTTTTAAAGCAGACGATCCCTCATTTTGAAGATGAGGAGGTTGGGCTGGTTCAAACACGCTGGGACCATTTGAATCGCGATTATTCACTGCTCACCCGGATGCAGGCTTTTGCGCTGAATGCTCATTTTACGGTTGAGCAGAAGGGACGAAATAGTGCCGGTTTTTTTATGAATTTTAATGGCACGGCCGGAGTGTGGCGCAACTCCTGTATAAAAGACGCCGGAGGTTGGCATCACGATACACTTACCGAGGATTTGGATCTCAGCTATCGTGCCCAGCTTAAGGATTGGGATTTTAAATATCTGGAAAAAGTAACATCGCCCTCCGAATTGCCGGTTACGGTGTCTGCACTTAAAAGTCAGCAGTATCGCTGGATGAAGGGTGCAGCGGAGACTGCCCGCAAACATTTCACCAATATTTGGAATAGCCGCCTTCCATTTATCACCAAACTACAGGCAAGCAGTCATCTGATGAGCAGCAGTATCTTTGTATGTATCCTCTTGATATCGGTTATAAGTGTACCTCTTCTTTTAATAAGTGCTTCAACAGGAGGCATAAGTACCGTACTGAAAACATTAAGCTTCTTCTTGAGTGGTATTTTGCTATGGATTTTTATTTATAGCCTGCCGTTACTTACTGAAGAAGGTAAAACAAGTAGAAAAATCGGGCGATTTATACTGATGTTTCCCGTATTTTTATCTATATCTATGGCTCTTTCCGCCCATAATTCTATTGCCGTCTTCAAGGGATTTTTGGGAAAGTCTTCTGCCTTCATTCGAACGCCCAAATTTAATATTACAGGTCTTTCAGATTCATGGAAATCGAATGAGTATCTAAGCAACGATATTTCATTCTCGACGGTTGCAGAGGGCCTATTGGCGCTCTATTTTCTGCTCGGGGTTGTAGCTGCCTTTCTCATTGGGGATAAGGCTATGCTTGTTTTTCACCTGATGCTTAGTGCCGGTTTTGGAATTCTCGTGGGCTATTCTTTCTATGAGCGATGGGCGAAGGCGGTATGAAAAAATCCGGCAGCCATATTCGTTTTGCGGGACTAGTGCTGGTATCACTGGGCGCATATTTTTTGTTGGGATACGCTCTGGAACGTAGCCAAACTGGTTGGGTACTGGCTACCTTTGGCCTCTTGTTTGTTCAGTATATTCTAATGCTGAGGTCATCTTGGGATACTACGATTAAACTACAATGGGGGATTGCCGCAGCGGTTATTTTCCGGTTGTTGTTTCTTTTTTCTGTTCCCGAGCTTTCGGATGATATTTTTCGGTTTATTTGGGACGGCAATCTTTTTGTAAACGGTATCAATCCTTTTGCACATACGCCTTCGGCTCTGAAAGAATCTGCCTCACTGTCAATTGTGAGTGATCATTTATATCAGCAGCTTAATTCGCCGGACTATTACTCGGTTTATCCACCGGTTTGCCAATATATTTTTGGCTTTTCTGCGTGGATATTTGGAGGAGAGCTGCTGGGCAATGTGGTCACCATCCGTTTATTTGTTATTGGTGTCGAACTAGGTACAATATGGTTACTAAAAAAATTGCTGAAGTACTACGGGTTAAACTCCTCTTATCTTCTTATTTATGCATTAAACCCGTTAATTATTGTTGAGCTTTCCGGAAATCTGCATTTCGAAGCGGTGATGATTTTCTTTTTGGTACTCTCGTTATACTTTTTTGTGATACATCAAAAGCTATGGGCGCTCATCTCATTTGTGATTGCAGTAAATGTGAAGCTTATTCCACTTTTACTGGTTCCATATCTGCTGTTTAGTTTGTCTCGCAAACAGGCCCTTTGGCTTACAGGCGTTTTGGGAGGAGGTACAATATTGCTGCATATGCCTTTTCTCGATCCCTCATTTTTCCAAAATTTTGGCGATAGCTTGGGACTTTATTTTCAAACCTTCGAATTTAATGCCAGTCTGTATTATGTAATTCGCTGGGTAGGAATGCAGGTTGTGGGATATAATATAATTCAATTCGCGGGACCCACTTTGGCAGCAGTAAGTACAGCTTTAATTTTCGGGATTTCATGGAAGCTGCGAGATCGATCCCTTAAAAATATCCCCTTGGTATTTTTGATCACGCTTACTGCCTATTATCTGTTTTCAACGACAGTGCATCCCTGGTATATAAGTTCACTACTCGTGTTTATGCCACTGACGGGCATGTTGTATCCGGTGGCATGGTCAGTGGTTATTCCTCTTAGCTATGTAACCTATGCTACGGCAGACTACACCGAAAATCTGTGGTTAGTAGCAGTGGAATACTTATTGTTGGCTGTGGTAATCGGGCTTGACTACTATAGAACAGAAAAGAAGGCCAAGCCAAGACTGCAGTGGCTGATGCAAGAAAAGGAATAAGGAGAAACAGGAGAAAAATAAAAAAGGTCCGTTTCAATAAAGAAACGGACCTTTTTTTATAAACAAGCTAAGAATTACTTGTAATCAAGGCTGCGAACATCAGTCGCACTTAATCCTTTATCGGTTTCTTCGACGTCAAATTCTACGCTTTCTCCGTCTTCAAGACCTTGATTATAATCTAAATTTTCTACGTTGTTTCGGTGGACGAATACATCTTTGCTTCCGTCCTCAGGCTCGATGAAACCGTATCCTTTTTCGATATCGAACCATTTAACTTTTCCTTGTTGTGTCATGTAAAATAAATGTTGTGTTTTGCACCTCAAGCTTCATCTTTGAATAAGAATAGCATCGTGTATACCGTTACATATCTTAATTAAGATGTATTGCTACAGGTGGGAATTAAAATTGTATCATAAAATAAGGGTATAATTGTGAAATGTCCATTCATTATTTTCTGAATTTATAAATTTGAAAATGCTTTTTTGTTGCTAAGTAAGATGGTAGTGTCGGATTTCCAGAATTGTTAAAAAATGCTTTAATTAGAAGTAGGATTGTTAGAAATAATGATCATTAGATAGCTATATTAGTTTTTAATAAATTCTTCAAAGATGAGTAAAAAAGCGTATATATTTGTTGGGATTACAGTAGGGATCCTCATTATTTTTACAGGCTTATGGTATGTTCAGCCATCACAAAAGATTAACAGTGAGCAGGTAGCTGAGGAGGTTGAAGAGAATCCCATTAAGATGAAGAAGGCTCGGGGTGAATATTTTCACCGATTACTCAGAGATCCGGCAACAGGAAAAATTCCCCAAAATATTCGTTCACGAGAGTTGAAGCATGCCCAAACAATCCCCAGCAAAAGTGGAAGTGGTCTGCGTCCGAAAACAGTGCAGGGTAATCCCAATATTGATCTCACTTGGGAGCTTGCTGGTCCCAAAGATTTAGGTGGTCGTACGCGAGCATTAGCTATTGATGAGCGTAACTCGGATATCATTATTGCAGGAGGAGTATCAGGCGGTATCTGGAAAAGTACGGACGGCGGTAGTACATGGAATCTTAGATCTGATCCCAATCAAAATATGAGCGTAACCAGCCTTGCCCAGAGTCCCGTGAATCTGGACAACTGGTATTATGCCTCGGGAGAAGTTTTGGCTAATTCTGCCAGTGCTCCGAATGCGGCCTATTATGGGCAAGGAATCTACAAGTCAACCGACAACGGCGATACTTGGCAGCTGCTTTCCCAGGCAAGTTCTGATACCGAAGGATTGGTTGATAAGTTTAACTCGGTAAGCCGCATTAGAATTAGCCCTACCACTGGAAGTATTTTTATCGCCAGCACAGGTTATGGTATATACCGTTCAACAGATGGCCAATCGTTCTCCAGTTCTCCGGTCTTAGGTACTGAAGGAGAACAACTTTTTACGGATGTCACGGTTGCTTCTGATGGTACAGTGGGAGCCGTAATATCAGAGGCATCGTTTAGTGATCAGTCGTCGTCGGATCCTGCAAATAACCACAATCCCGGTATCTATATTTCTGACAATGACGGACAATCGGGCAGTTGGACGGAGATAACGCCAAGTGATTTTCCTGATACTTATCGCCGCAGTGTTTTGGCTTTTGCACCAAGCAGTCCGGATATTCTATACGTTTTTACATTGAAAGGGGCGAATAATACCTCGAATCAGGGAGTTAGCTTTTACAAAATTGATATTTCTGATCCTCAAAATCCTACTGCTGAAGATCGATCTGCCAACTTGCCTGACTTTGGAGGTTCTGTCGGAGGGGTTAATCTACAAGGCGGGTATAATATGGTTGTTTCAGTAAAACCAGATGATTCAGATTTTGTTATGATTGGAGGCACCAACTTATTCCGATCTCGAGATGGATTTTCAACTGCTGCTAATACAAGCAAAGACGAGCATTGGATTGGCGGATATGCAAAAATTAACAATGTATCTCAGTATCCCGGTCAGCATCCCGATCAGCATGTAGTTGCGTATGACCCTGCCAACCCGGACAGGGTTTGGAGTGGTCATGACGGGGGTATCAGCGTATCGTCAGATATCACAGCTTCATCAGTTAGCTGGCAAGACAAGGATGAAGGATATGTGACAGGTCAATTTTATACCGTAGCTATTCCCTCACAGGCAGGAGACAATCGCTATATGGGGGGCACACAGGATAATGGAACACCATACTTTCGTGCGGCTACCCAAAATACTTCACAGACAAATTTGGTTGATATTTCTAGTGGTGACGGCAGTTATGCATTTTGGGGCACAGACTATGCTTATGTCTCTTCCCAACAAGGAAAGGTAACTCGATTAACGATAGAAAATGATGGAAACTTAACCTCTCGTTATAATTCATCTACTTCAACCGAGTGGACATCTGTATATCCGTCCCAAGCTTCAGGCCAATTATTTGTGCACCCATTTGCCATTGACCCGAATGATGATGCTATTATGTATTATCCGTCTCAGGCAAATATGTGGATTAATACCGAACTAGATCAAATCTCAAATTTTAATAGTGGAGGGACTACGCAAGGCTGGAGTAAGTATGATGCGACTACGAGTACAGGTTATCAGGTGACAACGCTTGCAGTAACAACCTCACAACCATCGGATCGGTTGTATTATGCTACTTCATCAACAAATGGGACTCCTGAAATATTTTATTCGGATGATGCCTCAAATAATTTTACCCCCCAAGATATTTCGATTTCTGGGGCGCCATCAGGTGCTTACGTGCATGATATTGCAGTTAACCCTATTGACGGTGACGAAGCGATGGTGGTAATGTCTAACTATGATATCGTAGGTTTATATCATACAGCTGATGGGGGTACCAATTGGACGGCTATTGAAGGAGATCTGGAAGGTACTAATTCCGATCCGGGACCTTCGTTACGCAGTGCAACAATTTTGCCCACCCAGGCTGGGCCGGTGTATTTTGTAGGTACAAGTACCGGTATCTATTCTACGGGGGCATTAAACGGGCCATCCACAACATGGGTTCGCGAATCGGATGACGGTTCGCCCGGCAGTATTGGCTATTCTATTGTTGAGCATATTACATCTCGACCATCAGATGGTACGGTGGCGGCCGCTACCCACGGTCGTGGTATTTTTGCCGGTTCTGCTGATGTACAGCTGACAAGTGATGGCATGACGCCAAGTGCTCCTACCGGTTCGGCACTAACTGGCGATAGTTCTAGCGTAGAGCTGCAATGGGATGCAAACACAGAGTCAGATATCACGAAATATTATATTTACCGTGGACTGGATAGCAATACTTTAGCCAAGTATGATTCTGTGGCTGCATTGGGTAGTCCTTCTTATACTGATACCAATGTGGGGAATAATTTTTACTATTATAAAATTACGGCTAAAGATATAGATGATAATGAAAGTAATGCTTCCGGACTGCTGGGTTACCATCAACGAAATGCATCCGTTACTGACAGCTGGAATCTCATTGGTTCACCACTGACATCTTCCACCGGCAGTAGTCAAATTGGTAATGATGTAACGGTATATGGTTTTGCAGGCAGCTATAGTTCGTCTTCTGATTTAGAATCCCAAACGGGATACTGGGTTAAAAGTCGCTCAGGTTCACAGATAGGCTTTGCCGGAGAGGCTAGCATCTCGGCAAGTATTACCCTTGATCAGGGTTGGAACTTAATAGCCGGAATTGCAGATACAGTACAAGCTTCAGCTATCAACGATCCGGGAGCTATTTTAAGTTCGGCAGACATCTTTAAATATGAAGGTGGAACTTATCAATCGGCCACTGAAATTAACCCGAATGACGGTTACTGGATTAATGCTAATCAATCGGGTACTATTTCCATGGCTGTGGGAGCCAGTACACCTAAAAACAGGATCGTATCCACTGATAAAAATCAGCCTGATGTTGTTACCTTTCGTCGTGGCAATAACGTACAGAAGTTTTATGTGTCCCCATCAGAACTTAATGGTCAGCAGCGTCAATCCTATTTGATGCCTCCCCAATCTCCAAAACCTAAGCTTGATGTTCGTTCGGAGGAGGGATATCGCATAGCAGACAAGCCAAATACAGAATTACAGCTTACCACTTATAACTTTCCGGTTAAAGCACGGCTGTCGGCTCAATCTCTTTCAGAAGGGTATACTATTAAAGGAGTTACCGACCAGGATACGGTATTTTATGATTTAGCGCCCGGTAAAACGGTTAGTATAGATCGCGAATATGAAAAACTATTACTGGATAATTCAAAGGTGGCAGGCGGCATAACCGAAACGAGTTTGAAGCCAAATTATCCTAACCCGTTTAATCCCTCGACAAAAATACGCTACCAGCTTTCTTCAGAAGCAGATGTAAATATTAATGTGTATAATGTCTTGGGTCGCAAAGTACGAACCTTGGTTAATGACAGACAGCGTCCCGGAAAATATAATCTACAATTTGATGGGAGTGATTTAGCCAGCGGAACTTATTTTATACACTTAAAAGCAGGAAATACTGTTCAAGTTCAAAAGATGACGCTTATAAAATAGTATTTCGCAGAATGTGGAATTACTTTTTATAAGCTTGTATGTTGCTCATAATCAACATAAACATTAATCCTTAATTTAATTATTACTATGAGACTACATAAGCTACTATTTGCCTTCGCTGTTTTTGCATTTGTCATAAGTGGTATACCACAATCTGCTGCGGCACAATGGAGTATTGGTGCTTCTTATGAAATTAGGAATGAAGATCCCACAAATGGTTTTGGTGTGCGTTTGGAACGCGAGATTTTGAGTAAAATGCCGGTTCTAAATTTGGGATTGCGGGCACACTTTAGCTATTTCAATGATGAAAATACAATTACTCAGAACAACCAAAGTTTCTCCAGAGAAATAACAAACTACGACTATGGGGTTGCAGCAACAGTGGGTGCCTCAATTGGACTGGTCAGTCCATATGTAGGTACAGGAGTAGGTTCTACAACAACGGATGTGGAGATTTCCCAACTTGCTTCCGGATCAGAAAACAGATTCTTTTGGAATGGCTTTGTTGGGGCAAAAGTAAGTCCGATTCCTGCACTAAAACCGTTTGTGGAATATCGGTTCCAATCTGCTGAAAGTTTCAGCGGTGTTACACAAAATGCCAGTTTTGACAGTAATACAGGCCGTCTGATTTTTGGTATTTCTTTTAGTTTCTAATTGGAGCACAAGTATGTTAAGCGGGCGTTTAACGGCGCCCGCTTTTTTTATTTTACTAGGGCAGTATGTGCCTGATGATTGATTGGAATAAGCAGCAAGTTCGTTTATTTTGAATGCAGACTGATATTAGATTGTTAATAATAACCCGTGATGATCTTTTGGTAGGGTTTTAAAATGTATGGCTGACTTAAAAACCATAGAAAATATTGATTTCAGCGCTTTTGATTTGGATGCTGCTCAGCAGCAGGATCTGGATCAGTTGTTAGAGGTATGTCGAGAAAACCTTGATTCCGTGGATGAAGAGATGGTTTCACGGGCATTTAAGCTTTGTTATATCTCTCATCAAGATGTTGACCGGGCATCTGGTGAGCCGTTTTACCGTCATCCCGTTACCGTAGCAAAAATAGTGGCTTCCGAAATTAATATTGATGATGTTTCGGTAATCGCTGCGCTGCTGCACGACACGGTTGAAGATACCAGCGTTACAATCAAAGATATTGAAGAACTGTTCGGTGATATTGTTGCTCATCTCATAGATGGTGTTACAAAAATTTCGGGCGTTTTTAAAAGCCGAAATACTAAGCAGGCCGAAACCTTTATGAAGATGCTGCTCTCCATGGCCGAGGATATCCGCGTGGTGTTGATAAAATTCGCCGATCGGCTCCATAATATGCGGACGATTCAGCATTTGCCGCGCGAAAAGCAGATGCAAAAGGCCACCGAAACTATGGAGCTATATGCTCCGTTGGCACACCGGTTTGGTCTTTTTAGCATCAAAAGTGAGCTCGAAGATCTCTGTTTTAGAGTTATTGATCCAAACTCCTATAAATTTATTTCTCGTAAGCTACGCGAAAAGCGGGAAGCCAGGGAGGCCTTTATTGAAAAATTTATGAAGCCCATTCGCGAAGAACTGGACAGTCAGGGCTTCACATTTGAAATAAAAGGACGACCCAAGCACATCTATTCTATTTTTAGAAAGATGCAGCGTCAGCAGAAGCCGTTTGAGGAAATCTATGATCTATTTGCCATTCGGATTATTCTCGAAGATCCGCATAGTAAAGAAGACTGCTGGCGTGTGTATTCTATTATTACGGACTGGTACACGCCCATCCCTAAGCGATTTCGAGATTTTATCTCAGTACCCAAAGCAAATGGCTATCAGTCGTTGCACACCACAGTGATCACCGAAAAGGGGCGTAAAGTGGAGGTGCAGATTCGTACGCGTCCCATGGATGATGTCGCCGAAAAAGGAGTGGCCGCCCATTGGAAGTATAAAGAGGGAGGAGGTTCAGAGACCCTCGATAAATTTGTGCACTGGGTACGTGATATTTTAGATAATCCGCGTCCCGAGGCAGCAACAGAGTTTGTAAAGGATTTTCAGCTTAATCTGTATCAGGATGAAATTTATGTATTTACGCCCGACGGAGAGCTGCGCACATTACCACAGGGCGCCACGCCTATCGACTTTGCGTTTGAGATCCACAGTGAAATTGGGGAGCGAGCCAAAGCAGCAAAAGTAAACGGCAAGATGGCTCCATTGCGCGAAGAGCTGAGTGTGGGGGATCAGGTTGAAATTATTATGAGCAACGATATTAATTTGAATCCTGACTGGATTGATGATGTCGTAACGCATAAGGCAAAGTCGCGGATTCGACAGTTTATCAAGCAGAAAGAGCGCGAAACAGCTGATGAGGGTCGCAAAGCCTGGGAGAAAAGAGTCGATCGTGGCAATATTGAAATTTCCGAGCAAGATTTGATGCCGGTTGCTCAAAAGTTGGATTATGATACTACTCAGGATCTATTTTATGACATAGGAAAGGGCACTTATGATGTTGATGACCTTTACAAAGCTGCGAAACAGTATACCAGTAAGGGGCGGGTTGATGACGATCAGAAAAATGAGGAAGCACCAGAGCCGGTAACTGATGAGCAGGTTCAGCAGACCTATATTGACGCGGCGCGTTCGGTCAGCGATGATAAAGCACTGATTGTAAAAGGTGAGCTTACCAATGTTAAGTACAATTATGCCAATTGTTGCAATCCCATTCCAGGTGATGACGTTATGGGATTTATTAGCCGTAATGGTGAGGTGAAGATTCACCGCTCAAACTGCAAGAATATCCATCATCTTATTCAAACGGACGGTGAGCGCATTGTTGACGTATCGTGGGCTAAGAATATTGATTCGAAATTTTTGGGCGGTCTCAAAGTAATCGGCGAAGACCGTGTAGGTATGATTAATGATATTACAGATGTGCTCTCAAAGTCGATGGAAACAAATATGAAGAGTATAAACGTAAATAGTAACAGCGGCATGTTTGAGGGAATGCTTACCGTCTTTGTGGATGATATTGATCACTTGGACCGTATTATCACGAAGCTTCAGAAAGTGGATGGTGTGAAGAGTGTATTTCGTTACGAATAGCTGATAACAATAGGCATATGTGGAGGTGTAAGAACTTTCATATTCCTGATAAAAGTAATATCATCCAGCATTCATAAATTAATTTCGTTATTGTCTATTCGCTGTTGGAAGTTTGTGTTTCAAGCGGCAGGCAGAATAAATTATTAATCTCTGGTTATGATCACCTATACCAAGCGAGATATTGTTCGTCGCGTAGCTGAAAAGATGGATGAGCCGAAAGTGCACACCGAACCGTGGGTTGACAGTGTACTCAACGCACTGCGCGAAACAATGATGGATGCTGATCCTGAATGCCGGATCGAATTACGTAATTTTGGTGTTTTTGAAGTGAAGAAAACCAAAGCAAAGCCGCGGGCACGAAATCCTCGTACCAATGAGGAAATATATGTGCCTCCGCATCGCAAAACACATTTTAAGCCCAGCAAGTTACTTAAACAATTTCTAAAACAGCCTCTTGAAGAAGAGGAAAAAGAAGAATCAGAAGGTTAACAGTGGCAGAATACGGAAGAATCATAGGTCTTGATATTGGTACTAAGTGGATTGGGGTGGCACGCACTGATCTGTTAAAAACAGTTGCCAATCCTATTGATACCTACCATACTGAAGAGGTTATGGAGGCGCTTCACGAATTAATTAGCAAAGAAGAGGTTGAAAAGATTGTTGTTGGTTGGCCTCTTACACCCGAAGGTAACGAAGGCAGAGCCATTAAAATGGTTGAAGAATTTCTCGTAGAGCTTGAAGCTAAATTCCCAGATATGGAAGTTGCTAAGATCGACGAGCGTTATACCACCAAAGAAGCAGTGCGGGCTATGGTCGAAGCCGATGTACCCAAAATGAAGCGTCGTGAGTCAGACCGTGTTAACCAGGCAGCCGCTGCGATAATTCTCCAAAAATATATTGAACAGAACAAATCAGATGATGTCCGTATTACCGATCGTTACGTATGATGATGAGGTGCTCCGCAAAAAAGCGGAGCCCATCAAAGAATTTGGTCCGGAGCTGAAGCAGCTTATCGACGATATGTTTGATACCATGTATAATTCTGATGGGGTTGGATTAGCAGCTCCGCAGATTGGAAAGCTGCTTCGTATTTTTGTGGCCAATGCCGACCCGATGTACGAGGATGAAGAAGATAAACGCGGACCGGTTGCGATGATTAATCCCGAAATAACTTTTCAAAGTGATCGGGAAGTAGATATGGATGAAGGTTGCCTGAGTATTCCGGGCGTAAACAGTACAGTCAGTCGTCCCGAAAAGATTGTAGTTTCCTATCGCGATCGGCATTTTGAGGAGCGAGAGCTCGAAATTGATGGCTGGTGGGCACGTGTTATACAGCACGAAGCTGATCATCTTGATGGCATATTATTTTTGGATCATCTTTCGTATTTCAAGCGTAAATTGCTGTCCTCAAAGTTAAAAGAGATTGATGAGGGACGTATGGAGATTGATTATCCGGTAGTTTCAAAAAAGGCTCAGGCAGGGTAAACGTCTATGCGCATTGTTTTTATGGGATCTCCGGATTTTGCTATTCCCAGCCTTGAGAAACTGCATCAGTCAGAGCATGAGATTGTTTCGGTGGTCAGTAACGTAGATAAACGCCGGGGGCGCGGCTCTCAAACGCATCCCACAAAAGTAAAGAAGCGTGCTCTGGAGCTGGACTTGCCTGTAATTGAGGTTGAAGAATTAGATGATCCGGAGTTCTATGAACAGTTAGAACTACTTGATGCCGATTTATTTGTGGTTGTTGCCTTTCGCATTCTGCCACCCAATATTTTATCTCTCCCTAAAAAAGGTTCAATCAATTTGCACGCATCGCTGTTACCGAAATATCGCGGAGCAGCTCCTATCCATTGGGCAGTAATGAATGGTGAAGAACAAACAGGTTGTACTGTTTTCTTTTTGGATGAGGAGGTAGATACTGGTAACATCATTAAACAGAAAAAAACAGAAATTGGTGACAATGAAACGACTGGTGATGTGTATAAGCGGCTGAAAGAGCAGGGTAGTGAGGCGTTATTGCAGTCCGTGCAAGAAATTGCGGCCGATGAGTATGAAACGATTCCACAGGATGACAGTGAAGCGACGCCGGCACCTAAATTATTTACCGATGATTGTGAGATTGATTTTCATGAGCCGGCTGAATCGGTACACAATAAAATTCGGGGTTTGAGTCCCTTTCCCACAGCATGGTCCACGCTCGATGGGTTAAAGTTTAACATGTATCGCTCCGAAGTTGGTCCTGATATCTCGCTAAAAAAAGGCCAGCTGGAGGTTCGGAATGGTGATTTGCTGGTAGGATGTGAGCCGGGTACTGTTGTACTGCGTGAAGTCCAACTGGAGGGGAAACGTCGGATGAGCGGGATCGATTTTATGAATGGATATCACGGGACCGGACAGCTGAAATAGATATAAATAAATCAGCCCAAAAATTTACAAATGATGGATTAACTATTATTTTTGAGCGCTCTAAACTAGTAGCGCCCAAAAAATTTAGAGTTTAACTCAACACAGAGACAAATAAACGATTACATTTATGGCTAAAATTAATGTCGGTATCAATGGATTTGGACGTATTGGTCGATTAGTGGCACGATCAATATTCGCCTATCATAACGATGAAATTAATATTGTAGGTATTAATGATTTAACGGATGCAGAAACGTTAGCATATTTATTTAAGCGTGATTCTGTGCATGGAACCTTTGACGGTGACGTAAGTGCTACGGAAGACAGTATTAGTATTGACGGCATGGAAATTGGGATATCGTCGGAACGTGATCCTGCTGACCTCAACTGGGATAAGCGCGGTGCTGATGTCGTGATTGAATCCACTGGATTGTTTCGAACCCGGGATGCAGCTGCCAAGCATCTGGAAGCAGGGGCAGACAAAGTAATTATTTCAGCTCCGGCTAAAGGAGATAAGGATGTAAAAACTATTGTGCTGGGGGTAAATAATGAAGAGATTGAGGATGATATTCAGATCTATTCCAATGCTAGCTGTACCACTAATTGTTTGGCGCCCATGGTGAAAGTGCTGGATGATGCTTTTGGTCTGCAAAAAGGATTTATGACTACGACGCATGCTTATACCGGCAGCCAGAATATTCTTGATGGCCCGCATAAGGATCTGCGACGCGGACGAACAGCAGCTAATAATCTGGTCCCTACCACAACAGGTGCGGCAGATGCTGTAGGGTTAGTATTGCCCAATCTTGATGGAAAGCTAGACGGAAGCGCTGTTCGTGTTCCGGTAGCTGATGGTTCACTAACCGATCTGACAGCTGTTGTTGATCGTGATGTTTCGGTAGATGAAGTGCACGATGCTTTTTGCAGTGCTGCCGATGGAGCCATGCATGGAGTCCTGCAATACTCCGAAGAAGAGCTGGTTTCTACGGATATCCTGAGTAATCCTCACTCCTGTATTTATGATAGTGGTTTTACAAAAACCGATGGCAATTTGGTAAAAATATTAGCTTGGTATGATAACGAGGCAGGATATTCTGCTCGTACTGCTGATTTGATTACCGAAATAGGATAATTTGCAAGCTTATTTGAAACAGCGGGTAGTTCGGATGAGAATTCGGGCTACCCTTTGTTAATTAAAGTGTTATGCATAATGAGACTTGCTAATTATGAAGATTCTGTTTTATAACTAGGAATGTAATAACCTAAATAATTGTAAAGTTATTAACGGAAGTATAATTGGATATTAATTTCTATTGAATATGATTGACTGGGAACAGGTAAATTCTTTTGCCGAAGATGGTAATCCTAAGCCGCCTCAGCGTGTTGAAAAATCTGATGAAGAGTGGAAAGAACAGCTTACCAACGAGCAATTCCGGATAACTCGTGAGGAGGGCACTGAGCGAGCTGGTTCCGGTGAATACTGTGAGTTTCATAAACCAGGATTATATACCTGCGTTTGCTGCGGGACCGAGCTTTTTGACTCCACCGAAAAATTTGAGTCCGGTACCGGGTGGCCCAGTTTTACACAACCAGTACAGGAAAATGTGATTAGCTACAAAGAAGATTACGGACTTATGACGAAGCGCATAGAGGTGAGGTGTAACGTTTGTGATGCCCATCTAGGGCACGTATTTCCTGATGGTGAAGAACCTACCGGACTGCGATATTGTATTAATTCTGCAGCATTACAGCTGGCAGAGGAAGGTGTATAATTAATTTAATGCTTGGTGTACATCCTCAAGGATGTCATCTTTACCCTCCAGTCCTACTGCAATACGTATCATGCCAGAGGTTATATTAACTGCGGCACGCTCTTCTTCTGTCAGGCTCGAATGTGTTGTAGAAGCAGGGTGTGTAGCTATAGTTCTGGAGTCTCCCAGATTAGCAGAGAGAGATAAAGTATTTAATTTATCCAGAAATTGCTTTGCTGCTTCATATCCACCACTAATATTAAACGATACTACACCGCCGCCTTTTTTCATCTGCTTTTTTGCAAGATTGTACTGCGGATGACTTTCTAAATGGGGATACTTAACCCAATCCACATTGGGATGATCTTCCAGCGAGCTGGCAAGTGCCAGGGCATTATTACAATGCCGATCCATGCGTGCAGGTAGTGTCTCAAGACTTTTTGAAAACATCCAGGCATTGAAGGGCGAAAGTGCAGGACCCGAATGCCGGCAGAAAAAACTGATTTCTTCAAGATATCTTTCTTTCCCTACAGCAATTCCGCCAATACCGCGTCCCTGTCCGTCAATAAATTTTGTGGCCGAATGGAGCACTACATCAGCGCCATACTCCATTGGTTTTTGGAGATAAGGTGTAGCAAAGCAATTATCGACAATGAGGATTAAGTTATGAGCATCAGCAAGTTTACCGGCCCATTCAAGATCAATCAGGTCAAGCCCGGGATTGGAAGGAGTTTCTAGGAAAAGTACCTTGGTATTATCCTCAATACGAGACTCCCATTTTTCGGGATTGTCAATGTTACCATACGAAAAGTCAATACCCCATTTGGGAAGAATGCCGCTTAGAATCTGATGCGATGATCCAAACAGCGATCGGCAAGCTAGTACATGATCACCTTGTTCTAATAAAGCAGCAAGGCTCGAAAAGATGGCTGACATCCCTGATGCCGTGGCTACTCCAGATTGTGCCTTTTCCATATCGCAAATTTTGGCAACAAACTCGTCTACATTGGGGTTTGAATACCGGCTGTATACATTCCCCTTTATCTCGTCGGCAAACAAGGCGCGAGCATGCTCGGCCGAATCAAAGACGAAACTCGACGTCATAAAAAGTGGTGTCGAATGTTCTCGCTGCTCGGTACGATTAGTCTGATTTCGTATTGCTTTTGTCTCTTCCTGTTGATTATTCATGATGTTAGCCGGATAAAATTTCGTAGCTGTGGGTTATTTCGGATGCTTGCTCAAGGGTTTTGGAAACTGAACAATATTTATCAAGCGAAAGATTAATAGCTCGTTCTACTTTTGATTCATCAAGATCTCCGGTAAAAATAAAGTTTATATGGATGGTCTTAAATTCAGAATACTCTTCTTTTGACTGGCGATCACCTTCCACTTCTACTTTCAGATCCTGTAGATCTTGCCGTTGTTTTTTGAGGATGCCAATGATATCAATGGCACTACAACCTCCAACACCGGCCAACAGTAATTGCATGGGACTAAATCCACCCTCGAGCCCTCCAATTTCAGTGGATCCATCCATGCGAATAAGTCCACCCTCCTCGTTTTCGGCTTCCATGTGAGTGTTTTTCAGCTGGTCAATCGTAATTTTCATTATTTTCTAGTTTAGATGTTAGCAGAAATTAGATTGTCAAACTTACGAAATGGAAAGTGCTGAGGAAAGCAATAAGATCTCTGATTTAACAGGCAATAGTTTTGATATCCTCAAGGTATTATTATGAATTCATTCGTGACGTTTCTTTAATAAGTCTGTGATATCAGAGAGTGAAAGATTTTTTTCAGCTAACAATACCAGCAAGTGATATAACAAATCAGCCGTTTCATTCTTAAGCGCTTCTTCTTGATTGTTCTTAGCCTCAATAATTGTTTCTACGGCTTCTTCTCCTACCTTTTGGGCAATTTCATCAATTCCTTTTTCAAAAAGGGAGGTAGTATACGAATTGTCGGGCATCTCATTTTTACGACTGATAATCAGCTCTTCGAGATCATTGAGAAAGGCTAATTTTTGTTTGGGTTTAAAATCCTTTTCATAGAAACATGACTGTTCGCCCGTATGACATATTGGTCCCTGGGGATTTGCCAGGATCAAAAGCGTATCATCATCGCAATCTTGTTGGATATCGACCAGGTCAAGGTAATTGCCTGAAGTTTCGCCCTTGGTCCAAAGACGTTCCTTGCTTCGACTGTAAAAGGTGACGCGTTCATTTTCTAGTGTAGTTTCAAGAGCTTCTTTATTCATGTATCCCAGCATTAGTACCTGGAATGTTTTGGCATCTTGAATGATAGCCGGAATAAGCCCGTTGACCTTTTTAAAATCTAATGTTTCGATGTCAATCATAGTAGCATATTGCGTAGTTCGTATTGCGCAAAAGTAGTGATTAGGAGATGCTACGCACTACAAATACGCAATATTAAGTTGTTTCTCTTACTGTTATATGAGCTTTCTTAAGTTCTCCTTTTAAATCGCTGATTGCAATCTCTTGGAAGTGAAAAATACTGGCAGCCAGAATAGCATCAGCATTACCTTCAGTAATAGCTTCAATGCAGTGTTGCTTTGTGCCGGCACCACCGCTGGCAATAACGGGAACTTGGGCAAAGGCATTTACTGCTTGAAGAAGTTCCAGATCATAACCGGATTTGGTTCCATCTTTATCCATGCTAGTAAGCAGTATTTCGCCCGCGCCACGTTGCTGAACTTCTTTAATCCATTGCAGTGCATCTTTTTGGGTGTTGATAGATCCCCCGGAAATAAAGACCGTCCACTGATTCCCGATTCGCTTGGCATCTACTGCAGCAACAATACATTGTGAGCCAAATTGTTGTGCTGCTTTATTAATAAGATCGGGATTTCGAACAATTGCGCTATTTAGCGATACCTTATCAGCTCCGGCATGCAGTAGTTCGGCAATTTGGCTAACACTGTTGATGCCACCGCCTACAGTAAAGGGAATATTAATTTTTTTTGAAATCCTTTTCACTAGATCGACCAGCGTTTTACGTTTTTCTTTAGTGGCCGTTATATCGAGAAACACCAGCTCGTCGGCACCTTCATCAGAATAACGTTTTGCCAGCTCTACGGGGTCTCCGGCATCACGGAGTCCTTCAAAATTTACGCCTTTCACTGTTCGTCCGTCTTTGATATCGAGGCAGGGGATAATCCGTTTTGCAAGCATGCTGCAGTAAAATTAAACTTTAATGTATTTAAATTAGATTGAATATAAATTTGTGCAAAAGGGAATCATATTACCAAATTTTTTGGTAGAATAGAAGTGAAGGTTAATCCAAAAACCGAAGACACTATGGCACAACCAACTGAATGTCCACAATGCGGAGCAACAGCAGTTGATCCATGTCAGAAAGAACCAAAGATCGATTGTGAACGTGATCACTAATAGTTAATTACTTTGAAACGATTTTGAGGCTGCGATTTATTTCGCAGCCTTTTTTATTTTGTGCGTTATACGATACTGATCAGTGATTTTCAGTAAAATTAAACAGTTATGAGCACGTCCTGATACAGCTTTCCTTTCTTAGAGTTTCCACTTCAATTTACGATGGATATCTTGCTGAAGAGGGAATCTTTTATCTAGTTGGCTAAAGGGATTAATAAGTAATTTTTGGGGATGATTATTTGTAAATTCCAGCCAGAAAATATGAACTGATAACTTCTAAGTATTTGGTTAATGAGTACCAATCAATCAAAGAAAAAATTATTCAAAAAGATTAAAAAACAAATTACCGAGAATGGGTTTACCATTGTCGATCAGGATTACGAGCGACCGTGGGGCGGTTTTTTCGTGATTGACGAGAGTGAAGCTGCTAAGTTTGCTAAAACTTATTTTGGTGATATTGATGTGGAAGAGCTTAAAATATCAGGGAAATTAAGTCCCAAAATTTTGGTGGTTCAGCCTGATAAACGCCTGTCGTGGCAATATCACCACCGCCGGGCCGAAATCTGGAAAGTGCTTGAAGGGCCAGTGGGAGTCATGACCAGCGATACCGATGAGCAAGGTCCCGTTAAAGAATATGAAACAGGAGAGTTTGTACGGCTCCAGCAGGGTGAGCGTCACCGGTTGATTGGATTAGATAACTGGGGCATTTTAGCTGAGATTTGGCAGCATACCGATGTAGATAATCCTTCCGACGAAGATGATATTGTGCGCGTGCAGGACGATTTTGGTCGTTAAGAATTACTATCCTGAATGATATTGGAGCATCTCGTCCAGAGATATTTTTCCTTCATAGTAAGCACGTCCTACAACTACCCCATATTGACCATCGTTGTTTAGTGTAGCGAGATCAGAAGCATTTGAGACACCGCCGGAAGCAATAAAATTGAGGTTTGGAAATTGTTCAGAAAGTTGCCGGTAAAGTTCCATATTAGGTCCTTCGAGTGTACCGTCCCGGGAGATGTCTGTACTCAACACAGTAGATAAACCACGCTTAATCATCGGCTGCAAAAAATCATTTAGTGATTTATCAAGTGTCTCTAGCCAGCCGCTATAAGCTACCTGGCCATCTTTTAAATCCATACCCAGAATGGCAGAATCACCGTATTTATCCAACACGTTGAGCCATTCATTCGGGCTTTTTACAGCCATGGAACTACAAATGATGTTTGATAAATCTGTATCGAGCAGCATGGCGGCATCTTCATAGCTGCGGATTCCGCCTCCCGTTTGAACGGATAGCCCAACCCCATTTATTATTTTCTGGATATACTCAAGGTTCACAAATTTCCCTTCTTTGGCGCCGTTAAGGTCAATCACGTGGATATGATCAAATCCGGCATCTTTAAACTTTTGGGCTTCGGCAATGGGATCGTCATTGTAAATTTTGGCTTCATCATAGTTTCCTTTGTGTAGACGAACAACCTTGCCGTTGAGTAAATCTATAGCTGGAATTACGCGCATGAGTTGTTGGTTGTTAGATTATGTTTGAAGCAGGGAAAGTAAGTTTATGATTCGTTAATCTCCACGTTAAACAAAGATCTTTGATTTTTGGTAGGTTTTGGAACCCAATTTTAATTAATGATTTGTTATGAATACCCGATTAATTTCACTCATTATTTTCTTTTGCTTGGTTTCGGTATCTCAAGGAGTGGCGCAAGATACAGCAAAGGGAACCGTTTTTGTCGATTCAAATGGTAATGGAATACTCGATTCTGGTGAAAAAGGCATGGCTAAAGTTCCAGTATCCAACGGCAAAGAGGTTGTGCTTACCAATGAGAATGGGGAATATTCCATATCCATTGACGAAAATGATGCCAAAGTGTTTGTTATTAAACCATCAGGGTATCGCCTGCCGGTTGATGAGCGAAATCGTCCACAGTTTTATTATCTGCATAAGCCAGAAGGATCTCCAGAACTAGAATTTGATGGCGTTTCGCCGACGGAAAATTTGCCTGATGAAATCAATTTTCCGTTGCTAAAAGCTGATACCAAAGAGGAGTTCAGGGTGTTGTTATTTGGGGATCCCCAGCCCTACACGCGTCAGCAAGTGGAGTATTTCGATCGGGATATTGTATCGGAGTTGAAGGATGCCAGAGGCTACGCTTTTGGTATCACACTCGGCGATATTGTGGGTGACAACTTAGATCTGTTTAAGCCCTATACTCAATCAGTTGCTAAAATTGGAGTACCATGGTTCAATGTGTATGGCAATCACGACATGAATGTTGATGTACAAAGTGATTCTCTTGCCGATGAGACTTTCGAGGCTACCTTTGGTCCTGCTACGTATTCGTTTAATCACGGTGATGCTCACTTTATCATTGTGGATGATGTCGTTTATCCTCGAAAGGATGGGAAGTCGGGATATATCGGTGGTTTTACTGATCGTCAACTCACCTTTATTAAAAATAATTTAAAACACGTGCCGGACGATCGTTTAGTAATTATTGCATTCCACATTCCCATCTTTTTGCCCGATGAATCGGGACGGACGTTCCGTGTTGAGAATCGGGATCGACTGTTTGACCTGCTCGAAGATTATCCAAACACCTTATCGCTTTCGGCCCACACCCATATACAGCAATTTCGTTTCTTTGATGCGGATGAAAGGTGGCATCTCGTTAATCCTCATGTACATTACAATGTGGGTACTACCGGCGGAGATTGGTGGTCGGGCGTAGCTGATGAGCGTGGTATTCCCCATACGTTGATGCGCGACGGTACGCCAAACGGATATGCAATGCTCAATATCAATGGCAATGATTATACGCTGGATTATAAAGTTGCTGATAAGCCCGCTGATTACCAGATGAGCTTGTGGGGACCAGAGGTTGTTCCACAAAATTCATGGCATGGCGCGCAGCTTTTTGTGAATTTTTTTATGGGAAATGAGTATACTGAAGTCGAATATCGAGTGAAGGGTGAACAAAGTGACTGGCGCACCATGAATAAAGTGGAAGAGCAAGATCCGCATGTGGCAGCGTTGCGACAGAAGTGGGATCGATCCGATACCGTACTTGAAGGTAAGCGTCCGTCGAATCCGGTTTCTTCATCACATCTCTGGAAAACAGGAGTACCCAACAATTTATCGCTTGGTAAACATACCATCGAGATACTGGTGACCGACATGTTTGGCCGTACGTTTACCGATGAATATACCTACAAGGTAGTTAAACCGGAGCGATAAGCTGAACCTGTCTATCTTATCGGGATTTCGACAAAATTGTGCCGTTATCGCCGACGACCCATATTTTCTCTTCCGTAAGTTCAACTCGGTGTAGGTCAGTAGTATCTTTTAAGGCGGTGCTCCATGTTTGGCCGCCGTCTTGAGTGTGATAGAGTACACCCGGCTCATTATTACTGTCTCCGACAATATATCCCTCCGATTTGCTGAGAAATGCAATACTTCTCAGTCGGTTTGTTGTAAATTTATCGAGTCGTTTCCATTGTTTCCCATCCAGAGTTCTGAGAACAAGTCCACAGTGGCCAACGGCCCACCCAATATTATTGTTTGCGAAAGTTAATCCACGGATAGCTTCTCTACACTTGGAATTCGAAGTAGTATCGGAAAATTGAGTTTCCCAAGTCTTTCCGCTGTCGGGTGTGTAAATTATTTTTTTGCCCCCGGCTACATATCCTCTTTGCTTATTAATAAATGATATTGGTTCATAAAACGAAGCGGGTACTTTTTGAGTGACATCATTCCATTCAGTACCACCTGTTTGAGTTTCCAAAAATAGTGTCGTTGGTCCTTTTTCACGAAGACCAACAGCTATGCCGTGATTTTTATCATGAAAATGGATTCCGTAAATCCATGCATCATCTTTAGAAATTTTATGGCTCGACCAGTTTTTCCCGCCGTCGGTTGTCTTAAAAAGGAGACCATGTTCGCCGGAAACCCAACCTTTTTGCTCATTCAAAAAATGGATATCCTCAAAAAACATTGAATCCTTCTGAGCTTGAATAAACCAGTTTTTCCCGCCGTCTTTTGTATGGAGTATGGTACCTGTATTGTGAGTTACGATCCAACCCACCGAATTATTAGTAAAAAAGACATTGTGCAAATCGGCCTGTACCGGACTCTGATGTTTTTCCCATTCTGATTGGGCATGGACACTAAGAACACAAAGAAAGCAATAAAATAGTGTGAATAGTAAACGCATTGTAC
This sequence comes from Fodinibius salinus, assembly GCF_008124865.1. Taxonomy (NCBI): domain Bacteria; kingdom Pseudomonadati; phylum Balneolota; class Balneolia; order Balneolales; family Balneolaceae; genus Fodinibius; species Fodinibius salinus. The sequence goes on along the minus strand of NZ_VNHY01000004.1, from coordinate 73,847 downwards.
TGGCAATTTTTCTCGTCAGTTTTAATTCAGAGGTAGTTCGGATATATCGTTTTTAAATTCATACAGTATTAGATTTAATTGTGTTACAGTATGTGGGGAGAATAAAAAACGTTAAGGATATAGCAATAGATATTGTTAAGAATGGCTAAAGTAATTAGGTTATTATAGATAAAAGTAAGAGTTGGAATGATGACATCAATTAATATGAAACAGTTGTTCTTTCTTATTTTTAGCACTCTGACCTGTTGTACACTGCCTGCACAAGCTCAAGAAACAGCCACAGGAACTGTATTTCTGGACGAGAATAATAACGGGAGGATGGATCCCAGTGAGGAAGGGATTCCTGAGGTATCCGTTTCCAATGGACGGGAGGTAGTGCTTACTGATGATGAGGGCCGCTATTCGCTGGATATTGGCAAAATGGAAGGGAATATTTTTGTCATCAAGCCCTCGGGATACCGATTGCCCACTGATGAGCAAAACCATCCAAAATTTTACTATTTACACAAACCTGAAGGTTCGCCTGAGTTAAACTATGATGGAGTTGAGCCAACAGGTCCGCTTCCGGAATCGGTGAACTTTCCGCTTTTGAAAGGTGAAAAGGATAACCAATTCAGCGTGCTTCTTTTTGGTGATCCACAGCCGTATACAAAAAAAGAAGTGGAATATTTTGATCGTGATATTGTAGCAGAACTTCAGGATGTAACGAGCTATGATTTTGGCATTACACTGGGAGATCTTGTCGGTAGAGATATGGATCTGTATCCCCTGTATAGTAAGTCGGTTGCCAAGATCGGGATCCCGTGGTTTAATGTATATGGCAACAATGATATTAATTTGGATGCCGAAACAGACCGACATGCCGATGAAACATTTGAGGCAACGTTTGGGCCAGCTACCTATTCGTTCAATCACGGCAAGGCCCACTTCATCATCCTTGATGATATGATTTATCCCACCGAGGATGATGCAAGAATGCATTACACCTTGACGAGAGATCAGCTGCTGTTTGTCAAAAATGATCTTGAGCATGTTTCAAAAGATCGGCTGGTGGTACTGGCTTTTCATGTACCGCTTTTTGGATCGTTCAAAGAAAATAGCCGGCGGCAATTGTTTAGCCTGCTGAAAGATTATTCTCATACACTGTCATTGTCCGGCCACACCCATACTCAGCAAATTCACTTTTTTGGTCCCGAACAAGGTTGGCAGCGGATAACCCCTCATATGCATTATAACGTAGGAGCTTCGGGCGGCAGCTGGTGGTCGGGCATTCTCGGTGAGGATGGTATTCCGCCTGCGCTCATGGCGGATGGCACACCCAATGGCTATGCCATGTTAAATGTTGATGGCAATACATTCACGATCGATTACAAGGTGGCAGGTAAGCCAGCCGATTTCAAGATGAGCATTTGGGGACCGGACGTTGTGGCTCAAAATTCTTGGCCGACGCCACAGTTTTATGTTAATTACTTTTTGGGAAGTGAATACACAACGGTGGAATATAAACTTCAAGACCATGAACAGTGGCGACCGATGAGTAAGGTATCGGAGCGTGACCCGCATGCGATTGAATTGCAGTACGAGTGGGATAACTCAAAGACTTTACCCAAAGGCAAGCGCCCCGCCAACCCCGAGAAGTCCACGCACTTATGGAAAACCTGGGTGCCCAATGATTTATCGCTTGGTGAATATACCGTCGAGATACGTGTAACTGATATGTTTGGGCGTACGTTTACCGATGAGTTCAACTATGAAGTTGTAGAACCGAAGTAGTAAAAGATTAGCAGTATCTGGTAACTGTTAATACGACCACTTGACTCGGAAATAAAACAGGTTGGGAGTTTCGATGGTTTGATTAAATACCGCCCCTTTCAGCAGCTGAGAGAGGAATAACAGATCCAGATTTTCGGTTGCTGATATTGTGATTTGTGGAATTACGATAAACATGGGGCGATCAAAGCTGCTCATAAATCCTAGATTACTATTCACCAATGGATGAATTTGGTAGGAGCCGCTGAGATAAAAGCCCGATTTTGCGACAAAGAGATTATCAGCAGATGGTGGCTGTGTAAGTATATTAAGCGGATTGGCCTGGGAATTATAGCCTCCGTTGTAAAGTAGTTCGCTCTGTAAATAAATACCGCTTGAAAGTATATAGTCAAATCCTGTTGTAGCAGTAAAATGTCCTGTTTGTTCAACAAACTGCTCTTCGGGATGGAAGTATGAGATTTCACCTTTGAAGCCGGTATCCCCCAGATAGCCGGCCCATCCCGTTCCTATAGTCAGTTGGTCTAGGTAGTGCCCGCCGGTAAACTGGATGTCGTAGCTGCCCAAGCTCGTACGGACCATCCCGGCCAGCACGGATCGCTCCCAGCTGTCAGCGATGCGGTAGCCAACTTCTACGTTTGAAGCATAGCTCCAATTGTATTGCGCGCTGATGGCATCCACGCCGGGACGTTCTTCGTAGTCAAAATCTAGAAAAGCATAGTTGTTAAACAAGTCATTGGGATTCCAAACCAACGTGCGCCCCCAGTTGATGCGCTGGCGGCCGGCATGTACCTCCCATGGACCGTTAATATAACTAAGGTGTAGGCGGTCGATATTGGAGTGCATCAGCGAGTGGTCGGTGCTAAACCAGACCCAAGACAAATCAAAATAGTTGTCATCCCGCTCGTAGATTTGTTCCAATCCCGGAGTGTTATTGACCGTATAGCCATTGAGTAACCGTGTTCGCAAATCTGCCCTGAATTCAAAATGATCTGATAATGTCCAGTCACTTTCGATGCGGTGATGCAGAATGTTATCGTATCGTGCGGTGGAAAAATTATTACTAACTGAAAGTTTACCAAGCTCTTTTAGATAGCCACTGAGTTCAACATCGAATTCACTGTTACCTTGGGCATTTATGGTATGAGTGCTAAAAAATATTATCGCGGCTATCAGACTTAAACATGTTAAGCTCTTGCACAAAGAGTTATAAAGAAGGTTCAGAAAACTATGAAAGACTTCTTTCTGTAACTTTATGTAGTAATTCAGCATACTTATTTTCGTATTTCATCCTTATCAATTTTACCATCTACGAGCGTAACCACCCGCCGTGCACGATCTATTACCCGCTGATCATGAGTTGAAAAAACAAAAGTCATTTCTTCTTTTTCGTTGAGTTCAGCCATCATATCAAGAAGATCTGCTGAAGATACGGAGTCGAGATTGGCTGTGGGCTCATCGGCCAGTACAAAGTCAGGTTTGGAAGCCAAGGCACGTGCAACGGCTACACGCTGTTGTTGTCCGCCGGAAAGCTCTGAGGGACGTTTGTTGATTTTGTCTCCCAATCCAACAGCTTCTAATAAATTTCTGCTCTTTTCGCGGCACTCTTTGGTCGGACGTCCCTGCATCTGCATCACAAACGAAACGTTCTCGATTGAGGTAAGCACTGGAATTAGATTATAGGCCTGAAAGACAAATCCGATATGATGTAGTCGAAAGTCGATGAGTTCACGGTCGGATAAGGTATTGAGCTCCGTACCCTGTACTACGGTTTTGCCTTTGGTAGGTTCATCAAGGCCGCTGATAATATTTAGCAATGTCGTTTTACCCGATCCAGAGGGACCGACAATGGCCGTAAACTCTCCTTTTTCGATTGTCAGGTCTACTCCTCGTAAAGCATGAACAGGTACCTGATCTGAGTTATACACTTTTGTAAGTTCCGTGGTTTCTATAACAGCCATGGTTTTGGTGATTCGTGTTGCAGGATTTCGGGTTAGACGTTGCAGGTTACTTTTTCTGTGTTACGGGTAATTTTATAGCCGAATTTGAGGTTTAGGTGGAATAGGGTTTTTAATTGAATTTTCTGATTGCTTTTACAGGATTTAGTTGCAAGCTCTTGAAAGCGGGATACAATGCTGAAAGCAGGGCAGCTCCGGCGATCATCAGTGTGATATTCAGATAGTACATATTAGGCAAGTACGGATAAATGACGGTCCCAAAACCGTAAGCGCTAAGCCCTTCGGCAAAAATACTCAGGTCAATGCCTACATCCCCAAAGTAGGAGATCGTGATCCAGCTCAACAACATACCGATGGGGGCGCCGACCATCGTAAGAAATACAGTTTCGGAGACAATCATCGAAAACACTCGGGGTTTATTCATTCCCACAGCGCGAAGCATCCCCAGCTCTCGGGTACGTTCAAGTACGGCCATTAGCATGGTGTTGATGATACTAAAAATTAGCGCAATGATGATGATCACCATTACGATATACATCATAAGATCAGTCATATCATACATGTACTGCAGTTCGGGTGCTGTTTCACCCCAGGTTTTAATCTGCAGATTTGGAAATTGGTCCTGAAGTTGCTGAGTATAGTGTTGCGCCTGACTAAAGTCGCTGAGGGTTAATCGAATATTATGAACCTGATTACTTAGTTCCATCAACCCGTTTAAATCATTTCGGTTGACAAACACATTACTTTCGTCATAGGGATTGCTGAACGTATCAAAAATGCCTGCCACCCGGAATGCTCCACCAGTGATTTCCCCGTTTTTGTCTTGAAAGCTGAGTACTATACGTGAGTCCAGTTTAATATCTAGCCGTTCAGCCAGTTTCTGTCCAATGATAATTGGGTTCCGTTTTTGCGATGCCCCGGGCATCGATCCTTTTTTGAGGTATTCTTTGATACTATAATTGCTGTCGGGATGGAGTCCGTGGATAGTTGCACCGTAGTTATTACGCGCGCTTTGTGCCAAGCCGGTAGCAAGGCTTTGTGTTGAGATATCCTGAATATAGGATAGCTGATCAAGTTCTCTGATTACTTGATCAGAGTTAGGAACATAGTATTCCGGGCTATACATATCATCGAACTGCGGGTGGCTTATTTCAATATGTCCGACAGTAAGTTCAAATTGGTTATCGAGATAGCCTTGCATCATCCCAGTAAAAAATCCTGATAAGAAAATGCCTGACCAGGTACCCAAAAGCACGGCAATAATAACGACCGCACTACGCGTGGGGTTTCGCCAAATGTTCTTCCAGCCAAGTTTGATGATAGTGCTAAACATAAATCAAGACCTCATGGCTTCTACGGGATTAATATTGCTAGCTTTTATGACGGGAATCAGGCTGAATGAAAGTGTGATAATAAAGATAACCAGTGCCTGTGAAAGAAATATTGAGGGTTCTACCGAAAAGGGGATAATCGGTTGCAAGCCATAACTTTCTGTTACTACAGCCATATCGCCGGTAAGCTGAATGGGATTAAGGTGAAAATACCAAGTAATAGGCAGACTCAGTAGAATGCCGATGGCGCTACCCAGCATGGCGATGAATAGTATTTCGATGCTCAAAATGCGAGCTAGTTTACCTTGTGGAGTGCCGACGGAGAGCATGATGCCGAATTCATATGTCCGTTCGGTAACCATCATCAGGACTGTACCTAAAATTCCAAAACCAACAACCATATAGAGAACCCCTAATATGATATAGCCACTTCCGCGATCTGCCTCAATACTTTGGACGAGTGAGGGCATCATTTCGCGCCAGCTCATCACTTCATAATCATCAGTAAGATTACTCTTTAATTGGTTTACGAGGGGGGCAATATGCTCTGGATTTTCAACAGTAAATGCCGCTGTTGTTAAGCGTTCGTCAGCGGCTAAAAAGTGTTGGGCGGTTTGCAGCGGCAGCATTACAAGGTTCTTATTCATTTCCGGATTAGGGAATTCCAGGGTTCCTTTAATGGGATATAACCCTGTGGCGCTCATTCCGCGAAATCCCTGTCCCAATAATACAAGACTGTCCCCTACCTGCATATTCAGTCGCTGGAGCACCTTATGGCCGACGAGAACGGATTGTTCGCTATTGCTTTTAAAATAGCTCCCTTTTTGAAGCCGCTCCTTCGGTTTGCTTAGGAGTTGTTCGGTTTCGATATCAATGCCCATTACCATCACCGGCCGACTTTGTTGCTTGCCGGCGCCCAGAGCAAATGATTCGATACGTGGCACAACCCCTGAGACCTCCTCAGGAGTTTGCAATTTTTTCATTAGCGAATCGGTAGCTTGGAAACTGTTGTCCAGCGTTTTCTCGTCCCAATACCCCTTAGCATGTACTTGAATATAGCCGGAAAAGGTACCGACTGTACTTTCAATCATATCTTTGTACTGTCCTTCTTGCATGGAACGCATCACTGAAGAAAGCAATACCGCTATAATGATGGAAGTCGTCGTGATAAGTGTACGGCGTTTGTTCCGCCAAATATTTCGCCAAGCTAGCTTTAAAGTCAGCATATTACGTACCAGTTATTCCGTGAACAGATATCGAAAGTTAATTCTGTTAGTAATTATCTTGTTGACAGCCATACAGAAAGAGAATTAATTATTGTTGAACTCTTTACTGTGTCATTCTACATTTTTCATATTCTGGATGCTAAAGAATCGCTGAGAGATGTCAATATTAAATTCCATTTTATCATAGTTGATAACTGTTTTGTTGCCCTTCTCATCTACGGGAATCATCTCCATTCGGGTAGGGACAATACGTCCGTCCATCTCTTTTACTTTTGAACCTTTCATCAGTCGAACCAGTTCGCCATCCTCATCATAAAATTCGGCCCGCAGCTGCATATACTTGTCCTTTGATATAAAGGAGATAACCTTTCCCCAGACTACAGGTGCTTCGGGCTTGGGGATCATTTCAATTTTGTAGCTATCGTATCCGCTAAGAGTCGAATCACCAAGTAGGGTGTGGTTGTAATCCACGACGATAGAAGATTCGCGGACTAGGTCATTATTTGAAAAGTCTGATCCCATCCAGGATTGGCTCATCATTGAAGGCGGCATCTTGATTGTCCGGTTGATACTTGGCTGCCAGTTCCAGATTTCATTTCCGCGTTTTAGATACGCCGATCCTTTATCACGGGCCGGACCGGTAATTAAAATAAGGCTGTAATCCTGTCCCTTGCTCCAGGCTTTCATCGAGATGCTACGCTCCCAGTTTGGGCGCACGATTTGCATAGTCATTTTGACCTGTGAACTCTTGCCCTGCATCTTTTCGTTGGCCTTTCGGACAATTTCAGTAGCATCCTGCGATTGGGCAGGTCTGGCAAATAGTAAGGCCACACCAAGTATTAACAGGGACTTTAAAGAAAGAGATTTATTGATGTTCATTGGTTTCATCGGTCAGATATGTTTTTTTTATCTGTTCAAAAATCTGTTTGGTGGGATAGTTGTCGTAATATAAACCGTGCAAAAGTATACCATCCAGCTTCGCAGCCAGGATACGGCCGTTGATCTGTGGATCAGGGTAGTCCATACAATCAAGCAGTGTTGTAAAGAAGTCGATAAATAAATTAAACTCGTCCTCAAACTCCTTTGAAAGCTCTTCGTTACGAACCAATTGGAACAGAAGCTCTGCATAGAATTTCCAAAAGAGTTTGCCCTCGACTGCTAATTCATGCATTTGGTCCAGGGTAAGCTCGAGCTGTTGGCGGGCTTGCATTTTGGTTTGGGGAGCGGGCATATCCAACGGCATCTTCTCCATACCCTCTTGGATTACATTATGAAGTAAGTCTCTTTTTCCGCTAAAGTAGTTATAAATGAGTCCCTTGGATGTATCAGCTTCTTTGGCAATCTGACTGATACTGGTGTTTGCAACGCCATTTTCGGCAAAAAGCTTGAGCGCCGCATTAATGATACTCTGGCTGCGTTGCTCTCGGATTTTTTCGTTTTGTTCAGGTGTTCGCGGTGCCATATTATGTTGACTGAATGTTCAGTCAATAAGTTAAATTTTATAAATAAGATTTACAAGCCGTTAAGGTGGAGGTGCGAAGAAGGGTATAGGCAGGTCAGAGAATATGGTATCGCAAGATCTACGGGACGCTGGTGACGCTACTGGCCTGTTTAGGTTTCAAGATCGGTGTAGTGCACGTAATCCAAGAAATTTTGAAGCAGCAGTGATCCGGCCTTTCCCGATTTTTCTGGATGAAATTGTACTCCCATATAGTTGCCCTTGCTAACAACAGCTGTAAAGTCTTGAATATAATGGCAATTGGCTATTGAATATTTGTTGATTGGGGCAAAATAGCTGTGCACAAAGTAGAAATACTCCGAATCGTCAAAATTACTGACTAGTGGGTGGTCGGTATTGACTTCGGTAAAAGTATTCCATCCCATATGTGGAACTTTTTTGGTTTCAGAATTGAACTTTTTTAACGTACCAGGGATGAGTCCCAGCCCTTCAGAATTACCTTCTTCTGAGGATTCATACAGCAGCTGCATGCCCAGGCAGATGCCAAGAACCGGTTTATTGGTATCTTTTAACCATTGGTCAAGCTCGTTTGTTCTCAGTGATTCCATTGCCGGTTCAGCATGACCAACCCCGGGAAAGATAATGCCTTCAGCTTGGTTTAGCTCTTCCTTTTGGTTGGTAACAATATGGTTAGCATTCAGTCGGCTAAGGGCATTGGATACCGATGCCAAGTTTCCGGCTTCATAATTAATAATTGCGATCATTATTCAAGTAAGTCTTTTGTACTGGGTAAAATGTTTGCTATTCGTTCATTACGACTGACAGCCGTTCGCAGGCATCTTGCTAGCCCCTTAAAACAGGCTTCAATTTTATGATGATCATTATCGCCTTGTACCGAAATGTGTAGGGTAGCCTTCAGGTTCATAGTTAACGAATAGAAGAAATGCTGCGTCATTTCTGTGGGGAAATCGCCAACCATGTTACGTTGAAATTCGCCATTGAACTTCAAAAAAGGGCGGCCTGAAAAATCAATTGCTACTTCAGCCAGCGACTCGTCCATGGGCAACGTAAATCCGTATCGCTGAATACCAACTTTGTCGCCCAATGCCTGATTTATCGCCTGACCAAGGCAAATCGCCACATCCTCGATAGTATGATGTTCATCAATATTCAAATCACCGTCGCAGGAGATATTCAGGTCAATGAGTCCGTGTTTGGCAATTTGTTCCAGCATGTGATCATAGAAATCAAGTCCCGTATCGATACTGTTTTCTCCGGTGCCGTCCAGATTGAGGGCTATTTCGATATCTGTTTCAGAGGTTGTTCGTTGTAGAAAGGCTTTCCGCGAGGGGAAGCAAATTTTAGTACTCAGGATAATCCAGTTTTTAGCGGACTCGATCTCGGCACCGTTCGTATCCATCACCTTAAGGATGCCATTATCAGTAATCACTTGCAAGTCAACAGCATTGGGGTCCATATCACTGGCAGAAATTTCTTCGTTTCCCAGCAACGCAAGCTGTTGTTTGGAAAGATCATCTGGGATAAAAAAGAGTTGATGATCCATTTCCTGCAGGCGCTTGAGTCCATAGAGAGCGCCACTCCATAGCATGTCATCATTTTCACCGATTAGTGATGCTGTAGAAATTCTGATATTCATGATGTTAGGTCTTGTAATGCTGAAATTAACCGTTCGTTTTCGTCCGGCGTTCCTACTGTAATCCGCAGGCAGCTGTTGCAGTGCGGTTCATCACCGCGATATCGGACGATGATATCTCGTTTAGTGAGTTGCTCATAAAGCGTGCGGGCATTGTTGATTTTGACCAGTAAGAAATTAGCTTCGCTGGGATACACTTTCTGCACAGCATTCAGTTGATTTAACTTTTCAGCAAGCTGTTTACGTTCCTTTTTGATGGCATTAATTTTAAAACTGACCGTATCCCAATTTTGTAATCCTTCGATGGCCTTTTGAGCCGTTAATTTATTGATGTTATAAGGGGCCTTTACTTTCATCATATAATTTATAATCTGTTCCTGAGCATAGGTAATGCCTAGTCGAATTCCGGCTAGGCCCAGCGACTTAGACATCGTCTGTAAAACAACAAGATTTGAATATTCAGCTATTTTTGAAGTCCAGCTAGGTTCTTCGCTAAAGTCGATATAGGCCTCATCCACTACCACAATACCTGGGAATTTTTCCACCAGTTGTTCTACTCTGTCAGCTTCAAAAGTATTAGCCGTTGGATTATTGGGAGAACAGAGAAATAGAATCTTTGTCTCTGGAGTTGTCGCATTTAGGATGGGCTCTACCCGTGGCTGGAACGTTTCTTCTTCCAGCAATACTTCATCAATTGCAATATCGTAAATATTAGCAGATACGGTGTACATCCCATAAGTAGGAGGGACCGTTAATATCCGATCTTTACCGGGAGTGCAGAAGATGCGAAATAACAGGTCGATCCCCTCATCGCTGCCAACTCCGGTAAATATATTTTCCCTTCGAACACCCCGCCATTTGGCAATGAGCCCCCGCAGCCTTTTTTGGGCTGGATCCGGGTAGCGATGTAGCTTACTGTCATCAGTAAAAGGTGCACCCAGGCTATTTTCATTGGCATCAAGTAGCAACCCATCTTCAAAATCTTCGCGAGCACTGTGGTAAGGTTCAAGTTGTCGAATATTAGGACGAACAAAATTTTCAATATTAAATGAACTACTCATCGTCTTAAAAAGTATTTGTTGTGTTACTTATTTATGTCAGCAAGCCGAATAGAGACTGCATTTTTATGAGCTTGTAATCCTTCAATTTCGGCCAATTTTTCTACCGTGGGGCCAAGTGCTTGCAAGCCATCCTCAGTAATTTTCTGCATTGTTATTTGCTTGATAAATGAATCTACAGAGACCCCGCTGAACATCCGGGCATAGCCATAAGTTGGCAATGTATGGTTCGTTCCCGAAGCATAATCACCGGCACTCTCGGGGGTCCAGTGTCCCAAGAATACTGATCCAGCATTAATGATTTTTTCTTCAAATTGTTGTGGATTTTTACACTGGATGATCAGGTGCTCAGGGGCATACTGATTTGAAAATGTAAAGGCCTGCTCAATATTTTCTACTGTAATGCTGAAACTTTGCTCAATTGCTTTTTGAGCAACTTCCTTGCGCGGTAGATCGTCCATTTGTTTTGCAATGGCCTGCTTACATGTATTCCAATCAAAATTGGCAGTAGCCAACAGCACCACCTGACTGTCTTTGCCATGTTCGGCTTGGGAAAGTAAGTCTGCAGCAACGAACTCTGGGTTGGCAGAGCCATCAGCAATGACCAGTACCTCTGATGGTCCGGCCGGCATATCAATAGCTATTTGTGCTTCACTGTTTTGAAGCATCATTTTAGCCGCAGTTACGTATTGGTTACCCGGACCCAATATTTTATCCACCTTCGGCACAGACTCCGTACCTAAAGCCATTCCGGCTACTGCTTGCGCCCCTCCGGCTTTAAGTAGGTGTGTAGCACCGACCTTTTGGGCGATATACAAAATTTCATCAGCAATGGAGCCGTCTTTTTGAGGCGGTGTTGCAATTGCAATTGTAGAACAACCGGCCAACATTGCGGGAATGCCTAACATCATCAGGGTAGAGGGTAGAATGGCGGTGCCTCCGGGCACGTACAATCCCACTCGCTGAATGGGACGAGTTACACGTTTGCACTCCACGCCGGACATGGTTTCTACTTCTAATGTAGAAGGAAGCTGGGCCTTATGGAATTTATAGATATTATCGAATGCCGTATCTATGGCCTCTTTAATTTTATTATCCAAATTGATCTGTTGATTCTCAGGGCTGATGACCAACGGGTCAGGGGTAACGCCATCAAACTTAGTAGTGAAATGGTTGATCCCATCGTCACCTTCCTCAGTAACACGCTGGATAATAGGCTCAACCTGCTCGAAGATAGAGTTGAAATCCATCTTCGGCCGCTGGCAGAGCTTTTGTATCTGTTCTTCCGTTAAGTTGCTATAGGTATACTGTCTCATGGTTACAATATCATACTTTCAATAGGAAGGATAACAATACCGGTTGCGCCCTCGGTCTTTAGTTTTTCCATTACTATCCAGAATTCGTCAATTGGGATAACCGTGTGAATTGCCACCATGCCGTTATCAGCCAGGGGCATAACAGTGGGGCTTTTGAGTGACGGGATGATCTCTTTGATTCGTGGTACTGCTTCTTCAGGAGCATTCATCATGATATACCGGCTGCGCTCGGCTTGCTGGTGCCCGTCCATCCGTTGCAAAAATTTGTCAATAAGCTGTTTTTTGCCTGGCGATAATTTTTTGTTGGTGCGGATGAGCTGCGTTTCCGATTCCAAGATTGATTTTAACTCTTGGAGTCCGTTGGCTTTTAAGGTGTTTCCGGTAGATACCAGATCACAAATAGCATCGGCCACTTCCAGGCGGGGTGCAATTTCTACAGCTCCCGAAATTGTAACCGTATCAGCATTGATATTACGTTCTTTAAAAAAGTTTTGGGTTATATTGGGATAACTTGTTGCTATTGATTTTCCTTCAAAATCTTCAACCGATTGGATGTTACCATCTTTAGGGACAGCTAATGATAATCGGCAAACGCCATAATCCAAACCACGAAGTACAGTAACATCAGCACCTTTTTCTTGTGTTTCATTGGCTCCTACAAAACCAAGATCACAAACACCGTCTTGTACATATTCGGGAATGTCATCGTCGCGGATGAGCAGGAGCTCAACATCAAAATTACGGCATTTAACCAGCAGATTTCGTTTGTAATCATCAAAACGGAGACCGATACCTTTCAACAGATCAATGGTTTTATCGGTCAGACGTCCGGATTTTTGAATGGCAATACGTAGTGAAGTCTTAGAGTCGGCAGTGCGTTGCATAACAACAGTTTATTATATTGAATGAGAAAAGTTTTGTAGAAATGTCGGGAGATGTGGGTAGTATTAGCTACCTAAAGCGATGCTATTGACGGTGGGAACCGCCATGATGGAGATGGGAATCAATATGGAACTGTTGTTCTTGCATCAGATCTAAGATAACATTTTTTGTAAATCATCCACAAAAATAATTTATCTGCAAAAATTTAATTCTGCTATTGTAACTGACCTCGAGATAAAAACATTTTCAAAAAAAAGGCTCCCCGTTAAAAAGGGAGCCTTACTGCAAAGTTACCATATCGGACTTATCGTTCCAAGATGGTACCACCGGCACCTACTGCAATATCAGGTTGTGTGTCAGATCCCAGCGCAACCGCATTGATATTTTCGGTTGTTGGCGTTTCTTGGGGTGACCAAGTGGATCCATTGTAGCTAATTATCGTGGCACCACCACCAACGGCATACCCACTCTGATCTTCAGCATCGACTTCAATGTCCATTAATGTTGCCTCTGCTACACTGGTGGACATCCATTCCGAACCATTCCATGTAAAGATCATGCCATTGCCTCCGGAAACCCGAACGTTTTTTGTGCCGTCACTGTCTATGCCTTCGAAATCAACATCTGCATCGGCAATACCAGCTTGGTTCCACGTACCGCCGTCTTGGGTAACAAATACTGATTGATTCGCATCAATAATGTGCCCTTCCCGATCATTGAAAAATCCGACCGCGTTAATGGCAGAACCATTACCCGGGGTAACGCTGTTCCATTTCCCTTCTTTGCCGTCATCAAAATTGTAATACATTTGTCCTGAATCTCCGGCTATGTAAATATTAGTGGCATCAGGCTTTCGGGTGACGGCAACATCATTGAAATTGTTGGATGCATCCATCGGCTGAGAAAAGTCATTAAGATTGCCAGTAGATATATTGTATTCGCCTACAGCTCCGCTGGAACCAACCATCCAGAGCTTATTTTCATCCGCAGTTTTAGCTAAGCCAAACAGGTTGTTGCCGTTACCGGATACGCCGCTATCGACAACTTTAATCCATTCTTCTTGGGTCCGTTCAAGTAGGATGCCACCTTCTGCTACAGCGTAGGCTCCTTCGGGGGTAATAACCACATCGTGAATAGTATTATCTACTGAGGAGGTAACCAGTGTCCATTCCCCGTTTTGCGCTTCGCTTGGTGGAACAGGATCGGGTGTTCCATCCTCACCATCTGAATTTGTAGTATTACATGCTGTAAATGCCAATGAGAGTGAAATTAAAACAACAGAAATTAGTAATGATAATCGTTTCATGTATTGGTTTTTTATTCGACTTCAATTTAGGTCAATCAAATTGTTTTGAGGCCGGTAATGTTTCGTAGCAAAAATCCATTTAAAGGTATTTTGGATTAATTTGTTTTAATATTCCGCCAAAGATGTTCGAATAAAAAAGGCCCTTGCCTTGCGACAAGAGCCTTTGACTCATCATTTAACCTTGAGGGGTTAAAGAGTACTGTTTTGTTCTAACTGGATAGTATCAAGGTCAGTTTCTTTACCTGCCTCTACTTTAATATTGGTTTGTGTAGAATCAGAATACTGATCGCTGCTGGGATCAAAAACAACTTCATAGTCACTATCGGGAGCAAGGCCGATAATTTCGAAGGTTCCATTTTCGGCGGTGATAGTAGATGTTACTGTATCGCCTTCGAGCACAGCGAGCACATTGGTGTTAAAATCTGCGGGTTGTACATTTCCGGCAATAGATCCAGTTTCTGCAAGATTTACCGCACGAAGCACCGGTTTGAGCAAATATCCATCATTTCCTTTTTCTACAATAGACCGAGCAACATCAAAATCGATAAGTAGAGAGTAGGTTACACCGTTTTCTACTTCGGCATCTACATTAAGCTTAAGCCCGGATTGTTTTGCGCTGGGTGTTTGCAGGGGATGAGTTTGTCCATCTACCGTAACGGTATTATCGTCACCCAAAATAAACCGAATTTGTGAATAAGTACCGGCTTCTAGTTCCTTGGAACCAAGCATGATTTGGTTACCGTTGGTTAATTCTAGTAGATTTATTTTCATCTGCTGATTCATGATGGTAACCCATCCGTTTTCTTCAGCTTCCTCATCGGATTCTGTACTATCGGTTTCTGCGTTTTCTTTTTTGTTAACACGCACTTTGTTAATGGTGACATTTACTGAATCGTAATTAGTGGGGGCATCGGTCATGGTAACTTCCATGGTGCCTGTTCCACCATTAGATCCAGTGTTGTCACATGCGGTAAATCCCATAGCAAGAGTCATTATAATCGTTAATAGTAGCGAAATGTTTTTCATAGCAGTATAAATTTATTCATGTTTTCATTAGAATAGATTTTAACCCCACCTGCTAAAATTTGTTTCGACGTTAAACCTTTTTGAAATAGTCTAATTGCATATTTCGTTTAGAGTAGGGATAAAATGTTCTAATCAGGCATAAATAGCCGCTACGAAAACAATAAGCAGGAGAGTAAAGAGGGAAAACTGTATAATAGGATTATAAATCAATTTTTTGAGCATGCGGACTTATACATTTAATAAGTTTTGTACAGTGGTATTAAATATACTTTTACTACCGCCGATAATAATTGTTCCCCATCGCAGTATTTAGGTTATTTTAGTGATTGATCTATTATACCTAAACGATTATTCTTATAATTGAATAAGATATAACAGAAAATTAATCGAGATATAATATTATGATTACAACGGCTCAATTTACTTACATCCCGCTTCGAGCGGCTGATCCGCGTGAGAGTATTGATTATTTGCTGGAGCTGGTTGCTCAGCATGATGTAGAAGTGGATGTAAATTATCTATCAACAAGTGTTCGGGGTGAGACCGAAGTAGTGTTTGAACTGATTCGTGAAATGTATGACACTATGACGATAGAAAAAGAAGAATTCCGTTTCCATGTTGAATTGCTAAGTCCCGAAGCAGAAGAGCAGGATCCAATAGATATCCCCAGTGGTGATGAATAGATCAGAAATTTGTTCTTAAAGCCCAATACTTTCTGGTATTGGGCTTTAAGATTATTTTTGCTTTTCTGACGGATATGTATGCAATGCCCTCGCCATTTTTGTATCTTGACCGTTCTTTTCAGAAACCCAATTTTTGTTGACGGCACGTCTTTATGACTCAGATTCGCAACTTTAGTATTATTGCCCATATTGATCACGGCAAGTCAACGCTCGCAGATCGTTTGCTTGAGCGCACCGGTGCTATTACTGAGCGCGAAATGCAGGAACAGATTCTTGATGATATGGATCTGGAACGCGAGCGGGGGATCACTATTAAAAGTCATGCTATCCGCATGGATTACCAGCGGCCAAGTGGGGAGCGGGTACTCTTTAATCTTATTGATACACCTGGGCATGTTGACTTTGCCTATGAGGTGTCTCGTGCTCTTAAAGCATGCGAAGGTGCACTGCTGGTGGTTGATGCTGCTCAGGGGATTGAAGCCCAGACTATTTCAACGCTTTATCAGGCGATGGAGCAAGATCTTGAAATTGTACCTGTGCTTAATAAAATTGATCTGCCGGGCGCCGATCCTGAAGGTGTAGGTCAGCAGATAGTGGATCTTATTGGCTGTGACCATGAGGAAATTTTAAAAGTATCAGGCAAAACCGGTGAAGGTGTTGATGAGCTGCTGGAAGCGATCGTCGAGCGTATTCCCGCACCGGGACGTAAATCTGAGGAGCCGCTGAGAGCCCTTATTTTTGACTCCATTCACGACAGTTACCGTGGTTCTATTGTTTATGTACGGGTGATGGAGGGTACACTCGAGAAGGGGGATGCTATCCGATTTATGGCAACGCAGAAAGAATATGAAGCCGAAGAGATTGGTTATCTCAAGCTCGAAAAAGAGCAGACCGAAAAACTGGAGGCTGGCGATGTGGGCTATGTGATAGGCAGCGTAAAATCGCTGGATGATGCCCGAGTGGGTGATACAGTGACGTCGGTTGATAATCCTGCTGAAGAGCCTATTCCGGGATATCAAGAGCCCAAGCCGATGGTATTTAGCGGGCTTTTCCCTACACAATCCGATGATTTTGAGGACCTGCGATCAGCACTGGAAAAGCTACAGCTTAATGATGCGTCGCTTACTTATCAGCCGGAAACGTCGAAAGCACTTGGCTTTGGATTTCGTGCCGGATTTTTGGGAATGCTGCATATGGAGATTGTACAAGAGCGGCTGGACCGTGAGTTCGATATTGATATTATTACTACCGTGCCCAACGTGGAATATGAAGTACTCATGAGTGAGCACGGGGAGCAACAGAAAATAACGGTTGACAGTCCCACGGACATGCCCGACCAGCATAAAATAGATGCAGTGTATGAACCATATATCAAGGCTAGTATATTAACTCCCTCGGATTACATTGGCCCGGTAATGACCTTGTGCGAAGAAAAACGCGGCAAATATGTGAATCAGCTTCACATGCAGAGTCAACGGGTAGAGATTAAATACGAACTGCCGATGGCTGAAGTAGTTTTTGATTTTTACGATCGCCTCAAAAGTGGTACGCGTGGTTATGCGTCTCTAGATTATGACTTCCTGGAGTATCGCGAAGGTGATTTGGTCCGTTTGGATATTCTACTTAATAAAGATCCGGTGGATGCGTTATCAAGTATTGTTCATCGTGACAAAGCCTATGAATTAGGTCGTAAGTTATGTAAGAAATTGAAAGACTTAATTGATCGTCATCAGTTTGAGGTTCCCATCCAGGCCGCTATTGGGTCGAATGTTATTGCTCGTGAGACAATCCCGGCTGTTCGTAAAGATGTAACGGCAAAGTGTTACGGCGGCGATGTTTCTCGAAAGCGTAAGCTGCTCGAAAAACAGAAGGAAGGGAAAAAACGAATGAAACAAGTAGGAACAGTAGAAGTACCCCAGGAGGCATTTCTTGCTGTATTGTCGATGGATGATGACAATTCGTAACCTCTAATGTATGCTAATTTAGCCAAAATGAAGAAAATAATGCTTTCAGGACGACTACATAAATTGCAGCAATCCTCTTTTCGGCAACGTATGCGGGGCTGTTTGCTCCTAGTTTGTATGTTGTTATTTGCCAGTGTGGCAAATGCCCAGTTTGAAAAACCGGAGTTTAAAAAAATAACAGCGGACCAGCACGAGCAGTTTTCGCAACAATTCGAAGATATTAATTGGACCGGTCGCGGACTATATGACAACACCGATTTGGATGATATAAAAACGAATAAGATTCGGGCAAAACTACAAGCTGCTTTTGGGAATCCTACAAAAACGCTTGAAGACCTAATAAATACAAAAGGGTTTAGACCTGGAAAGGCTATACAATTCGAATACTGGTTTACGGTCAATGACAGCATTCCGATGATGGTACTGGATGTGGACGGGCCGTTTACAGATGGGCTGGTCTTTGGAGGAGCGAGCAAATATATTGACCTGATGCCGCAAATTAAGCGTAGTTTTGTTAGAAAACTGATGAATATTGAAGAGCCGGGAGACTATAGTGATTATTTTTATTCTCCTGAGCGGGAGCAGTGGTTTCGAGTGGAGTATAAGAACGGTGAATATAAGACTGAGAAAATATCATCTCCCAACGGAATGGACATAAATTACGATCAATAATTAATGGACGATAAGGAGTAAACATTGGCAGATCAACTTTCGAAAGAAGAACGCAAAAAACGCCGAAAACAGCGGACTAAAAAGAAGAATAAACAGGCTAAGGGATGGCTTAGGGAGTGGATGGATGCACTGTTTTTTGCAGTCATCGCCGCACTGATTATTCGAACGTTTCTTTTTGAAGCCTATCGTATTCCTACGCCCTCGATGGAGAAGACATTGTTGACGGGGGATTTTCTTATCGTATCCAAAATCAATTATGGTCCTCGAACTCCTATGGTCTTGGGTGTGCCTTTTACAAATGTGTATTTGCCTGGCGTTGTGATGCCATGGACCCGCCTGCCCGGTTTTGAGGAGATAGAGCGTAACGATATTGTTGTATTTAATTATCCTATTGATTTATCACCTATAGCAGCCAAGACAAATTATATTAAACGTGCGGTAGGTATGCCTGGCGATACACTCTCAATCGATGATACCCAGCTTTACGTTAATGGTGATTCGGCCGAATCTTTTGCCGGGATCCAAAATACATATGCGGTACAGGTTCGGGATCGCGTGCGGTTAAGCTCTGCCAAAGTACGTGCTGCCGGTGGACAGCTTCTGCGCTCTCAGGGTGGCAATGGTTACCGGGTAAATATGACCAAAGAAGTTGCTGAGACGGTACAAAATTGGCCGGAAGTAAATAACGTAAAGCCTTTTGTACTACCCGATAATTTTAATGAATACAGTCGTGCCGACTTTAACTTTTCATCGGGATTCAATAATCATCACCATCTGCCTCCGGTAGTTGTTCCGTCGAAAGGTGATACAGTTACATTAACACCTGATAATTACCATATTTACGAAAATATTATCACTCGATACGAAAAGAATGATGTAAAACGTAATGGTAATCAGTTTGTTATTAATGGGAAACAGACGGATACTTACACCATCAAACAGGATTATTATTTTATGATGGGTGATAATCGCGATAACAGCCAGGACAGCCGGTTCTGGGGATTTGTGCCTCAGTCTCATATTGTGGGTAAGGCAGGCATGATCTATTTTTCTTGGGACAGCGAACGCTGGTTACCGCGCTTTGGACGCATGCTTAACTTTATTAATGAATAGTTGTTGGTTATACTGTTATTAGTTAATAGATGTAGGTAGTTTTTTAAAGTGAACCAATAACTAATTCTTGCGGATGGTCTTTCCTTTCTCTTGACCGTCTTTGATGGCTAGTTGACCGCAGCCGGCATCTATATCATCACCGCGGCTTCGACGTACTGTAGCGGTAATATCACGTTTAACAAGTTCTTGCATAAATGCATCCAACCGATCTTCGCGCGCTCCCTTTAGCGCAACACCGGCAACATCATTGTACATGATGATATTGACTTTGCTGGGAACCCATTGCACAATGTCAGCAAGCTGACGAGCATCTTCGGGAGTATCATTAAACTCATCAAATAATAGATATTCATAAGTAATCGGGCGATGGAGTTTGCCGTAATAATATTTTACGGCTTCTTCGAGTTTTTCGAGGTTCATCGAATTGTTGATGGGCATTATCTCATCACGCTTTTCATCATTGGCTGCATGCAGCGAAATCGCCAGATTAAAGGGTTGCCGCTCATCTGCAAGTTGCTTTATCTGCTTTGTTAATCCTACCGTAGAGACGGTGATTCGTTTGGGAGAAAGGTTAATACTTAGTTCGTCTGTAATAATGGATGCAGAGTTGACGATAGCACTGTAATTATGCAGTGGTTCACCCATTCCCATATATACAATATTGGTGATGCCCTTGCCGAACTTCTTTTCGCAAAGCTCGTCGATATATTGTACCTGATCAACAATTTCGCCGTGCGTGAGGCTACGGAAAAATCCCATTTTGCCAGTTGCACAAAACGAGCATCCGAATACACACCCAACCTGGGATGACACGCAGACGGTTAGTCGGTTAGCGGCTCCATCATCATAAAAGTCGGGAATTAGTACCGATTCTACTTTGTGTTCTTCTTCACCCTGCAATTTAAACAGGAATTTGATAGTACCGTCTTTGGATTCCTGTTGGCGCACGTGTTCAATAGTAGGCACTTTTGCTACCTCAGCAAGCTGGTTGCGTAAGTCTTTGGAGAGATTAGTCATCTCCTCAAAGCTATGCACGCCTTTTTGATACAACCATTGAAAGATCTGATCACTTCGAAAAGATTGAAGTCCCAGATCATCACAGAACTCCTGTAGTTCGGTTTTCGTAAGATCTTTGAGGTTTACTTTCTCTTTGGTATCGGTTTTTGTAGCCATAACCCCAAAGATACAAATACTGTCGCAGTGTTGTTAACCAGTTATTGAAAACTATGTACTGATTAATTATTGGGGTGATAAGCCTTTGCTGCAGTTAACAGTACATCTGAGTTAATGCGCGTTTTGGAGTTGGGATTTACATACTGGAAGGTAATGAGTCCGTCAGGATTAACCAGAAAGACTGATGGAACCGGCAGTAGATGATGTTTTTGTCCCGAGCTTTTTTCTATTGTCAACCTCTTTTCTTCATTATTTGACTTAAATGCCAGTCCGAAAGACCGAGCTAGTTTCATTGAACTGTCGGAAAGCAGGGTATAGTCCAGGTCATTTTCCTTAATACTCTTTTTAAGATTGCTGGGTTTATCGGGACTTACAGCCAATATTTGGTATCCCATATCTACCAGCTTTTGTTGGATTTGTTGGAGTTCGGCCAAGTGGGTATTACAAAATGGACACCATCCGCCGTGATAAAACACGAGCACTGTTGCTTGTTTGTTAATCAAATTTTCTAAATTGACCAGAGAGCCGTCAATTGTTTGAAGAGAAGAATTAGGTATAGTGGACCCAGTGAGGACAGGACTAATTTCTGATGGTTTTTTCGCATATGATTGCGCTTGAAGAGAGGTGGCTAGTATTAATAGGAAAGAAGCAAAAAAAGCAGTAAAAGTGTATTTCATAGTAAGATCTATTTATGTGAATTTTTTTTAATGATGTTGTGGGCCGGCACAATCTTACTAAAAAAGGGATGTCCTGAAGCGAGACATCCCCAAAATATAAAATGGAAGTCGTTAATTTAGCTTTGTAGTGTGGCATTTAGTTTAATATTGACGCCTGCCAGTGCCTTTGAAACCGGACAGTTTTTCTTTGCCGCTTCTGCAATTTCCTGGAACGTCTCATCATCAATATCCGCAATATTACCGACTGTATTAAGTGTAATAGTAGTAATAGCAGGATCACCATCCACTATTTCGAGAGATACTTCAGCATCAGTTTGTACTGATTCTGGTGAAAATCCTTCTTCCGCAAGAGCTCCAGACAAAGCCATGGAATAACACCCGGCATGGGCAGCCCCAATTAGTTCTTCGGGATTAGTACCGTCTCCTTCCTCAAATCGTGATTTAAAAGAATAATCGCCGTCATAGGCACCACTGCCAAACGACATATTTCCTTTTCCTGATTCCAGATTTCCATTCCATTGTGCTTTTGCTTTTCTATTTGGCATAGTAAAATAATGATTAATTATATTTTCTGATTATGAACTGATAACAATTGCAAATCATTAGGCATTCCTTCGCATAATATTTTTATATTAGGGCATCAAAAAATGTTTCTCATTTGATGGGGAATGTCGAGCAATTTTCTTGAATTGATTGTCATATTAATCAGAAAAAAATAAATACTTAAATTTTTTTGAACGATGGATATAAGTATTAACGAAGCTTATGGACAGCTTTTAGATAAACTGCAGGGATGGCTGAATGCAACGATCGAAATGCTACCCAATCTCTTATTGGCGGCGGTAATTCTTACTGCATTTGTATTATTGGGTAAGCTGATTCGCAAAATGGTTGATCGGTTGTTACACAAAGCAACCAACAATCAAACGATTATTGATCTCCTTGAGACTATTGTTGGCGTAATTATTGTTGGCATTGGGCTATTTATTGCCTTAGGGATCTTGAATCTACAAGGTACAGTAACTTCGCTGCTGGCAGGTGCTGGTATTATTGGTTTGGCTATAGGTTTTGCATTTCAGGATATTGCAGCCAATTTTATTTCGGGTATCCTGCTTTCTATCCGGCATCCGTTTGGTAAAGGTGATATTATTGAGAGCAATGATTTTTATGGTACTGTCCGTAAGATAAATCTCCGCAATACGCTGGTGAAAACCCCGCAGGGACAACTCGTATATATTCCCAATAAGGAAGTGTATGAAAATCCATTTATCAACTATACAGCAAATAACGAGCGGCGTATCGATTTGTCGTGCGGTGTTTCTTACGGTGATGACTTAGAAAAGGCGAAAGAGCTGGCGATTGAAGCTGTCAAGGGATTGGACAACTATAACAGCGCCCGCGACGTCGAGTTTTATTATGATGAGTTTGGAGGCAGTTCCATCAATTTCAGTATTCGATTTTGGGTGGACTTCCGCAATAATCCCGATTACCTGTCGGCCCGCAGTGATGCGATTATGGCTATCACCAATAAATTTGATGAACACGATATCATGATTCCATTCCCAATCCGGACGCTCGACTTTGGAATTCGCGGGGGAGAAAAGTTGAATGCTATGTTGGAAAATAGGGAGCAATCAACCCGAGAAGATAATTAAAATAATATTTTGAGCATTACGACATTACTTAGAATCGTGGATTGACAATATTGTTATAGATAGATCCGAAGGAGTATTCAATACCGACTGAACCACGATAGGAATAAGAGGTACTCTGCTGGCGCAAATTCAGTAGTTGTTCGGCGTCCGATATACTTTCTTTAGGGATTGAAAGTTGATCATTTATTAGTGAATATCGACCAGATAGGTTTAACGAAAGTCCCCGGAATATGCGAAAGTCAAACTCAAGGTTAAGATCAAGTCGGTTTTTACTGAGATCGCGAAGATAGGTAGACGCTTTTACTCGGCCTTCGATTTCTCCCCATGGTTGGGTAAACTCTAATCGACTTCGTAGTTCAGGACGGATCAGAAAGTCAGTCTTTTTATTAAAAATGGTTTCTGTTTGGTAGTCAAAGTAACTTGCAGACATTACATACATGAAGCTTATTCTGCGTTCTGCATATTCTTCGTAGGGGAATACATTATACTCAATAGCGGGGCTGCCAGAAATATTAAAGTCAATGTTATTTCGACTGGAAGAGAACGATTCGGCAAGTAAGCCCAACGACCAATGCTCTGTCAAACTTCTGACAACAGAACTTTCAAAACTCTGCCCCCGTGTTACAAAGATATTGGTTTCTTCGTTACCTAATGAGTCGGTCGATGTGAACTTTTTTCTGTTGTAGTCATAATCATATTCCATGTTTACTTTCCAGTTTTTAGTAACGTGATCTGCTGAAGCACCCATCGAAATAAATAAGTTTTTCCTGCTTTCTTCGCCATTAAAGAAGCTTCTTCCATCTAACTCAAATACCCAGTAATTCCATTTGTCAGATTGAGCAGATCTTTGATCTGTAGACTCATTATCTGCTTTATAGGTTATATTAATATTCCCTAAAACAGGACTGGTTGATAAATAAGGAATAAGGCCAACTTTTATTTTTTTAACTAATCCTTTGCGTTCCTCGTCCTTGGTATCCGATTTTGGAGAAGTATACGTTAGCTTTTGATCTTGTGAATTAAAGTTTTTACGCCCGATATAACGCAACGTGTATTGCGTTCCCCCACTACCTGTGCGTTGTTTTGTTAGCAGTAGATGAAGTTGAGCATCCTCTTTGTCTCGCATGTAATTAACAAAGTTAATGTTATCGCGGATATATGAGCGATCACATCGGTTACAATCTAAAAATATTTTGATGGTACCATCTGAAACATCCTTTTTTTGACCATGACTGATAAAAGGAACAAGAATAATTATGAATAAAAGGGTAACGTTTGTTTTGGTATAAACCATTATTAAGGCTAAAAGTTTATGGATTGTGTTAGGAGTGGGAGAGCGTTGAATGTAAAAACTATAATTAAGACTTTTTAATCTTTTGAGACAACGTTTTCATACAAAAGCTTTTTAAAAAGGCGGCGTTAAGTACCCAAAAGATTACAGATGTTTTAGCATAAAAAATCCCCTGCTTGGATGTGATTCCAAACAGGGGATAAGAAATAATCGTTCTTTTGACTGAATGATTATTTAAGGTGTTCAATTAAATAATTAGTATAAGTTTCATAGAGCAAATAATAGCTAGCTGTATTGAATGCCACGCCGTGGGCGCCGGGCGGATATATTCGCAGATCCACACCAATACCGTTGCCGGTAAAGGCAGTCATTAGCTGCATAGTGTTTTGAATGTGCACATTCTCATCCACCGTAGAATGCGAGAGCAGTAGATTAGCCTTAAGATTCTTGGCATGTGTAATAGAGGCACTTTGCTTGTATCCACTTTTATTATTTTTAAGTAGTCCCATATAGCGCTCGGTATAGATGCTGTCGTAAAATCGCCAGTCTGTGACAGGGGCTGTGGCAATACCGGCGGCAAAAACATCGGGATGAGTTGTTAAGGTATAAGTGGTCATGTATCCACCGTAACTATGCCCGCGGATGGCCATGCGATCACCGTCCACCCAATCTTTTTGTGCCATATATTTGACTGTTTCGGTAAAGTCATTGGCCTCCCATTTACCCAATTGTTTATATACAATTTTTTCAAATTCCGAGCCATAACCGCCACTGCCACGATTATTGACGTTAACAACGACAAAACCTTTTTGAGCTAAATATTGATTCCATCCGTTGGATTCCCACGAATTATAAACACCCTGTGCACCGGGTCCCCCATAAATATTCAGCAGTAGCGGATAGGTTGAGTCCGGATCAAAATCAACGGGCTTAATCATGTAGCCGTCGAGCTGTTGGCCATCGGATGTGGTAAAGGAAAACAGTTCGCGCGGAGAATAAATGTGAGATTGAATAAAATCATTAACTGAGCTGTTATTTTCCAATACCTTCATCTTCCCATTCATGGTGTTCCAGAGTTCAACCTGCGTAGGAGTGGTGGTATTTGAGTACCGGTTGATAAAGTACTTGCCGTTTGATCCCATACTAATATCATGAGTACCCTGGGCAGTGGTATGCTTCATCTTATTGTCGCCGTTGAAGTTGATAGAATACAGATGACGCTCGAGGGGAGAAGTTTCTGTAGAATTATAATAGATGCGATTATTGCGATAATCTACGGTATGTACGTAGGTTACTTCCCAGTTCCCATCTGTTACTTGATTCTTGAGCTGGCCATCATATCCATAGCGATAAATGTGACTATAACCGTCGCGGTCTGATATCCAGAAAAATTCTTCACTGTCTTTGGGAAAGAAAAACAGGTGATTGATACCGGCGAAAAAGTCAAACACATCAATCCATGCATCCGATTTTTCTTCCATTACCAGTCGGCTAGTGCCGGTATTTATATCATTAAAATGTAGTTTAAGGTGATTTTGAGCACGATTCAGATGCACTATCGCTAGTTTATTACTTTTTGAGGTCCAGTACAATCGTGGGATGTATCCGCCTTCAGGGATGTCCATCCATTGCTTGTTCGTTGATTCAATATTGATAACACCAATTTTCACCTTGGGATTTTTGTCGCCTACTTTTGGGTACGGAATTTCCTGGTATTCAGGATGTTGGCCGGAATAGTCTGTCATCTGAAAAATGTTGACGTCTCGTTCATCCGTTTGCCAATAGGCAATATGTTTGCTATCCGGTGACCATTCCCAGCCTTGTGCTAATCCAAACTCTTCCTCGTAAACCCATCCAAATCGTCCATTATAAAAGTTTTCTTTGGCACTGTTGGTAAGTTGTTTTTCTTTTTCAGATTCCAAATCATAGACAAACAAATCGCCATTTCGTTCATAACCGATTTTTTCACCGTTTGGTGAAAGTTCTGCTGTTCGAGCATCTTCGACCAATAGTTTCAGTGTGCCTTTATTAACAGAATAGAGGTAATAATCAGAAATACCAGAGCGCCGGTAAACAGGACGGAAGTTTGATTTAAACACCAAATATTCCGAATCCTTAGACCACTGGAATGACGAGTATTCAAAGGTAGAATCTGTGGATGGGAAGGTGTGGTTGGTATTGTTAAATATCAGTTCATCTTCTTCGGTGGCAGGGTCATAGGCTCGAATTTCCATGCTTTCGGTCTCTTTGTTGTACTGCATGTAGGAGTACCGGTTGCCGTTATCTATCCATGTAACATTACGGGGGCCGTTGGAGCCACTGAGCTGACTACTCTTTGAAAGTGCTTCTTTAACGCTGGAATACTGTTTTTTCTGTTGGGCATACGCTTGATGAGAAAAAGCAAAGCCAGCAATAAAAATAGTTAAAGCGAAAATCCGAAAGCCTAATGTAGATAGTTTTTTCATTTCTTTGCAGTATGGTTTAAAATCAATTCTTTTCAGATTAGTAGAAGTAATTAAATATTACAGGGTTGGGCAAGTAAAATATTTATCATCCGATAAGTGTCTGAAAGACAATCATCAATGTTATGGCAATAGTGGTAGTAGTTGCTACAGTTGATGTATTGGTTTCTTCGATGGCATCAGGGATAAGTTCAGCAAAGACCATCCAGATCATAGCGCCGCCTGCAAAGCCAAGCCCCATGGGCAGGTAGGTACGAAAAATTTCTACAAACAGAAAAGCAGGTACAGCCATCAGCGGTTGAGGCAAGCTCGAGAAGATGCTCCACCAGCCCGCTCGAGCTACAGAAGTGCCACGGGGGATAAGTACCAGGGAGATAGCAAGCCCTTCGGGAATATTATGAACGGCAATTGCAGTAGTGATAAATAATCCTAGGTCAATACCACCGCTGAATGATACACCTACACTTACACCTTCGGTGAAAGAGTGTAGTGTCATAATACCAACAATAAGCAGCATCTTGGCGCTGTCGGCTTTGTTGATATTTTTGATAGAAAAGTCTCCATCATACTGGTCCAGCACTTTTTGACTGAGGACGATAAATCCCAGGCCAATCAGGATACCCCAGAATGTGAACCATAGATCGTGGTTGAGTCCTTCATATATTAGCCCAAAGCTGGCAGCAAGCATGAGCCCCGAAGCTATAGCGTTAGAAATCCCTAGCCAACTGCGTGTCAGATTTTTTATAAAGAAAAAGGGAAGGGCCCCTAACCCTGTGGCAATGGCAGTAATCAGGGCATACAGAAAAACTTGAACAGCAGGATTTTGAAGGAGTTCTGACATAAGGTATAATAGTTTATGCAGGGGAATATAAATATAGCTTTTTCCTAATCCATCGGGATGCTAAAATTTAGAATGGAATTAAATAGGGAAGTGATGACTGAGGAGTAAAATAATAGATGGTTAAAAACTCTGCTGCAAAGCCATGTATTATTGCCTATCTCTAATAAAGAAACTGTAATTCTGCACTTGTATCTCAGAATAGTGGAAGTAGGCTTCCCTTGTAAATCCTTTCATATGCATTATTTATCATTCGATACTATATTATTCAGTTAGGTCATTAATAATAGCATCCATCTTATCTTCAAGCTGCTTAGTAGTAGTATCAAAGTCTGCTCTGTTTTCGATATTTGTGTTCACGCTACAATAGAACTTAATTTTTGGCTCCGTGCCCGAGGGGCGAACCGAAACGATAGATTCATCTTTAGTGATAAATTGCAGAACGTTTGATTGAGGTAGCTCAATAGCTTGGGTTTCTCCGGACTTGAGATCTTGTTCCTGCTTCGTCTGATAATCCTTGATTCGTATAATCTCCGAACCGCCCAGCTTTTTAGGTGGATTTTTCCGGTAGTTATCCATCATCTTCTTAATTTCTTTAGCCCCTTCGCGTCCCCGTTTATAAACCGAAACTAATCGCTCCCGATAATAACCATGTTCAATATACATGTCTAAAAGAGCTTCAAATAGGCTGCTCCCCTGATCTTTATAATAGGCCGTCATTTCGGCAATGATTGCTGCCGAAACCACCGCATCTTTATCGCGGACGTGTTCGCCAATCAGGTAGCCGTAGCTTTCTTCTCCACCGGCAATGAATTGTTTTTTGCCCTCGAGCTTGGTCATTAGTTCGCCAATATATTTAAAGCCGGTAAGGGTGTTGTAACAGTCCACGCCGTACTCATCGGCGATACGATCAATCAGGTAAGAAGTGACAATAGTTTTGACGACATACTCATTGCCGGATAGCTTGCCAGCTTTTTTCCAGGCGTTGAGCATATAGTTGATAATAAGTGTGCCTGTTTGATTGCCATTGAGCAGTACCCATTCATTATGGTTGTTTTTTACAGCTATGCCCACACGATCGGCATCGGGATCGGTAGCCATTACCAGCTCGGCGTCGATGGCTTTGGCTTTCTCGAGTGCCATCGATAGTGCTTCTTTTTCCTCGGGGTTGGGATACTCTACGGTGGGAAAGTTACCGTCGAAGCTCATTTGTTCTTTTACCAAGTGTACATTTTCAAACCCGTATCGCTTCAGTGCCGGGGGGACCATTACTCCGGAGGTACCGTGGATGGGGGAAAATACAATGGACAAATCTTTTTGCCGGGCAATGGCATCCTCAGAAACAGATAGGTCGGCAATGGCATCGAGATATTTCTTGTCAATAGTTTCGCCAATCATCTCGATGTTACTTTCATCAGCTTGGAAGTTTACCTCATCAATGCTTGTAATTTTTTGCACTTCTTCCATCACGGCTTGATCCTGTGGTGCAACCAGCTGACCACCGTCGGAGCCGTATGCTTTATAGCCGTTGTATTCTTTGGGATTGTGAGAAGCCGTTAGTACTACACCACCCTGACAGTCGAGTTCGCGAATGGCAAAAGACAGTTCTGGAGTGGGACGCAGCCCATCAAACAGATACACGTAAATACCGTTAGCAGAAAAAATATCTGCCACTACACGAGCAAGAGATTCGGAATTATTGCGGCAGTCGTGTGCAATAGCTACACTAATTTTCTCATCGGGATACTCCTTGTTCAGATAGTTAGCAAACCCCTGTGTGGCTATACCAAAGGTATATTTGTTGACGCGATTCGATCCCACACCCATAATCCCGCGGAGTCCCCCGGTACCAAATTCCAAATCTTTATAAAAAGCATCGGTCAGTTCATCATATTTTTCCTGATCCAGCTTTTGACGGATGGCATCTTTGGTTTCTTTATCGTAGCTACCGTTGAGCCACTGCTTTATTTTTTCTTTAATTTCAGGATCTAATGATTGCATAGGCGGTTAATGAATTTTCTAATTATTTCAGTGAGTTTCCTTGGAAGGAGAGAATTTAGAAGCTTGTTTCAGTTTTGGAATTCG
The DNA here is from genome assembly GCF_008124865.1 of Fodinibius salinus. Taxonomy (NCBI): domain Bacteria; kingdom Pseudomonadati; phylum Balneolota; class Balneolia; order Balneolales; family Balneolaceae; genus Fodinibius; species Fodinibius salinus. The sequence goes on along the minus strand of NZ_VNHY01000004.1, from coordinate 44,251 downwards.
CAGAACACTCCCTCTTTATCAAGTAGGAGCATAAGGATGGTTTATTTAATTTCCTTATGATAAATAAAAGAAAGTTATTTTCTTCTATAGCAGAAAAAATGAGAACCTGCTAAATTTGTTGTCAAGATTCAATTTCAGGAGACTGTTGCCAATCTACTTTTTTTGTGACCAGCCAGATGCCGACGGCGATCAGTGGTATACTCAGCCATTGCCCCATATTGAAAATCCAGTCAGCGGCAAAGGCAGCCTGCTCCATCTTCGTAAATTCCAGCAAAAAGCGACCGCTAAAAAGGATAGCGAGGAAAAGGCCAAATAAAGAGCCTTCTGGGGGATCATTGTCATAGTTTTTATAGATCTTCCAGAGAATCGCAAAGACGCCAATACAGAGGATCGCCTCGTATAGCATGGTAGGATGGCGGGGAATCATATCGAGCCGCGTAAAAATAACTCCCCAGGCCATTTCGGTGGGTTCGCCTATAATTTCGGAGTTAAAGAAATTGCCCGTTCGGATAAAGGCTCCAGCGATGGCAACGACAACGACTACCCGATCGGTAACCCACAAAAAACTCATATTTCTTTTATCACGGACAAAAAAGTATAGTGCAGTTAAGATACCTACAGCTGCACCGTGACTAGCTAATCCACCATGCCATACGGCCAATATTTCGGAGGGATGACGTAGATAAAAAGAAGGATCGTAAAAAAGTACGTGTCCCAGCCGTGCTCCCAGAACAGTAGCAATAATGACATAGAAGAAAAGCTGATCAACCTCTAGAGGATCACGATCAGCGTGGATAAACATTTTACGAGTCAGCCAAAATCCCACTAAAAATGAGGATGCAAAAAGCAGGCTGTACCACCGTAACTGAATGGGACCAAGTTCACTAATAGTGGGTGACGGGAGAATCAAAAATAGGAGTTGTCCAAGTACAAAAGAACCGAGCACGAGCCCCCAAAATTTCAGGGGCGGGGGTTCAGCTTCTTCATCTTGTCTTGTGTTCTCAGGTTTAATCTTTTGATATCCCAGGTAGATGAATACAAGGGCTGCCAAAATACCCAAGATAGAAATAGAGAATGGCAGGTTTATGGTACCAAAATCGAGGGCTACCGGATCAATGTTCCAAACTAGATAATCAGATTGTTGCATATATTCATTTTTAGTCATGAGTAATAAGGAACAGGGGTTTACTTATTACTCGTTACGCATTATCAATTTTATATTCTGTTCCTTCGGGGCCATCCATCAATTTAATGTCCATTTCTTGCAGGCGATCGCGGATAGCATCTGAGAGTTCAAAGTTTTTATTATGACGCGCTTCATTCCGGAAATCAATAAGCAGCTCGATAAGTTGTTCCGTCTTGTCATTTTGAGATGTAGTGTGCTCCTGTTTCGGCCAAAGTCCCAGTACGCCATCCACAAAGTTATGTAGAAATTCGTTAATCTCGCTAATATTCGCCGGAACATCACCCTCGCTAATTTTTTTCCGGATAGCCTTAAGTTCTTCAAACAGAATGGCGATGGCCTGGGCAGTATTAAAATCGTCATTGAGTTTGCTTTCCAGCGTGGTACGTAGTTTCTCAAGCTCATAGGTTTCATTACCTGCCTCATCGGGATCAATGCGGTCAATTGTTTTAACCATATCTTGTAGGCTCTGGAGTCCATTTTCGGCACCGGAAAGCGCATCTTCAGAAAAGTCAGTGGTACTTCGATAATGGCTTTGCAATAGAAAAAAGCGAATAATCTGCGGATCCCAAGCGCGGGTTAGCAGTTCGTGATCACCGGAGAAAAACTGATCCAGCGAAATCGCATTGCCCAGTGATTTTCCCATCTTTTGGCCTTCCAGTGTTACCATATTATTGTGCATCCAGTAGTTGGCAAACGGTTGGTCAAAAGCACCTTCACTTTGGGCAATTTCGCATTCGTGATGAGGGAACTGGTTATCCATGCCACCGCCATGGATATCAAAATGTTCGCCCAGATATTTTGTGGACATGGCTGAGCATTCGACATGCCAGCCAGGATAACCCTCTCCCCAGGGAGAAGGCCATTTCATAATGTGTCCGTCGCCGGCTTTTTTCCATAGTGCAAAATCTTCGGGTGCTTTTTTGTCGCTGGCAGTATCTATACGCGAGCCACTTTCCTGATCTTCAATGTCACGGCCGCTTAGCTTGCCGTAGCTCTCATCCGAAGAAACATCAAAATACACATTGTCTTCAGTTTCATAGGCATGTCCATTTTCGAGTAATTTCTCTACCATCTTAATTTGTTCGATGATGTGGCCTGTTGCACGAGGAGAAATATCGGGACGCTGCACGCCTAGCTTATCCATATCGCGAAAATAGTTGTACGTATATTTCTCGGCAATTTCCATGGGTTCGAGTTTTTCGATGGCAGCCTGTTTTTCGAGCTTGTCTTCTCCCTGATCGGCGTCATCAGTAAGATGACCTACATCGGTAATATTTTGCACATAGCGAACTTTGTATCCCAGATAGCGGAGATAACGCACCACGACATCAAAAGAGACATAGCTTTTGGCATGGCCCAGATGGGGATCCCCATAAACGGTAGGGCCGCATACATAGATGCCGACGAATCCTTCATTAATAGGTTCGAACTTTTCTTTACTGCGACTAAGCGTATTGTAAATATGCAGGTTATTCATGGAGTGGGATGACTCTTGTTAACGCACAAAATTTATTGAACTCTAAGATAAAGTTTAGATCGAATAGTTGACAATCTTCATTTTGTGATTAGATATAAATATTAAAGGAGGTATAGGCTGAGACGAAGAAGTCGTTACAGGTATAGAAATGAGGACAAATTTTAAACTTGTAATCGTCTCCGGGTTGAGATAGAATTGGTTTAGTAGCCGCTCCCCGAATGTTACGTTTTTTAAGTGTTACGTTATTCTTTACAATCTCTCCTTTCCAAAGAAGGTATATACCCTGTGGAATTGAGTTCTATTCCGCAGGACAGGGATGGGGTATTAAAATATCAGCCGTCAAATAATTTTTTGAGAGTGTTGCCTGCCTTGTCTTTCAGGAATTCTTTGATGATAGGTTTTATGGCCTCTTGGTCGGGACGAATTTTGGGGTTATCCTGCGTGCCGGTTACTCGCAAGGGAACCATAATGGTGCCATCTTCTTGCTTTAATGCTTTTGCTGCCCGATCGCTAATTACTGATCCGATAGCACTCTGAAATCGCCCGGGGAGGTAAGCTTTCATGTGATAGTCAATTTTACCGGTAACCATATGTTGAGTGCCGTCCATTTGCATGCCAATATCACCACTGGTGAGCCGCAGGTTCTTAATGGTAAAGATATTGTCTTTTAGTGTATAAGTACTTTTAAAATCATCAAGTTCTACATTTTTAAGTTCATTCGAATTAAAGAGTACCGCTAATTTATTTTGTAGCGGATGTTCCTGCAGCCGGGCATTAGCCATACTCATATCACCGTCCATAGTTGATGTTTTCATCACAGGCAGCAGCATATCATCAAGCTCAGTAGCGTAGTTTACATTAGCCGAAAAATTGCCGCTGACATATTCATGGAATTTACTGTTTTCGCCCAGTACTTGGTATTCCTCAAAAAAAGTGTTGACCTGCATGCCATCCAGCGAGCCATTGAAAGATAAGTTTGTGCGGTCAGGTTGGGGAATATTCCATATCAGCGAACCATTTGCCTGTCCGCCAAAAAGTTGAACGCTGGCACTGTTTAGCTTAATCTGTTTTGGGGTGGTGCTGGCCTTGGCTTCGAGATTCTTCATGGTAACTTCTGTAATGACCAGCTTAGAAATTTCGGCCGTAACGGAGCTAGTTAAATCAGGCAGATGTATAGGTACTGGTTCGTTAGAAGTGGTAGTGGTATCTTCCCAGTTAATAAGTTCATCTACATTCAGTAGTTTACTTTTATATGATCCGGTAAGATGTGGTGTTGTATCCCGATCTTTCTCTGCCTTCAAATAGGCCATGTAGTCATTAAGCGAACCATTAAGCGAAATGTCCGAAGAGCCTAGATTAAAGTTGAGGGCATCAAGGCTTACCTTAGCAGGAGAAAGGGTAAGCTTGCCATTAAGATTCTTGACCGGCTGTGTTAATGCCTCTCCTTGCATGTTGATACCGTTTGCAGTTAATTTGCCATTGAATTGCATATTAGCGGGATCTCCCGGCGCACCGGAAGCACGCAAGTTAAGGTCAGCATTGCCGGTTAGTTTGGTAATCGTCGGATTCAAATCATAATATTCGGTAATTTGTGATAGGTCAGCTTGCCCTTCAAGCCTAAGGTCCACGGTTTTGTTATCGCTTAAATAATTTGAAATTGTTCCCGAAGCCGACATTCCGTTATTGCCTGTGCGGAAACTAGCCTTAGAAATGCTAATAGTTGAACCGCTTAAATCCGACTGCAGTGTAATGTCCTGCAGTGGTTTCGCGAGTGTTTTATGTTCAATAAATCCATTTGTTAGTGATATGGAACCGCTTTGCACGGCATTTTCGATCTGCGTAGCCTTACCTTTGAGTGTGGCATTGGCTGTAAACATGCCATCCAGTCGCATAGTATCTTCACTAATGGGATAAAAGTCTTTTACGGTTCCTAGATCAAATTGGAGGTTAGCAGTCAGGTCTATGCTTCGTTGTTCTTCTTTTAACGGCTGATTGATGTCGCCCTGTATGGAGATAGTGTTGCTAGCCGCTTCCATGGCTAATTTGTTAATGTCGATCTTAGATTGACTGGCCTGGGCATCAATGGTAATGTTTTCAATTGGTTTGTTGACATCAGCGTAAGTCAGCCCGCCGTTACTAAGTGAGATAGCGGCATCAAAGTTAGCTTCTTCGGGATTGCTGGTGTTGCCGTTGGCTGTACCATTGACCGAAAGCTGACCGTCCAGCTGCTCGATATCAAATTGTGAGATATCGTAAAAATTGTTGATGGTGCTTAAGTTAACGTCGGAATCAATATCCAGGGAAAAATTACCGCTGCTTTCCAGGGGATTTTGCAGTTCACCGCTGGCAGAGAGCGTATTTTCTCCGGCTTCGGCATTAAGTTTAGAAATGGTAACTAGATCGTTTGAGGCCGAGGCATCAAGCTGAATGTTTTCTATTGGTTTTGGTAAATCGGGATTTTTGAGATAGCCGTCTTGTACTTTTGTGGATACATCAAAGCGGGGTAGTTTGTCACCGGCTAATGGACCTTTGAGTGTTCCGTCAATGGCTAAGGATCCTTCAGTTTTAAGTCCCTGAATGTACTCTTCGTATGATTTTGGGACCAGCCGAAGTAGTTCGCCGAAGTCGTCTGATGAAGAGTTAAACGCAAGGTCGGCATTCAGGGATTTGCTCCAGTCGGATATGGTACCCGAAAGATTGAGCGCAAGCCCGCGAATAGAAAGCGTTCCCTTATCCAGCATCAGGTTTTCGTTTTTCATATCGATGGTCGATTGCTGGTTGAGGTCCAGCGCAAGCCCGTTTAAGTAATTAGTGTCTTCAACCTTAGCCGATATCCCCCCAACCTGCAGGTCGATAGTGCTTTCAATAAGGTCAGCATAACGGAGGGCAATGTTGGCATCTAGGCTGTTAAGTTGGGCCGTAGTGTTAGCGGTTGAATCGGTATATCCAAAATCGCCGCCAGAAATTTGGAATGAGGGAATGTTTACAGCAAAACCAGCAGAGGCTGTTGTATCCGCAGCCGAGGTATCTGTGGCGGTCGCTTCGCTGGTCATCAAGAAATCAATGTTGGTAGATCCGTCTGAATGAACAACGTAAGTAAATTGGGGGTTTCGCAAGCTAATCTGGGAAACTTCAATCTGGTCCCCCATCAAAGAAAATAGTTCAACAGAGGCAACCAGTTCATCGAGTGCAAGAAGGGTGTCTTGCTGTGTTTCGCCGGGGATACTCATTTTTTCGATACTTAGACCTGGTTGTGGGAAGGTGCTAAATATAGTAAGCGACATTGATTCAACTTCTACCGTTCGTCCTACTGCATCATTCACATAAGGCATGATAGTTGATTGCAGCCGCTCATTGGTGAAATAGATGTTGAGTCCAATGATGACGACGATGAAGAGGGCTAAAATAGCACCAACAATTTTTAAAAATGTTTTCATAATAACATAGCCTCGAGTAATAGAATTTTATTTTTAAATATAGATGTCTGACAATTGATAGTACAATTAAAATCGATTTTATTGCTGCAAGTTTTTTATGTTATAGTGTTTACTCATTTCCATAATTTTTATTTGGCATGTTGAATTGGGGTTCAGGAGCTAACAATCCAAAATATAAGCGGCGCCGCAGACAGCTGGTTGAAAAACTAGCCAAGAAGGGTATTCAAGATGAAGCTGTGCTGGAAGCATTGAATATGGTACCCCGCCATATGTTTTTAGATACCGCTTTGCGCGACAGAGCCTATAAAGATACGGCTTTGCCCATTGGTAAAGAGCAAACCATATCGCAGCCGTTTACAGTGGCTAGTCAAACAGAGTTATTGCAACTAATGCCCGGCGAAAAAGTACTCGAAATTGGTACTGGCTCGGGCTATCAGGCTGCTGTATTATGTGAACTGGGAGCCGAAGTTTATACCATTGAGCGCCACAAAAAACTGTATGAAAGAGCACGATCCATTCTTGGAGAGTTGGGCTATTCGGTCCGGTTTAAGCTGGGAGATGGCACGTTGGGATGGTCAGCCTATGCTCCTTATGATGCTATTGTGGTTACGGCGGGGGCGCCGTCGATACCCGAAGATTTGGTGGAACAGTTAAATATCAACGGTCGGCTGGTTGTTCCCGTCGGGGATGACAATCGTCAGGAAATGGTGCGTATAACCAAGATTCGAGAAAATGAATTTGAAGAAGAGCGCTTTAGTAATTTTAAATTTGTGCCTCTAATTGGCAAAAAGGGTTGGAAGGAGTGATTGGGAATGAAGAATTGCATTCCTTACTATATCTTTTTGCTTATGCTAATTCCTAATTATTAACTTTTCATTCTTTTGCCCAAAACCGAGCAATCTGATTCAAAGTCTAACTCTTTATTCTGGAAAGAGTCTCCATTCTTATTTTTGAAAGGGTTTTTAATGGGGTCGGCCGATATTGTACCCGGCGTAAGCGGGGGCACGATGGCACTGATTGTGGGGATTTATACCCGTCTTATTAATGCTATTAAAAGTTTTGACACTACATTTTTTAAGCGACTGCTAACACTCAGATTTAAGTCGGCACTCCGCGAAGTGGATTGGCGTTTCCTGCTGGTACTTTTTTGCGGAATGATCGGAGCTGTATTGTTCTTTACGAAAGTTGTTCCTTTGCAGGTTTATATGTTCACTGACCCGGAGTTGATATATGGACTGTTCTTTGGATTAATCGTAGGATCCATAGTGATTTTGGTTAAAGCCATTGATGGTTTTGGGTGGATATACGGACTGATGATTGTATTGGGTGCTGGAATAGGGTTTTGGGTAGTTACATTGGTACCGACCAGTACTCCCGAATCGCCGCTTTTTGTTTTCTTAAGTGGATCTGTTGCCATTTGTGCCATGGTTTTGCCAGGCATTTCGGGATCATATATTTTACTTATCCTCCGAAAATATGATTATATCCTGAGTGAGGTAGGAAAGGTTGGGACGCCCGAAATGGGAGCGGGTTTGTGGGCATTATTACCTTTTGTGTTTGGCGCTATATGTGGATTGGCAATATTTTCAAGAATATTATCTTGGTTGTTGAACCGTTATGAGGCTAAAACACTCGCTGTTTTGATCGGTTTTTTAATTGGTTCCCTTTATGTGATTTGGCCCTATCAGGATCGCAGCTACAAAGAGATTGTATCAAACAGAAGTATTGTTGAATATTACAGTCCGCAGGCCCAAAAACTTCGCTCCAATCCTATCAATAAAAAACAGCCGGAATTTACTAAGCTTGGCAAAATTATTTCGACTGATTCATCTTCACAGTCATCTCAAAAAGTAGAAGTACTTACAGTCAAACAAAAGCTTATTGCTAGCAGTCCGTTTGTGCCATATATAACGAGGCAAGATGCCGGTACTTCTCATTTTTGGTCGGGTATAGGAGGGATGCTAATTGGGGTTTTAATGGTGCTCGGGCTTGATAGGCTTCGTGGGTCAAGCTCTTTAGTTAATTAGAGTCTGACCAACTGATATCCATCCCATCATTTGTTTTGGTAGCTGTAGCAGATAAAGTTATGTCACCATTAGAACCAGTACCAGTTACCGTTACTGAGTTGCCCGATCCTGAAATGCTATATGAGCCATTTTCATTATTTGGATCAATTGAAAGAATATTATCCTTTGAGATATTATCAAAAGATTTATCGCCTCCGCCTAACGCTGTTGGCTTTTGATAATATTGTCTGGCGTCTGTTATGACCATCAAAATATCTTGTCGCATTGCAGATCTTTGGGCATCCTTACCTGCTTTTTGCATGGTGTTAATTGCTACCACAATTGCGATGCCTATAATGATAGTAACTAAAATTGTTATAAGAAGTTGTTGTTGTCCCATACTGAACCCCTACTATTATTTTTAGTAAGATAGGGAATAAATACACTGTTGAGTAAGGGGCTTATCAAAATTTAATAATCTATAAAGAGAGAGAATTAAATACGGTTTTAAAAGAGATGAGAGGGGTGAAAAATTTACATTCCCTTCCTTACCCTCGTATTAACAGTTCTTAAATAGTACTTTCTAATTATGAAACTACTTTTGGATGTGCGGCACCCAAGCCGAAAATAAGTTTAAGGCCAACAACAATAATTAAGAAAAGAAGAGGTACAACCCACGCCTGCGTGATATCGTGAATCCCCCCAAAAAGGGTAGGGCCTAAGGCAGCAAGCAAATAGCCAATAGATTGGGCCATCCCTGAAAGTTCGGTAGCCGTTTCTGGATCAGGCGATCGCATAACAATAAATAGAAGCGCTAATCCAAAACTTCCTCCTAATGCGAGGCCAATCAGGGAGCTCCAAAGGCTTACCAAAAATCCACTGGGAAGCATAAGCCCAATCAAGCTGACGGTCTCAAAGACTACCAACAGCCAGACAAGGCCACGTTGATCTTCGATATTTTCGGCCCATACCGGAATTAAAATAGTACCCACTACACCCATCCCCTGTGAAAGAGAAAGCATCCATCCGGCTTTGCTGGCAGATAGTCCACGATCTTGTAGAATTTCGGGCAGCCATGCTAGTATTACGTAAAAGGCGAGTGATTGTAATCCCATAAAAAAAGCAACTTGCCAGGCGGTTTTGGAGCCTCCAAGGTCTTTTAGAGAATTAGCAAAACTCCGTTCATATTTGGGTAAGGTCAAATTTTTGAGTTGTGGAATCCAAACAATCAGTGCTAAAATTGAAATTACGGCCCAAGCACCGAGTGACCATCGCCATCCCCAGCCAATATTTTGTGCTAAGGGTACGCTAATGCCCGCGGCCAGTGTTGCACCCAGCCCAAGCATACTGGAATAAACGCTTGTCATAATTCCTGAGCGGTTTGGGAAGTCACGTTTTACTAAGCTTGGGAGCAATACATTGCCAAAAGCAATACCAATACCCAATAGTATAGTTCCGGTGAACAGTGCCCAGTTTGCCGGGATCACGCGAAGTAGAATTCCACCCGAAAGTAATCCCATGGCCAGGGCTAATGTGCCTTCAATGCCTAAACGGCGCGAAAATAGGGAGGTAAGGGTAGAAAGAACCCCAAAAGCTAGTAAGGGAATAGTGGTAAGCAGGCCCAGCATGGTATTGGAGAGGCCGGTTGAATCACGGATAGCGCCAATAAGTGGCCCCACGCCTGCCAACGCCGGACGAAGGTTGAGGGCAATAAGAACGATGCCCGCAATGAGTAATATATTCTTTGATGTAGAGTTTTGTTCGAAGGGAGAAGATGCTGCCATTCAGGCTAAACAATTATCAATTTAATGACTAAAATTATGTCTGCTAAAGATATGAAACTGCTTGCAATATGCATGAACTAACTTCTTCTAAATATATTCATATATTAGATTTATTGATAGAAATGCCGATCGGCCAAATTTAGTTTACTATACTTGTAACTGTAATCCCGATATATAATTAATCGTAATGAGACAAATTGTTAATACAGCCAATGGCGGATACGATATACTTAAGCTGCAAGAAGTACCTGATTTAGTTCCCAAACCCAAAGAGCTGGTTGTTGATGTAAAAGCATCGGGCATTAATTTTGCTGATATCTTGGCTCGTAAAGGTCAGTACCCGGACGGACCCGACAAACCATGTGTGATGGGATATGAAGTGTCCGGTATTGTGTCGGAAGTTGGTGACAGTATAAATGACCAATGGATCGGTAAGAACGTTATTGCAACAACCCGGTTTAAAGGACAGGCTGAACAAGTAGCAGTACAACCTCATCAAGTTTTTGAAAAGCCGCAGCAATTGTCCTTCGAAGAGGCTGCAGCTATTCCCGTAAATTACCTTACTGCCTATATATTGATTGTGGTAATGGGATCGCTGCAGCCCAATGAATCAATCCTGATTCACAATGTAGGTGGGGGCGTAGGCGTTGCTGCTCTGGATATAGCCCAGCATATTGGAGCCACTACATATGGCACGGCCAGTCAGCGGAAGCATGATTTTTTAGATAAACGCGGACTCGATTATGCTATCGATTATCGTAATAATGACTGGTATGATGTACTGATGGAGCTTACCGACGACAAGGGCGTGGAGCTTATTACGGATCCGCTGGGCGGCAAAGAATGGAAGCGAAGCTATAAAGCACTGCGTTCAACCGGGAGGCTAGGCATGTTCGGAATTTCCTCTGCCAGTGAAGGTACGCAAGGTGGAGTAAAGGGAATGTGGAATATGTTTAAGACATTGTTGCAGATGCCATTTTACCACCCGTTGCCATTGCTCAATAAAAATAAAGGTGTATTCGGCGTTAATCTTGGTCACCTGTGGCACGAATCACAAAAGGCAGAATTATGGATAGATACATTGCTTGAGGGGGTTGAAGATGGTTGGGTTAATCCACGGGTGGATAAGGTATTTGAGTTTGAAAATGTGGGTAATGCCCATCGATATATTGAGCAGCGCAAAAATATCGGTAAGGTTATATTGGTACCTTAATTCTAATTTTAAATAGGAGCATATATTTTTATGCAGATTGTACATGTTGATATGGATAATGTATTAGTTGATTTCCCATGGGGCGTGGAACAGCTTTCAGAGGAGATAAAGAAAGAGTATGAAGGAGAGCTTGATGAAATTTCCGGTTTTTTTAGTGATTTGCCCCCCGTTGACGGAGCTATTAATGGATTTCGAGAGCTGAGTCACCACTATGATACCTATATTTTGTCCACAGCTCCGTGGGGAAATCCATCTGCGTGGACGGATAAATTATTGTGGGTCCAAAAACATTTACCAGAGGTTGGTCACAAACGGTTAACCTTAACGCATCACAAAAATTTAACCCACGGTGATTATCTTATCGATGATCGTGCGGCTAATGGCGCTGCGGAATTTAAAGGAGAGCATATTCAATTTGGCAGTGAACCGTACAAAGACTGGGAATCAGTACTTTCCTATCTGTTACCTTAGCCATTCTTCAAGAAGTTAAGCGATACGCGATTGAAGACATCAGGTTTCTCTACATTGACTACATGACCACATTTTTCCACTTCTTTAAGAATGGAATTAGTATGATTTTGAACCATCTTTTGGACAGGGGGAAGAAAAAGATAATCTTCACTGCCCATCACGTATAGTGTGGGAATCTTGAGTTCTTTTTCGCGGAAATACTTTAGCAGGGGATTAACTTTGTGCGTAAGATTGAACCATTTTATAAACTCTTTTTTATATAGTTTTTTGGCCTCGCGAATAAATAGATTTCGAGATTCAGAATGATGTTTTCGGGGTAAGACAATCCACGCAAAAAGTTTATACAGCCACATAAATGGCACAACCTTTTTGAATAAGTGCCCGAGTGAAACTAAAAACCGGGAACGTATATTAAGTCGCATTATAGCTCCACACATCACCAGTGACTGCACACGCTCGGGTTGCATCTCACCGATCGTACGAATGATGATTGTTCCCAGGGATACCCCAACGAAATGTGCTTTTTCGATGCCTGCATCGTCCAGAACATCAATAATATCCTGGCTGGCCAGCTTAAAGGAATATTCATCCTCATAATACTGTTGCAGCATTCCTTTTGATTTGCCGTGTCCGCGCAAATCTACCAATAACACATTAAAATCTTTTTTGTAGGCCTTAAGTTGCTTGAACCAGATAGAAGAGCTGCCACCCGCACCATGGACAAATACCACCCAGTCGGCATCTTCATCTTTATGATATGTTTTATAATACAGCATGTATAATAGTTAAGCTACAAATCACGGACAGGTTTACCAATAATTTATATCTATTTTAACTCTGCGTGTTCTGCTATAGAGTTAATCATTGTCGAAAATATGATGGCATGAAAAGGATATAACGAATACCAATATAGCAACCCCAGCAAACCTTTTGGGGCAAAGTAAGCAGTTTGTACGAGTTTTGTTTTGCCATCTTTTAATTCTATAGATTGAAATTCGAGCCATGCTTTACCCGGCACTTTCATTTCGGCGCGTAAGCGTAAAAGTTCTTCTTCTTTAACCGCTTCAACTCTCCAAAAATCGAGAGCATCACCGACACGTAATTCATTGGCATCACGCCGCCCGCGTCGAAACCCGACGCCTCCCACTAATCGATCGATAATTCCACGTAGTTTCCAAGCCCAGTTGAAGGCAAGCCAGCCTGTTTTACCGCCTAGGCCCGTAAATGTATCAAATACTTGTTGTGGTGTAGCATCAACTGTACGGATACGGCGTTCAATATTAAGGCCTTGCTTGGATTTCAGCGTTACGGGCTGCTCATCACCCTTGCTACTAAGAAGGGCATCATTCCAGGTGGTTTCAATTTCGTCTTCCGTGGTAGTAAGGCGTGTGATTGCTAACTTTACAGCTTTAGCATAACTAAGGGGTTCTATATCAGGAAATATTTCATGGGCTCGTTGATCTTTAACGACAACATCATTTTTTAATCCCTCAATTAATGGTCTTGCCAGAGAAGCAGGAAGGGGCGTCATCCAATGTACCCAGTGAGAAGAGAGCCCGGGAGAAAGTACGGGCACGGGAATAAGTAGGCGTTTGAGCCCATTGATATCAGCATAAATCTGCATCATTTGAGCATATGTGATAACGCTGCTGCCACCAATTTCTATAATCGCTCCTTTGGATTTTTCATTATTGATTGCTGCTGTTAAGTATTGCAGTACATTTCGGATTGCAATAGGCTGAACTTTGCTATAGACCCAGCTTGGGCAAATCATTGCAGGGAGACGGTCGGTCAGATAACGAATCATTTCAAACGATTTGCTGCCAGAGCCAACAACGATGGCTGCCCGAAATTCGGTAACAGGAATGCCGGATTTACGAAGCACTTTACCTGTCTGCTGACGTGAAGATAAATGTTTGGATAGTTGATCATTGTCGTCACCTAAGCCTCCCAGGTAAATAATACGGCCGATATTATGCTTGTTAGCAGCATCTCCAAAATTTGTTGCTGCCCGCATATCTCTTTTATGAAAGTCAGCATTTTCATTACCACTCATGCTGTGTATTAGGTAATAGGCGACATCAATTTTTTCGAAGGCATTTTCGAGAGTCGCAGGTTCTAGAACGTCTGCTTCAACCAGATCTACTTTCTCAGCCCAGGGGCGTCCATCCAGCCGATCAATATTTCTTGAAAGCACACGAACCCGATGCCCTTCCTCTAAAAGACGGGGTACTAGTCGACCGCCGATATACCCTGTAGCACCAGTAACCAAGCAAAATTTTTTATCAGCCAAAATATGTGTATAACTTTAAGTTATGCTTATTGAGTAAACCCAAATATAAGTTCTAAGCGTTCATTTTTCTCGGTATTATCTTCTTTTTTTGTAATTCTTCCTAACGGTAGATTTGTTGTTCGTTAGTATAATAGGGTATTACTTTTCGAACGTACAGGAAAGATATTAGTGGCTTCCGACCACGTATTTTAGAGTAGTGTAATATGTTTTGGTTTTTGGGAGCGTTGGTTCTGCCAGGTAAGTGGTTTGGACAGGCGGGGCTGCGAAATTAATTATCATTTCACTGAAAATGTTTCTAAAAAGTAAAAACTTACTCTTAAATAGAGCAAAAAACTATTTGTTCATTAAATCAAGTAAATAGTCGGTTTGCTGTTGTTCTACTTTGTGCACTATATCTTTAGTTGCGTTGGCTTTCACTTCTTTAAGAACGGGCTCTTTGTCATTTTTGTGCATTATTTCGGCCCAAACACGGTGGAAACGTGCCGCTTGAATAGCACCCTCCAATACATCAGGATTAATACATTCCCGAGCTGCAAGATAAGCTGGAGCACTTTCTTCTCCCTGGCGTAATCCTACTGTATCAGTTGCAATAGCTGTCCCTTCAGTTTCTTCATAGAGCTCACGTAATTCTTTTTCAGTAGCTTGTTGTTGAATTGCTTTTTCGGCCAGTTCAAGAATTTTTTTCTGAATAGGTTTTAGATCATCATTGATTTGTTGTACACACCAAACGGCAAATTTTCGCAAAAGGATAGAGCGATTATCGCTATTAAGATGTTTGATCAGCGCCGTAACCCGGTCATCTTTGGTGTCTACTTGTTCACCGGTTTCACCGTTAATCATAATGATTTTTTGACGATCGGTATCGTAAATATAAATCAAATTTTGTTTATCAGTGCTCATAGCGTGGGTATAGTTTGCTTTGCCGGTGGACCAAAATAACAGATTGCATTTTCAAAATATTCCATTCATACTAACGATGAATTTTGTATATAATTTTATGATGAGTAAGAGTAAAAATAACAAATCTGAGTCTTTTATTTCGCTGTTTTCCTGGGCACTATACGACTGGGCCAACAGTGCTTTTTTTGCGGTTATCCTGACTTTTGTTTTTGCAGCGTACTTTTCTGAATCTGTTGTTCAGGATAAGACGCTTGGTAGTACGCTTTGGGGAAATATTGTAGCTGCATCAGGGTTGGTCATTGCTTTGACAGCTCCGTTTGTTGGTGCTATTGCCGATCAACTTGGCCGAAGAAAGCCCTGGATTGGATGGTTTTCATTGGTATCCATAGGGGCTACAGCAGCTCTCTGGTTTGTAGAGCCTTCACAGGATTATATTGTACTAGCCATGGTGCTTGTATTCTTTGGGACAATAGGGGCTGAATTTGCCATCATCTTTTATAATGCTATGCTGCCCGACCTTGCATCAAAGCAGCGAATAGGGCGTTGGTCGGGTTGGTCATGGGGGCTGGGTTATGCCGGCGGTTTGGCCTGTCTGATTGTAGCGCTATTTATATTTGTAAATGTGGAAGAGCCTCCATTGGGGCTTTCAAAAGCATCATCGGAACACATAAGGGCTACTTTCATATTGGTAGCAATATGGTATGCTGTTTTTTCTGTTCCTATGTTTGTGAAAACTTCTGATCGGCCGAGACAGAATATAAGTT
The DNA here is from genome assembly GCF_008124865.1 of Fodinibius salinus. NCBI lineage: Bacteria > Pseudomonadati > Balneolota > Balneolia > Balneolales > Balneolaceae > Fodinibius > Fodinibius salinus. The sequence continues at coordinate 28,720 of NZ_VNHY01000004.1, read as the reverse complement.
TATTGGAAGCAGCAAAATCTGGTTGGCAGCAACTTAAAACATCTATAAAAAATGTACGTGAGTATAAACATATTGTTCGTTTTTTAATTGCCCGCATGGTTTTTGTTGATGCTTTAGCGACAGTATTTGCGTATGGCGGTATTTATGCCAAAGAAGTATTTGATTTTAGTTTTACCGAAGTACTCTATTTTGGGATTGGATTGAATCTGACTGCCGGAATAGGGGCAGCAATCTTCGCTTGGCTTGATGACAAAATTGGCAGCCGACCGACAATGCTTATTTCTTTGCTGGGGCTTATTATGACTACCTCAGGCGTTTTGCTTGTTACAAGTTTGAACCTGTTTTGGGTTTTTGGACTGTTGTTGGGTATTTTTGTAGGCCCTGCACAAGCTGCAAGCCGAACGTATATGGCTCGCGTTTCTCCAGAGGGGTTAGAAAATCAGATGTTTGGACTGATGGCTCTTTCTGGAAAGGTTACTGCTTTTATGGGACCATTTCTTGTGGGATGGCTTACCTATTGGTCGGGCAGCCAGCGAATAGGAATGACTGTAATTGTCGCTCTTTTTGTTATTGGTTTCGGATTGCTTTACACCGTTCCCAATGCAGAGCAGGTACAGGTCGATGGAGCATCATCATTTGATTAAACTACCAGCAGGATATTAATTTATGCGTTCTAAACCAGAAAATAAGTTATCGTCGGCAGCAATTAAGGCATGGCGGCTCACTACATGCATTTTTTGCCTGCTTATAGGGTTTATCCCCTTTTTATTTTGGATATACAATGTGGTTAGTCCGGGGGAGGGGAATTTTTCCATTTGGATGATTGCTACTTTGGGTTTTCTTATTGTAGTCATCGCAGGATTATTTATTACCTATCTGCCGGAGGTGCGCTGGCAGCACTGGTATTACCAGGTTGACAAACATGAAATCGATTTACAGAACGGTATTTTTATTATCACGCGTACGCTGGTTCCGGTTAAGCGCGTGCAGCACGTTGATACACGACAGGGACCTATATTAAGAAATTATGGTTTAGCAGATGTAACCATATCCACTGCTGCCACCACACATCGTATTCCTGCACTTGACGAAGAAACAGCTGAACAAGTGCGTAATCAAATTTCCAGGTTTGCCCGGCTTGCCAAAGAAGATGTTTAACACGCAGCGTCAACATCCCGTAGCAGCACTAGCCCGTTCCTTTGAGATTATCAGGGCTAACTTCTTCACTATCCTTATTTTGCTTTTTGTAGGAAATCTCGGGAATGAAGGGAGTTTTACCCTTTACTGGATTTTCGGTGCTTTTATCATACTGTTGATTTGGGGTATTATATCCTGGCTTCGTTTTACCTTTAGCGCAGATGAAGGTGAGCTAAAAATAGAACAGGGAGTGTTCGTCCATAAAAAAATATACTTAACGGCCGACCGTATTCAGGTAATTGATATTTCTGCGGGACTAATACAGCGCATATTTGGTTTGGTAGCTGTAGAAGTGAAGACAGCTGGCAGTGGTTCTAAACAAGCCAAGATCGATGCTCTGAGTCGCGAAGAAGCTGAGCGACTAAAAAACCTACTTCGTTCAAATGGAGATGAGGTTAAATCAGAATCCAAGCAGGAATCACTGTCAGAGCTATATACTCTTGATACCAAAGATTTGCTTACTGCTGCTTCAACCTCTGGTCGGATGGGAGTAGCACTATCGATTGTTGGGGGTGCCTTTTCGCAACTTGACCAAGTGGTTTCGGAAGAGCGGATGATACAGTTTATACAGACGCATATGCCGCATTCTACCTCTGCTTCGCTTATCGTTTCCGGTATTTTGGTTGCAATTATAATAGCATGGCTATTTGCTTTCTTAAGTACGTTGATTAAGTATTATGATTTTTCTGTAGAAGTGCGGGAAGATGATCTTCTTATCACCAAAGGATTATTTGAACGCAAACAACTGACTATCCCCTTTAACCGTATCCAAGCTGTTCAAATCAAAGAGGGACTGCTGCGCCAACCGCTGGGTTATGCTTCGCTTGTTATTGAAAGTGCGGGATACGGTGAAAATGAGGGGAACTCGAATACGCTGTTTCCGCTGATTCGCAAAGACAGGCTAAATAGCTTTATCGAAAAAGTAATTCCCGAATATGACGTTGAAACCAATCACCGGCTGCAGATTAACAGACTGGGATTACGGCGTTATTTACTACAGATGGTTTGGATATCACTGCCTCTTATTGCACTTATATGGTGGGCGGTTCCGTATGGCGTATTTTCATGGTTTATTCTTATTCCAATGTTATTGCTGGGATATCAGCAGTACCGGGATGCTGAGGTGCGTTCGGATGATTCCACACTGGTGATGACAGCCCGTTTATTGAGCAAGACAACAGCTATAATTCAAAAATACCGAATCCAATCTGCACAGGTTAAACAAAACCCCTTTCAGTCTCGGCTGGATTTAGCAGATATTATCATACATGTGGCAAGCGGTAATCAGGGGCGCTCCTTTAAGGTGCGCGAACTCACCGAAGAGGAGGCAATCGATATTAAGGAATGGACGGCATGGAATGGCACTCCTATACAAAAGGTGCATAAGGATAGATTAGAAGAATAGGTAGAACCTTATCCATTTATCCCAGAACCAGATAATGGTAGAGAGTCATAGCACAAACACCGAAAATGATATGAAATCCTAAAATAAAATACGGCATTGCAGCGCCCCATCGCCGTCCCATGATGCCGGGATGAGCAATGGCCTTTCCTTTACCTATATTTGGATGTGTGTCTGCCAATATTCCCATCATGGCTCCCACAAAAATACCGTGTGCGAAACCCCATAAAATACCGGCGGGCCAATTGGGAGTAACCACCATGGCTGTTAATAAAATGACATACAGGATTCCCCATCCGGCCCCGACAAGAAGGTGTGCAATGATTCCGACTGTATAAACCAGTTTTGTATTTTGGATGTCAACAAAACGAGATCCAATCAGGTAGGGGATATCCAAGTCATAATCAAAGATTGGCAGTAAATAGATCAGCAGGGTTAGAATAATTGCTCCCACCAAGCCCGAGATTGCTGCCATTAGAAAGTGTATTTCCATAATACCCTCCCATTTTTGGTTTGTGGAATGTTAATAAATAGTAATGGCAGGGCAAGAATGCAACTTTCGGCAATGATTAAGCGTTAGCAGGCTTGCCAAACTCTTTTAAGGTATTGTAGTGTGATTTTATAGCGATACCCAATGTTTCGTGATAATTATACGGGAGCCCATATTTTTGGGTCATATCTCGTACAATATCACTTATTTCGGGATAGTGGACACTGCAAATTTGAGGAAACAGATGGTGCTCAATTTGATAGTTTAGTCCACCAATGTACCAGCAGAGCAAATCGTTGTCATGAGCAAAATCAGAGGTTGTTTCGATCTGGTGTATCATCCAGGCATTTTCGATGTTACCCTCCTCATTTTCGGTGGGATGTTCGGTTTCTTCCACAACATGTGCCAGCTGAAAGATGACCCCCAAAATAATACCGGCGGTAAAATGTACAATCAAAAAGCCGATAGCTAATTGCCACCAGGTGATAGGGAGTAGGATATAAGGTAAAACCAGCATATATCCGTAGTATAGTATTTTGGTAATGCCAAGGGTAATCCATTCTTTGGCAGGATGAGTTTTATCTTCGTAAGGTCCTAGGCTGGACTGGAAGAAATATTTATAATCTTTAATGAAAGCCCAGAAGAGAGTAGCAAACCCGTAAGCAAAAAAAGCCAATATATGTTGTAATCTGTGAATAGTTTTGTGTTCGGCATTGGGCGAAAGACGAATAAATTCAGCGACTTCCAGGTCTTCATCATGTTCATAGATGTTGGTATAGGTATGGTGGATGATGTTGTGGGTTATTTTCCAGATATAACTGTTGGCTCCCATAAGGTCAAAGGTATATCCCAGAAACTGATTGACGTATTTGTTCGAGGAGTAGGCACCGTGTAAGGCATCATGAGATACCGAAAAGCCAATACCGGCCATGCCAATTCCCATCAAAAAGCAGAGTAGAGCCATACCTCCTACACTTAAACTCTCCATCATAATAAGGGTGTAACTGCCAAAATAGAGAGTCAGTAGTATGATGGTTTTGGCAACCATCTGGGTATTAGCATGTTTAGATAGGTTGTTTTCTTCGAAGTACTTGTCAACTCTTTCTTTTAATTCACGAGAAAAATTTTTCTTGTCTTTCCCTTTAAAAGAAATCCTTGTTGCAGCCATACCAAATGCCCTTTAAAAATTGCTGGATTGCTGTTCGCTATTCAATAAATCAAATTATGGGCGGTAAAAAAATTATTTTAATCAGTTTCTGAGAACGCTTTTAAAAAGGATTGTCGCAGATGATTTTTTTGTACGGGTTTCACGAGGTAGTCTATGAAATTTGTGTCCTCAGCCCGTGTTAAATTGTGACGGTCGGAATTGCCGGTGATAAAAATGACATCTACCTCCATCTCTTTTCTAATTTCTTTTATGGCCGTAATACCATCAATACTTTTTTCAAGTTTGATATCCATCAGAATAAGATCCGGCTTGTGCTCTAAAGCTGCATTGATAGCACCTTCACCGGAAGTTACCTTATCAACCACCGCATGCCCCAATTGTTTAACGGATTGGGCTAGGGCCAGTGCGATAATCATATCATCTTCGACGACGAGTATCTTTTTTTCCGAAATAGAACTGCTCATATGTACATGTTATTTCTTGGTGCTCATAACCATGACACAAGAAATATCAAGCAGGGGAATAAAGCAAATTTGAACTTATCCTAATGCTACATCCAAAAGCATCATAATAGCAAACCCAAGCATTGTTCCCAGTGTAGCAATATCAGTATTTCCTTTTAACTGGGATTCGGGAATAAGTTCTTCAACGACTACATAAATCATAGCCCCTGCTGCAAAAGCCAGGGCATAGGGTAGAATGGGTTGTACGAGCAATACTGCTGCTGCCCCAAAGACTGCAGATATTGGTTCTACTACGCCTGAGAGTTGTCCATACCAAAAACTTTTACCTACTGAAACTCCTTCGCGCCGAAGGGGGACCGAGACGGCTGTACCTTCGGGGAAATTTTGAATGCCAATACCAATAGCCAGTACAACGGCACTTGCTACGGTAGCTCCACCAGCCGCTTCAATACCCGAAGCTGCCGCTCCGAAGAGAACGCCAATAGCTAATCCTTCGGGAATGTTGTGCAGGGTAATAGCCAAGACTAAAAGAGTGGCGCGTCTCCAAGAGGTTGGTATTCCTTCTGCTTCTTCCATAGGAAATCCGAGGTGTAAATGAGGTAGATATGCATCACAAATTCGAATAAAAAGGCCGCCCATCAGAAATCCTGTAACAGCCGGTAACCAAGCGGTTATCCCCTGTGCAGTGGCCATATCTATAGCGGGGGCAAGCAGCGACCAAAAACTAGCAGCAATCATTACCCCGGCGGCAAAGCCGAGCATGGCATCCAGCACCTTTTGGTTTACATTGCGTGTAAAAAAGACAATAGCTGCGCCCAGTGCGGTTAATCCCCAGGTAAAAAGTCCGCCGAACAAACTTTGGTAAATGGGACTGAGCGAAATAAACCAATCATTTAAAAACCAAGATTCCATAGTTAAGTTCTTATTTCTAATTTATTAAGACACAAGAAAATAAATTTATAAAGTAAATAAAAACTATAAATTAGCTAAGGCTAAAATAAACGTTCTATATCCGGGGCTTATGCATTACTCTGCTCGAATGCCAAAGTAGTTTTAAGGGGAGGGTATTGGTTGTGGCGCACTATTTTTCTGCTACAGTAAATATAAAGAGGAAGTGGGGCCGTTTATTCAAAATCCAAAAGATGTTACAGGATGTTTAGTTTAGGGGAAGAGTTTTAATGGGGTTATATAAAAGGTTTACTAAACTGGAGTGCGGTGCAGCTAATTGGAGGTTATATGTGTTAACTATGCAACTTTTTTTGTAATTTCTGCCATTTAATTTCAGGATATAGAAACAGCCTCTATAAAATTTTTTTATCCCCAAATTTGTTTTGGGTCACTATTTTACAATCTACATAAAGGCTTAAGTTACATGAGCATCAACTTTGATAAAGAACGTTTTTTACATCGTCATATCGGTCCGGATGAGAATCAAACTACCGAAATGCTTTCTGACATTGACGCTTCGTCTCTCAAAAAGCTGATGGATGAGACCATTCCGGAGGGCATTCGTTTGACCAAAGAATTTGGTCTCGACAAGCCGATGAGTGAATATCGGTTTTTAGAAGAGTTTCGTGAAGTTGCGGATCAGAATGAAGTTTATGAATCGTTTATCGGTATGGGCTATTACGATACGTTAATGCCCAACGTAATTTTACGGAATGTGCTTGAAAATCCCGGGTGGTACACGGCGTACACTCCCTATCAGGCTGAGATTGCACAGGGACGGCTCGAAGCACTTATTAACTTTCAGACGATGGTTTCGGATCTTACGGGACGCGAGCTGGCTAATGCTTCACTTTTAGATGAGGGGACGGCCGCTGCTGAAGGTATGTCGATGCTCTATTCTACGCGGCGCGGCGCCAAGCGTAAAAAAGCCGACACGTTTTTTGTTTCTGAGTTATGTCATCCCCAAACCATTGATGTGGTACAGGGAAGGGCCGAACCGCTGGATATAGAGGTAATTGTTGGTGATCATAACGAGCTGGATGTAACGGACGAAAACCTTTTTGGTATGCTGTTACAGTATCCGGCCACTGACGGATCAGTTGAAGATTACTCGAGCCTGATTGAAGCAGCTCATGACCAAAATGTAAATGTGGTTGTGGCAGCTGATCTGCTGAGCCTAACCTTGCTAACTCCACCTGGTGAAATGGGGGCTGATGTGGTGGTAGGATCGACCCAGCGTTTTGGCGTACCCATGGGCTATGGCGGACCGCATGCCGGTTTTTTTGCTACGCGCGACAAATATAAACGTAAAATACCGGGCCGCATTATTGGGGTGTCGCAGGATACCGAAGAAAATCCCGTTTATCGGATGGCGTTGCAGACGCGGGAGCAGCACATTCGCCGCGAACGCGCAACCTCTAATATTTGTACCGCTCAGGTGCTGTTGGCTGTTATTGCCGGATTTTATGGAGTATATCATGGCCCCGATGGATTGCGCCGAATTGCTGAGCGTATTCACGGACTGGCAAAAATTATGGATCAGGGATTACACAAACTTGGTTTTGAGGTTGAGACCGATTGTTATTTTGATACATTAAAAGTGTCGCTGACTGATCAGGATCAAAAAGAAGCCCTACAAAGCTTAGCACTTGAGCACGAGTTTAATTTGCGCTATTTCGATGAGCCGGCGGTGGGTATTTCGTTTGATGAGGTAAAGGAACTGGATCACGTTCAGGAACTCTTGACCCTTTTTGCATCTGTAAAAGATGTAGAAAATACCGTTAATGTTCCATCACTTTCAGAGTCTGTAGAGGTTGACTATCCGGAAGCACTAACACGGACATCCAGCTATCTTGACCATCCGGTATTTAACTTGTACCACTCCGAACACGAGATGCTTCGCTATTTGAAGAAATTGGAGAATAAGGATTTATCACTGGTACATTCGATGATCTCTCTCGGTTCATGTACAATGAAGTTAAATGCTACGGCTGAGATGATTCCGTTGACGTGGTCCGAGTTTGGTAATATTCACCCATTTGCGCCTGAGGATCAAGCCAAAGGGTATCATCAGCTGTTTGAAAAGCTGGAAAATCAACTAAAAGAAATTACGGGATTTCCCTCTGTATCGCTGCAGCCAAACTCCGGTGCTCAGGGCGAATTTTCGGGTTTAATGACTATCAGCGCCTATCACAAGCATCATGGTGAAGCTCATCGCAATGTGACTATTGTGCCTGATTCTGCGCACGGCACTAATCCTGCCAGTGCAGTGATGGCCGGCATGGATGTGGTGGTTACCAAGTGTGACGAGCACGGAAATATTGATCTCGATGACCTGCGTGAAAAGGCGGAGGAGCATAAAGATAACCTTGCGGCATTGATGGTAACTTATCCTTCTACGCACGGTGTATTCGAGGAAGACATTAAAGAGATTTGCCAAGTTATTCATGATCACGGTGGATTGGTATATATGGATGGCGCGAATATGAATGCACAGGTAGGATTGACGAGTCCCGCTGAAGTCGGTGCTGATGTTTGTCACCTGAATCTGCATAAAACATTTTGTATTCCTCATGGCGGTGGCGGTCCGGGTATGGGTCCCATTGCTGCTACCGAAGAGCTGGGTCCGTTTTTACCGACTAACGCTGTAATCGAAACCGGTGGTGAACATGCTATTCCGGGTATTTCGGCTGCGCCGTGGGGTAGTGCCAGCATCTTGTCGATTTCATATGCATATATTAAGATGATGGGCGCCGAAGGATTGACGCAGGCAACACAATACGCGATTTTGAATGCGAACTACTTGAAAGAGAAGCTCAAAGATTATTATCCCATCCTATACACCGGCAAGAATGGCCGTACGGCGCATGAGTTTATTGTGGATTTACGTCCGTTCAAAGAATCGGCTGGTATTGGTTCTATTGATGTGGCCAAACGCCTGATGGATTACGGATTCCATGCGCCCACGATGTCGTTTCCTGTGCCGGGTACATTGATGGTAGAACCCACGGAAAGTGAGACGAAGGAGGAGCTTGACCGTTTTTGTGAGGCAATGATTTCAATCCGCGAAGAAATCCGTGAAGTCGAGGAAGGGGAAGCCGAGCCTGAAAATAATGTACTTAAGAATTCACCTCATACCATGCGGGTAGTTATGGATGAGGATTGGGACCGTCCCTACAGCAGAGAACAGGCTATCTTTCCGTTGGACTACCTCCGATTTAATAAGTTTTGGCCGGCAGTCGGTCGTGTGGATGATGCCTATGGCGACCGTAATCTGATGTGTAACTGTGTGCCTGTAGACGCTTATGCCGAGGGGCAAGAGCCGGCCGCTGTAGATTAATTTGCATCTTATAGCTGAGAGGCGCCGTTATATTTTATTACATAATTTGCGCATTTTCTGAATCAAAATTGATGGGAAGTAGTTCTCATGCTAGACTGGAAACGCTATCGTCAAAACTTAAAAGATGAGCTGAAAGATCTTGGTTTTGGCTCACGCGTAAGCAGTGAAAGTCGTTATCGGTTGCTTAACAAAGATGGCAGCTTTAATGTTGAACGTGATGGACTGCCGTTTTGGGAGTCGATGACGTTGTACCACTTTTTGATTCAGGTCTCGTGGCTCAAGTTTTACCTGATTGCGTTAGGGTCCTACTTAGTGGTAAACGCCATCTTTGCACTGGGATATGTGGCATTGGCTCCGCAAGCGTTGGCTGGAACTAATATTACGGGCATCGATTCACTGTTCTTGAATGCTTTTTTCTTTAGTGTACAGGCTTTTACCACAGTGGGTTTTGGGCAAGTGACGCCCGTAGGGGTGGCAGCTAACGTTTTATTTACCTTTGAATCGTTTATCGGGTTGTTGGGCTTTGCACTGGTAACGGGATTTATGTTTGCACGGTTTTCACGTCCACATGCGAAAATCGCTTTTAGCGAGCAGGCACTTGTTGCACCTTATGAAGAGGGAACGGCACTGATGTTTCGGATTGCGAATGCACGTGCCAGCCAGCTTGTGGAGCTCTCAGCTGAGGTTATTTTTACGTGTATTGAGGATGGTGATAGGCAATTTTATCCGCTAGCCCTCGAACGGAAGAAAATTACATTTTTCCCGCTCAATTGGACCATCGTGCATCCCATCGATGAAAAAAGTCCACTTTGGGAGAGATCCAAAGAGAGCTTTAAACAGAACGACGCCGAGATATTGATTCTGCTTTCTGGTTTTGATGAGACATTTTCGCAGACGGTTCATACTCGTTCATCCTACAAATATGATGAAATCACGTGGAATGCTGAGTTTGAAAGCATCTTTGATGTTAATGAAGAGGGTAAAATTATGATCGATATGCAAGGGTTGAGCAATTATGAAGAGCTGTGAGTAATGGCAAATGCCCACTGATAAATCGATGGGTTAGATGTGTGAAGCTCACATCGAGTGAGCTTCACAACTATTACTTTATATTGTTCGGATTGGTTACTGCTGAGTAATGCTGCTCTCGATTTTTATATCCCCTAGCAAAGTTCGATGAACGGGACATTTCTTAGAGATATCCAGTAGTTTGTCTAGCTGTTCGTCGCTGAGATTGCCTTCGATAATCAATTCCTTTTCGATGACGTCAATTTTGCTCTTGGGATCGTCACAGTTTTCACAGTCCACGTCGTGCTGTTTATTGTGACGCAGTTCCATATATGTATTGCCGAGCTCCCAACCTTTTCGATTAGCATACATTTTTACGGTCATAACCGTACAAGTACCGAGCGACATCAAGAGGTAGTCATAGGGATCAGGGCCTTTGTCTTTTCCACCGTCAACACTGGTTGGTTCATCAGCAAGCAATTCATGGTTTCCAGCTGTTAACGTTGTCGTAAACTGTTCATCTTCGGGCAGATGAGCGTGCACAATCTTTTTCTTGTTGGATTCGTCAGCCATAATAAGTTGGATTTGGTATACCGGAATTCAATTAAAAGTTACAATGTAAGAAAAGAATATCAGCTTGATATAATTCGCATACCCTTTTTAGGTCAAACTCTCTTAATATAGAAATGACTGAAAATTAACAGTGAGGCTATTGCTCCTTAACACCAGTTTTGTTGTTTTCTCATAAACAAAGAAACATATATGGATAATAAGCGAGCAGTTGATATTGTTGTTCTTTCTGATTTGCATTTGGGGACGGTGGGTTGCCATGCCGTAGAATTAACTCAGTATTTGAATTCCATAGAACCGGAGTTGCTAATCCTTAATGGTGATATTTTTGATATGTGGAACTTCAAAAAATATTACTGGCCCGACTCTCACATGCAGGTAGTAAAGTGTTTTCTTAGCATGATGAGCAACGGGACGGATATTTATTATTTGACGGGGAACCATGATGAAGTAATACGCAAAATTTCGAGCCTACAGCTGGGACCGCTTTTTGTCAAAGACAAGTTGGTGCTGGACCTCAATGGCGAAAAGTGTTGGATTTTTCACGGGGATATTTTTGATATAACCATGAAACAGACCAAGTGGGTGGCAAAGATCGGAGGGAAGGGCTACGATATGCTCATCCTGCTAAATCGATTGGTTAACTGGATTTTGCGAAAGGCGGGACGCAGTAAAATATCACTCTCCAAGCGGATTAAAGACAGTGTAAAAAAAGCTGTTCGTTTCATTGAGGATTTTGAAGTGGCAGCCATGGATTTAGCCATCCAAAATGAGTACGATTATGTTATTTGTGGGCATATTCATCAGCCTAAAATTCGGGGATATCAAAATGAGAATGGATCGGTCATCTATATGAATTCCGGCGATTGGATTGAAAATCTAACAGCTTTGGAATATGACGGCGGAGAGTGGAACATGTATAAATATGCCGAAGACGAATTTATTGATAAAGATGCATCAGTAGTTGTTCCCGTTCGTCAAGAAATCAAAGAAGTAACAGTGATACGATGAATATTTTATATGGTGTACAGGGCACTGGGCACGGGCACATCAGCCGTGCGCGTGAATTGCTTCCTCTATTACGTCAATATGCCTCAGTGGATGTAATAATCAGTGGTCATGCGAACCAATTGAGTCTGGATGAAATAACATATCAGAAGTATGGCATTAGTCTGACGTATGACAGTGCCGGCGGCGTGTCGGTGTTGAATACCCTTCGTGATTTTCGGCCCATTCAGTTCATGAGTGACATACAGTCTATCCCATTACAGGATTATGATTTGGTGGTCAGTGATTATGAACCGGTTTCTGCATGGTCAGCAAAGTTGCAAAATGTACCTGTGGTAGGATTGAGTCATCAGGCAGCTTTTTTATCACCCAATACACCACGACCTGAAAGAAGGTCGCTGATATCAGAGACTCTGCTCAGACATTTTGCGCCTGTCGATCGGCCGGTGGGAGTTCATTTTAAGTCGTATGATGATTTTGTATCACCGCCTATTATACGTAAGGCTATTCGAGAGTTGGATGTTAAGCAAGGCAATCATATTACCGTGTATTTGCCTGCTTATCATCACCAAGTACTACAAAAAATATTCGCACCGTTTACACATGTAGATTGGCATATTTTTTCGCCTTCTTGCAAAAGTGAATATCAATCTGGAAACTGTTGGATCTACCCGATAAGTAACCAACGATTTTTAGATAGTTTTGCCTCTTGTCGTGGCGTTATTTGTAATGCAGGATTTGAAACTTGTGCTGAAGCAATGTTTCTGGGTAAAAAGTTATTGGCAGTCCCTATCCGAAATCAATATGAACAAGCATGCAATGCCGCTGCGCTGCAACAGCTGGGGGTTACAATCATAAATTCCCTTGAAAATAAGCAAGAAGAAATATGGTATTGGTTGCAAAACCGAGATGCTGTAGCTATTGATGAAATTGCTAACCCGAAAAGCATTGTGCAACATATTTTAGATGCTCATAATATTGAAGAAAAAAATATGGCAAACAGTCAGTCTTTATTTAGAGCGATTTGTTGACTGATCAATGTTATATTTTTCTTCCAGGATGTTGAGATGATGCCGTTCATGTCCGGCAATAATATATACCAAGGCCCGAACGGATACTGTTTCATCATTGGCTGTGCCTTTTCGCATAATTTGTTGTTCACTTAAATTGTTAAACAAACTGATGTTGGCATTACGCTGTGTATCATATTCGCTGGATAAGTTTTGCAGGCTGCGTTCTTCAAAGTTTGCTTGGGCAACATATTGGTCCTGATCATAGCCTGGTAACGATTTGGTTTCCCCGCGACTGATACAGAGTGCTCGATAGGCCATGATGCGTTCGGTATCTATCAGGTGCCCGATGACTTCTTTGACGCTCCATTTATCGTCTGCATAACGATAAGATGCTTGTTTAGGTGTTAATTGTTGGATAAGGGTGTAGGTTTCTTGTCCCTGTTGGATAAGCATTTGTAGTACATTGGAGCTCGTAACCTGCTCAATATATCCGCGATAAAATGTTCCGTATTCATCAGGTTGGGGATGATTATCTTCCCAGTCAAAAAGTGACATGACAATGAGTGTCTATTGGAATTAATATTATGCTCAAATAGTAGGGGATTAAATAAGGAGAAGAAAATATGATTTATGTGTTGGAGTAAAAGTATTCTTCAAAGATCGGTGCTTGAGGAAGTATTATTGTTAAAAATAAAAAAGGCCGGATTGCTCCGGCCTTTTAAAAAATAAAAGTTAAAATATAGTTATTTGTTTACTTCATGACTTTTGTAGGTCACTGAAGAAGCTTTGTTACCATTTTGCATTGTAACTTGTGAGTAGGGGTATGCAACGCCGTCAACAACCTTCCAATTGGAATTACGATTTTCAATCGTTATCTGGCTACCTGCTTGGGGATTGAACTGTTTGTAGCGAATGATGTCAGGATAATTTGTTTCCCGGTCAAGCAGAAGTGTAACATTAGAGCCATCTACTGTGACGTTAAGTTTGTTATAGGTCGTGCCTTCAACTTTTTCGGTACCCAAAAATTGAGGATTAACCTCATTGGCATTTAGTGCTATAGACACAAAGCTTTTGTTAAGGGTACTTTTCAGTCCTTTGGCCATTGCCGGGGGGAGGGGACGTTCTTGTCCACCGGCGACCATGGTTCCAGAACCTCCTTTATAATTCAACTTGACTTCTCCCGTAGGTCCTTCAATCGTTTGTTGAATGGCATCGGGGTAATCTACTGTCATAGTCATAGGCATTTTACGTCCCTGCATGGTTGCCTCACCTGAAACTGTAAGTGTATTTAGGTCAGTGCTGGGACTAATAACGGCATCGGCCATTTTGTTGAGCAACTGCTTCCCTTTGGCAGCATCACCTTTTACCATCTTTTGGTCGCCACTACCAGGTTCTGGAATGCTGATGTCGATGGTGTTGACATCACCATATTTTTGAAGCTGATCGCCGATTTCATCCTTATTGCCTACGACCAGAATTTGCAGGTTTTCTGGATTCAGGTATTCCTGAGCAACATTTTGCACATCTTCAATTGTCGTTTTCTTGACTCCTTCTATATATTGCTCGAAAGCGTCACTGGGCAGTCCGCGATAGTCGTATGACATCTGTTGGCTGAGTACTTCTTCATAGCTGTCATATTCAAAAACCGAGGAATTTAGAATCTGATCCTTTGTATCTCGTAATTCTTTCTTTGTTATGGGTTCGTTTTGCAGTCGTTCAATTTGTTTAATGATAGCATCTATGGCTTTGGCAGTTGTAGAACTTTTAGTCATAACGCCAGCATAGAAGTTTCCGGGATAAAAACTGTTCATACCATATTGGCCAAACACAGAATAAGCTAGCCCCATTTCGGTGCGGACAACCTGCATTAGCCGACCTGAGAAGCCTCCGCTAAGTACTCGATTCATAACTTGTATTTTGGCATAATCCGGATTGTCGCGCATGCCACCTAAATGTCCTATCAGTACAAAGCTTTGGTTAACATCTGATTTGTTAATGAAATTAATCGTGCTTTCCCATTCGTAATTAACTTCAGGAAAATCTAAATTATTTTGATTACCCTCAGGAATATCTCCAAATGCTTTACGAAGCTTTTGTTTCATTTCAGTGGCGTTAAAATCACCGACTACGCCAATCATCATATTTTCAGCTACGAAATTATTATCATGGAAGTTTACGAGATCTTTTCGACTGATGTTGTTGATGGTAGCATACTCCGTATTACGTCCATAGACGGAATTTTTGCCATAAATAAGACGATCAAATTCGCGGAATCCAATTTGTTGTGTGTCGTCGTTCCGACGCGAAATTCCGGATTTGGTCTGTGTTTTAGCCAGCTTAATTTTTTCTTTTGGGAAAGCCGGATTAGTTAAGACATCCACAAAAACAGGAAGCAGCGTATCAAAATCCTTTTTAAGGACATCCATACTGGCTCTGCCCGAGGTAAACCCAATCCCTGTTTCAATACTGGCGGCATTATTTTCGAGCATGGCATTAAGCGAATCTGCGGGATACGTTTTTGTGCCTCCTGAACGAATAACAGTACCTGTAATGGAGGCCAATCCTGCTTTTTTATTTGGTACTTGTACACCACCTGTACGAATATTAGCACTTAGGTTAATGAGTGGCAGTTCATCGTCTTCCACCAAAAAGAATTTGATGCCATTTTCAGTAGTAAATGTTTTGACTTCTGGCTTTTGGAAGTCGTCAAGCTCAGGAAACTCAAGCTTCTCATGAGCGCTTTTCTCTTGCATCGGCTGCTGTTCTTGCTTGTTGGTCTCAGCTGTTTGTTGAGAACCTGTGCAAGAAGCCACAAAGGCAGCTAACAGACATAATATGCTTAGTTTCTTCATAATGGTTGAATTCTTGGTATTAAAAAATTTTTGAGATAATAAGTTATTGGCTAGCATCTGCAACCTCCTCGTCGTCAGATTTTGGTACTATAGCTCCAACAGTGCGATTATCTTTGGTCAAGTATTTCTTAGCTACACGCTGGATATCATCTACCGTAACTTGTTGCAGCTTTTCGAGGTCAGTAAATACTTTTTTCCAGTCCCCGCGCAGTGCTTCAGCGGATGCAAGCGAAGATGCCAGACCGGAGTTGGAATCTAGGCTGCGAAGTAAACTTGCGCGTGCATTGGTTCGTGCACGATCTAGAGCCTGTTGTGAAATTTCACCCTGTTTTACTTTCTCAATCTCTTCGAGGATGGTTGTTTCCATCGTATCAACGCCAACATTTTGATTAGGGATGGCAAGAGTAGCAAAAAGGGTTTTGTATTTTGTACCCGGGTAGCCATTAAAAGCACTTACCTGTAATGCCGTTTTTTCTTCATCGACCATACGTTTGTATAGCTTTGACGTACGCCCGCCAGATAAGATACTCCCAAGTAATTGCAGTGCTTGGAAATCAGGATGCTCTTGTGATACTGTATGGTATCCCATTATAAAAAATGGCTGTGATTCACCCTTGATGGTAAATCTACGCTCACCACGCTGTTCGGGTTCCTTGGTATAAACGGGAGGAGGGTTAGAAGCTGATTCCATATCACCAAAGTATTTTTTGGCAAGTTCTTTCGCACGTTCAGCTTTAACATCACCGGCAATTGCAAAGGTAATGTTACTGGGTACATAATAGGTATTATAGAATTTGCGTGCATCCTCCCTAGTAGTGGCCGTAATGTCGGAATTCCATCCTATTGTTGGACGTCCATAAGGATGAGCGGTGTATGCTACGGCGGCAAATTCTTCAATCAGTCGGCCAATGGGCTGCGATTCGGTACGCATGCGTCGTTCTTCGCGGACTACTTCTTTTTCTTTGTAAAACTCACGAAATACCGGATTTTTGAATCGATCTGATTCTAGGCTAAACCAAAGCTCCATTCGGTTTTCGGGCAGGTTATAAAAGTAATTGGTCCGGTCTTGGCTTGTTGAAGCGTTCATCCCTGTACCGCCATTGCGGTCAATAATCTGAGAAAATTCATTATTTACAACATACTGTCCAGCCTCTTCCTGCAACTTCTTAAACTTGCTCCAGAGATTATCCATGCGGGCAGAATCAGGTTGCGGCTCGTATTTTTCAGCCAGCCACTTCTGATAGGTGTTATCCATTTCTTCCAACACGTCTTCTTCTTTTTGCCAGTTACTTGTTCCAACAGTATGAGTACCTTTAAAGGCCATGTGCTCAAAAATATGAGCCATGCCGGTATGACCAACCGGTTCATTAGCTCCGCCAACATTAACATAAGTGGCAAAACTGACAACAGGAGCAACCGGTCGCTCGATAACAATAAAGGTGAGGCCGTTATCAAGGGTAAATTCGGTTACTTTATCTTCAAATTTTTCTATTGATTGTGCTGTCGAAGGTTGGTATAAATAACCAAGACTAAGCAGCACAACCGTGAGTAAGGTTATTGCACGTCGTAGCATCTTATTGTGATTTTATTAGATAGGTAGTTATAGGTTAAGCTATTTTTCTGAAAAAGTAATACTATGCATTTCGATCGTATTTGTAAAAAAATCTAGTTGTAAAACTATTTTCATTGGCTGGATTTATTTGAAATAGGATACGGATAATAAAAGTACGATATCCATAATGTCCCAGAATGCTATTTGTGCCCATTTTTTGTATTTTTCAATAGCATAATTTTGATGGTAATAATAGCAAGCAGTTAGGGTTACGTGTTTTTTGTGAAGATGTTACACTGAAATCAAAAAAAATGATATTTTTTTCAAAAAGATCTACTGCCTGCCATAATTTCTTACCGATGTATCATTAATAAGAGTACTTCAATTAAGTTAACCTTCATGGTTTTTAAGCAGATTTACGAAGAAAAATTATCGCAGTATACCTATCTGATTGGTTGTCAGGCTTCAGGAGAAGCTATTATCGTTGATCCTATGCGAGACATAGATCGGTATCAGAATATAGCAGAAAAAGACGGATTGCGCATTGAGGCTGCAACCGAAACACATATCCACGCCGATTACCTTTCTGGCCTTCGCGAATTTGCTGAAGCAGGAGCAAAAGTATATGCTTCAGACGAGGGTGGTTCGGACTGGAAGTATGAGTGGCTCCCAGGCAGTTCGTATGATTACCAGCTGATAAAAGACGGAGACAAGTTTAGCGTGGGAAACATTCATTTTGAGACTAGGCATACGCCGGGACACACGCCTGAACATCTTAGCTATCTTGTAACCGATGGTGCTGCGGCTGATGAGCCTATGGGTATTCTGACCGGCGATTTTATATTTGTGGGGGATGTGGGTCGTCCAGACCTGTTGGAATCAGCTGCGGGACAAGAAGGAGTTATGGAAGCGTCTGCCAGGCAATTGTTTAAGTCCGTAGAAAAGTTTAAGTCTATGCCGGAGTATCTACAGGTGTGGCCGGGACACGGATCGGGCAGTGCATGTGGTAAGGCCTTGGGATCGGTACCCGAATCAACAGTGGGCTACGAGCTGCGATTTAATCCTTCTATTCAAGCGACTGATACCGAGCAGCATTTTGTGGATTTTGTGCTGGACGGGCAGCCCGAGCCACCGCTCTACTTTGCCCGGATGAAGCGTGATAACAGAAGTGGACCGACTGTACTTGGAGATCTCCCCAGGCCTTCGAAAATAGAGATGGCAAAAATTGCATCGCGGGGTAGCCAACCGGATGCGACAGTTATTGATACACGCGGACGAATAGAATTCATGAATGCTCATCTCAGAGAATCACTGCTGGCGCAATTTGACAAACACTTTAATACCATTGTCGGCTCATATGTGGATGAGAATGATGAAATTTTTCTGATTATTAACGATGAAGAAGTGGATACTGCCATTCGCGATCTTGTACGTATAGGATTAGACAATATTCAAGGATATGCAACGCCTGCAGATCTGGAGCAGTTCTTCTCGTTAGCTGATGCAGAACAGATTGAGACTGTTAATTTTGAACAGGCCCGTAGCCAAATTACCGATAAGGAGTATGCTATTCTCGATGTGCGAAAGGCTACCGAATTTCGTGAAGGACATATCGAAGGAGCTGTTAACATTGCTCATACTCGATTAGCCGACGAAGTAGAGAAGTTGGATCAGGATAAAGATTGGTTGGTGTATTGCCGTTCAGGAAGACGAGCATCTGTTGCATCAGCACTGCTCAAACGCAATGGATTGAATGTGACATATGTTAATGATCAAATAGAAAAGGCGTTAAATGGGGAGCTTGTTACGACTTAAAAATAACAGCATAAATGTGGAAGCCTCTGTTATTATTCAGAGCTATTTTCGGATAAATAATCTTGGGTGATCTTTTTAGTCTGTTCGGCCCCCATGTATTTTTCAAGATCGTACAGGGTAATCTGTTTTTCACCTTCGTGAAATGAGTACGTTAAATGACCACTTTTAATTTCTTTTTCTATCTCACTGGTTTTCATGTCTAACATTTCACCAACTTCTTCCAGAGAGAACATTGAGCGCATAATATTACCCATTTTTATTGTATTTCAATAAGCACTTAAAATACTAAAAAACAACTTTTTTCTAGTCAGTAAAAACATCGAGAAACAGCGTTAAAGGGCATTTCCCTAAATGATGTATTAATTTGCGTTCTTAACTTTCGAGTAGCGAAAGCAGCTGGTCAGGTGGTCATTAACCAGCCCAACAGATTGCATATAGGCATAGATGGTGGTACTTCCAATAAATGAGAACCCACGGTTTTTGAGGTCTTTACTTAGCTTGTCTGATAGCTTCGTTGTAGCCGGTACTTGGTCCATGTTATTCCACTCGTTTTGGACAGGATTGCCGTCAACAAACGACCATAAATATTGGTCAAAACTGTCAAACTCATTTTGTACTTCGATAAAACATTTAGCATTACTAATGGCTGATCGAACTTTGCGTTCGTTGCGCACAATGTCAGGGTTGTTTAGCAGCTGTTGAATCTTTTCTGCATCAAATTTGACAACTTTTTCTACGTCAAACTCTGCAAATGCTTTTCGGTATCCTTCTCTTTTCTTAAGGATGGTACTCCAGCTTAATCCCGCCTGGGCGGTTTCAAGTATCAAAAATTCAAAAAGTACGCGGTCGTCATGTACAGGCACACCCCACTCTTCATCATGGTATCGGACATATTGGTCAAAGGTATTTTCGCACCAGTCGCATCGATCAGGCATCATTGTCTTTTTTACAATTTAAAATGCATTTTATGATTTATCCTTATATAAAATATATAGTGAATCAATGCATTGGGAAAAATTAATTGAGACATTCGGAGAAGAAACTGACATAAGCAGTGAGTTGGCGGGGCAGGTTGAACTGCTTACTCATTTTTTAGAAGACATTGTCCGGGGAAAAGAGAGCGAAGCATTTCTCGAGATGCTTATTACATTTCCACAGCTGGCTGCCAGTGCTTTTGATGATGGGGATGATCAGGCTTTCAAAGATCTGGAACATAAAATTAATGATTTATCCATTGAGCAGATATCCGGTTTTTTGCGGTATTATACCGTCTTTTTCCATTTAATGAATTCTCAGGAGCAGCGCGAAATCACACGTATTAATCGTGACCGGGCGATACATACTAATCCGCAATCCCCGCGCAGCGAAAGCATTGCCGAGGCTGTATTCTATATGAAGGAAAAGGGATATAATATGGAGGAAGCAGCTAAGGTTATTGGTAAGCTCGATATTCAACCAACCATTACGGCGCATCCCACAGAAGCACGTCGGCACAGTGTTTTGGTTAAACAACAGCGTATTACTGAGATGATCGGGCAATTACGCCGGCAGGATTTGACGCCCTCGGAACGGAAAGAAAAGAAGATGGATATTTTTAATGAAATCCATTTGCTGTTGGCTACTGATGAGGTGCGAAGTGAACGCGTGACCGTCGAAGATGAAGTTGAAAACGGAATGTTTTATTTCCGTAATGCTATTTGGGAGACCATCCCCGTACTTTATGATGATCTGCGCAATGCTTTTGAAACGTATTATGATGAAGTTCCTGATTTTAGTACGATTTTAAAATACCGTTCATGGATTGGAAGTGACCGTGATGGAAATCCAAATGTGACCTCCGAAGTGACGTGGGAAACAATTCTAGAGCAGCGGCAAATTGTAATGGAACTGTATCTCAACGAGCTTGATGACTTGCGACGTTACCTCAGTATTTCTCAAAACAAATATACCATCTCGGATGAGCTGGTTAACTCGTTGAAAAAAGATCAACAGACGGATCCGCCCTCGGAGCGGTATCAGCGGTTATACACTCAGGAACCGTATCGCCGAAAGATTACACATATGATGCATAAACTGCGTCACCAAATAGAGGTGGCAAAGTCTGAGAATTCGGACCGCGTGCTGGAAGAGGCCCAGAAGTACACATCACAGGATTTTATTGACGAGCTTCAAATGATTGGGCAGAGCCTCATAAAATCCGGGCTGGAATGTGTAGGTTCACAGGGCAAATTAAAGCACTTGCTGGTGCGTGCCCAAACATTTGGTTTTCATATGGCAGGGTTAGATGTCCGTCAACATAGTGCCAAGCATGAAGAAGCCGTTGCAGAATTGTTTTCGATAGGAGAGGTTACGGATGAATATCAGACAATGTCGGAGGAGGAAAAGGTTGCACTGCTTACGAAAGAGTTAAAAAATCCACGTCCATTGTCGCCATTGCGAGCCCAGTTAAATGACGATACAGCACAGATGTTGGAAGTGTTTGATGTCATCGGACAGATGCTAGAACTCGACCCCAATAGTTTTGGTAATTATATCATTAGCATGACGCATGGCGTTAGTGATATGCTGGAAGTATTCATTTTGGCGAAAGAAATGGGCCTTTGGAATTATAGGGATGGTGAAGTAGAAAGCCAGATTGATGTTGTTCCGCTTTTTGAAACGATTGAAGATCTGGAAGAGTGCGGTCGACTGATGACCGAGATCTATGAGAGTCCGCTGTACCGGAAACAGCTGGCAGCACGTGATAATCTGCAGGAGATTATGCTTGGTTATTCCGATAGCAATAAAGATGGTGGTTACTGGATGGCCAACTGGGCGCTTGAAAAAGCGCAGCGAAGCCTGGGCAAAGTTTGCCGGGAATATGACATAGATTTCCGATTATTTCACGGCCGGGGTGGTACTGTGGGTCGTGGGGGTGGACGATCGAACCAGGGAATTTTAGCATTGCCTCCCATTAGTAATAATGGACGTATCCGGTTTACAGAGCAGGGCGAAGTAATTTCTTTTCGTTATTCATTGGCAACGATTACTCACCGCCATCTTGAACAGATCGTCAATGCGATGGTTAGGATAACTATTTCTGAGGAGGAAGGGCATCCCCAGCAAGAGAAGTTTGACAACACTATGGAGCAGCTTTCGACTGTGTCAATGGAAGCTTATCGGAACTTGATTGATGATGAAGATTTCTGGAATTGGTATACTGCAAAGACTCCTATCGAGCATATCAGTCGATTGCCGATTGCCTCCCGTCCGGTATCCCGGGGTAGTGCCAAGGCTGCTGATTTTGAAAATCTGCGGGCCATCCCATGGGTATTTGCTTGGACACAGGTACGGTATAATGTGCCAGGCTGGTATGGCATAGGTCAGGCACTTGATGATTTTGTTGATAATGATAAGAAGCTGAGACAGTTACAGCAATGGTATGAGGAAGGGATATTTTTCAAAACGGTGCTTGATAATGCACAGCGCGAAATGGCGCGTACACATATTCCTACGGCTAATGTTTATGAGGATATAGAAGACGGAACATTTCACAAGCGTATTACAAAAGATTTTAAAAAGGCAGAGCAGGCAATCAAGAAAATAACCGGCCAGCAACAAATTTTGGATAACAGTCGGGTAATTAAAAAATCAATACGCTTTCGGAATCCGTTCACATATCCGTTAAATATGATGCAGGCCGAACTGTTGGATCGTTGGAAAAATGATCAAAGGGATAATGAAGACTCTTTACGAGATGCATTATTCTTGAGTATTAATGGTATAGCCGCGGCAATGCAGAGTACTGGATAATAATCAGCTATGGACGCATTTTGATGCCTAACTTCTAGTTCTCAATCAGCTTTTTCATTTGTCGTCGAAATTTGGGTGCTCCGCCATGGGCCGGGTGACGGACGGGTACGTAGTTTGAGATATCAAAGGCATCAAGGCTTTGTTCGCATTTTCTTCCAACGGCAATAATGCTGGCATCGGGATATAATTCCAAAAACGCTCGCAGCGCCGGATATCCCTTTTCCAATTCGGTATTCGTAGGCGTCCGGTTGCTGAGCAAGCCTTCATCAGCATCATAAGGATGCCAGGGCAGGGCATTCCACAATACACATTCATAAGGATCAATTCCCAGCTGGTAAATGGCTTTCCACATAATAGTGGCAGTAGGCTCCGACATCCCTTTTTTGTTTACAGCAGGCTTACTTGTTCGTTTTGGTTTGATGGATGTAAAGGCTCCATCGGCGGGGATGCCGTGCACAGATTTGTGATGACCGAGCAAAATACGCTCCGAGGTCATAGCAATGCCGGTAAAATGCCCGCCCTGATAGCCAAGTGCTTCTGCTATAAAAAGGTACTTTGCTTTACCCATCCGCTCGCTAAGGTATGTTCGTAGCTGACGCCGCCGAATATTCGGAGCATCCTCAGGTTGATCGTGAGCAGCATCTTCTTGAAACCAGGGATTAAAAAAAGCACCTTCCGGTGTTTTCTTTAGTTCTTTAAAAAGAGATTCTAGTTGGTCCATAGATTCTTTTGGTTACTCAATGAGAAAGTAATTTCGTAGCGTACTTAGTTTCTTAGTGGTAAATATTATGGTTTGGGGATAATCCAAAGCTGAGTTTACTGCCCGTCAATATATCGAACATCCTTCCCATCAAAAAAATCATATTCTTCAAGCATAGTGTGGGATCCCCTTTTGCTTTCATTAAGGAATTCATAACTTCTGCACGGTTTCTTCCATTGAAAAATGGCAACAAGAAAGACGGTAGAAACCAAGTAATTTGCGTTGATGGGTAAAAGTTATACAAATGTTTGTGGTATTTAGCTTTTGCTAGAAAGTGCTTGAAAGTTTTCGAAATGGATATCCATATCTTTAATAAACAGTGATTATGAGTACCGACAATACATTTAATATTACCAAAGTATCATCCACAAGAGTAGAGAATGTAAATCTTGATGACCCCGGGTTTGGCGAACGTTTTTCAGATCACATGCTGGAGGTTGAATATCGGGAAGGGCAGTGGCAGAAACCTTCAATTAAACCCTTTGGGACAATTGAGGTGACGCCGGCGCTCAATACGCTGCATTACGGACAATCAGTGTTTGAGGGAATGAAAGCTTATTATGCAGATGAGAATACTGTTAATCTGTTTCGGCCGGAGAAAAATCATCAGCGGCTTGTTCGGTCATGTAAACGAATGTGTATACCGCCCGTATCTGAGGATGTATTTATCGACGGTATAACTAAGCTTATTAAACTTGACCATCAGTGGGTTCCTCAGAAAGAAGGAAATACCTTGTATATTCGTCCCTTTGTCTGTGCGTTTGACCCCATTATTTCTGCACGCGTTTCTGACAGCTATCGATTTTTTATTATTACAACTCCGGTGGGTTCGTACTATAACAGGCCGGTTAAGCTTACGACATCTCAAAAATATGCACGAGCTGTTAAGGGTGGTGTAGGAGCTGCGAAGACAGCCGGTAATTATGCCGCCAGTTTGTATCCCGCGCAAGAGGCCGAAGAGAAGGGGTTTGACCAAGTGCTGTGGCTTGATGCTTGTGAGCACAAATTTGTTGAAGAAGTGGGGACGATGAACATCTTTTTTGTGATTGATGGTGTACTGGTAACGCCGGAGCTGAGTGGTACTATTTTACCGGGCATTACACGTGCTTCGGTCATTCAGTTGGCCAAGCACTGGGGACTGCCGGTTAAAGAACGTCGCCTGACGATTGATGAAGTTATGGAAGCGGGCGCCAATGGAACATTGGATGAAGCTTTTGGCGCAGGTACAGCAGCCGTCATTGCTCCTGTGGAAGAAATCCATCACGATGGCCAGTCGGTACGCTTTGATTTTGAGCAGCGCGGACCTGTTGGCCAAAAGTTACATGACCAAATTACAGATATACAGTGGGGTAAGGCAGAAGATCCTTTTGGATGGATTACACCGATTTCGGTTAATAGCTAAAAAATGAGTTTTTTTACTTGTTGCTTATCATCTTTTTGATTAGAGATTAGTATCCTTTATTTCGATCTACTTTGTAGTTTAATTCCATTCCGGACAATGCCCGTTTATAATTTTCAACAATCTGATCTGCACTTCCAGAAGGTTGTGTAATACTAGCAATATGGGGGGTAATGATAATGTTTGGCCGATTCCAGAATGCATGCTTATCAGGTAGTGGTTCCTCTGAAAATACGTCCAGCCAAGCGCCTTGCAGTATATCACTGTCCAGTGCATAAATCAGGTCTTCGTCTATTAGATGTTCACCCCGGCCTACGTTGATAATCCATGCGGGATTGTTTAGAGCTTTGAATGTTTCGAGATTTAAAACCCCTTCCGTTTCTTGAGTGAGCGGAAGCAGACAGACAAGCATTTGGGTATTGTGGAGAAAAGTTTCAAACTCCTCGGTTCCGGCATAAGTGGTAATGTTTTCTACGTCTTTGGTTGAGCGAGACCATCCCGACACATGATATCCTATATTAGCCAGCTGTTGTGCCACCGGTCGGCCCAGTTCCCCGAGTCCCATTATGCCTACCTTTACCTCCCCCGAGAGTTGATGGTTATGAGGCTGCCACCTCCCTTGCTCATTTTGATGAATATAATGGACAATATTACGCTGGATGTTTAAGACTGCTGCCAGCACATATTCCTTCATCTGTTGAACTAACGAAGGTGAGACAACCCGACAAATATCAGTAGATTCTGGGAGTTCCTCATCAGCTAATAGGTGATCGACACCCGCCCCGAGTGAAGATACTGCCTGCAGGTTAGGATATTGATTGAGTACATTCTTGGGGTGATTCCAGCAAACGGCAAATTGTACGCGTTTTGGATCTTCAACATCCGGCCAAATTTCAATATCCAGATTGGGATCGCTTTTTTGGAGTGCTTGCTCCCAGTCCGACATGTCGCGGTCAGGAGCAATTAATAAGAGTGACATTGGGTAGTATTCTTAGATTAAAGGGTTAATCCAACATATAAGAAAACCTGATTCGGAGTAGTAAGCAACTGCGTAATTTATTGATTAGCATTTTGCTTCGAGGATATCATTCCATGAGGTCGTATATTTTGGAGAAAGATGTTCTTGCTTCATCTGCCAGGGTTGTTCGATACCCGTAGCAGCAAAATGTGTTGTATCTGATCCATATTTCGTATTGATCTGATCAATAGTGCTCATCAGATTATGCTGTTCTTCGGAATATTGTTGTCGGTCAAATAGGTCGCCCTGCACTTCCGATTCTGGGATCAATCCCGTAAGCATGACAGTAGCCTTTTTGTATTTACATTTTGTTTTATACAGTTGCTGTACAGCGGCATGGGCACATTTAATCAGATAAGAAGTGTTTGCTGTGGGAGTTGGGAGCGGGATTTCAATACCATATTTATATTGAGAATTATAATTAGAGTACTTGTTGGTCCGCAGTGTAACATGTAACAGAGAGCTTACTGATTTTTGAGCCCGCAGTTTTTCGGCTGCAATGCTGGTAAATGCTGCCACTGCTTCTTTGAGATTTTGTAGTTCAGTAACAGCTTTACCAAAAGATCGAGAGGTCATAATACCCTTTCGCGGATCAGTTCTATGCTCAATATCGATGCAGGGCTGGCCGTTAAGTTCCATCACTGTACGGAGTCCTTTTATTGTGAGTCGGTCTCGTACCCATTCGGGGCGACTATGTTGCTTCTTAAGTTGGTAGGCATTGTTAATTCCCTCCTTGAAGAGCCGTTGGGAAAGTCCGCCGCCAATGCCCCAAATATCCGTAAGGTCAGTATCCTGTAAAATGTCGTCTGATTCAGGATTGTCAACAAGATTGAGAACACCGTGATGATCAGGATTTGATTTAGCTCTTTCATTAGCAATTTTAGCCAGTGTTTTTGAGGGAGCAATACCCACCGAAACAGGAAGTCCGGTCCATTGTTTAATCGTGGATTTTATAGTACATCCAAAGTCGCGCAGATCTTGATTATTCAGTAGGGGAAGTTCAATAAATGCTTCATCAATACTGTATGGTTCTACTTTATCCGTTAGATGTCGAAGGGTGGACATTACCCGGCGAGACATATCCCCATATAGTGCATAATTAGAAGAACGAAGGATTACCCCTTTTTCTTTTATTAACTTTCGGATTTTAAATTTGGGGACTGCCATTTCGACCCCGGCCTTTTGGGCTTCATCTGACCGAGCAATAATGCATCCATCATTATTGGAAAGAATTGCGATGGGCCGATCCCGCAGAGCAGGATCAAACACCCGCTCGCATGAAGCATAAAAATTATTGCAGTCAATAAGGGCGTAAACCGAAGTATCCATAAAAAACTAAATGCTGAAGCTGAAAATTTTCTTTATGTAATTTATTATTATGGCGAGGTTATTTACAACACAATTCTAAAAAGCAATCGAATGACAGAAACTAATTCTCAATCGCCTGTAAGTTATAAGAGAGATGTACTTTTTTTATCGTTATCGGGTATCTTTTTGACGTCTCTTGTGTTAGGTAATGTGATAGGAACAACGAAGTTTGTTACTATTTTTTCAGTTGAACTATCCAGTTGGATGCAATCTATTGTGCCCGAACTAGTTCGGGATGATGGGACCTACACTATGAGCGTACCTGTGGGCGTTATTGCTTATCCATTTACGTTCTTGGCAACTGATTTAATATCTGAGTTGTATGGTAGAAAAAAAGCCCAGTTAGTTGTGTGGGTTGGTTTTTGGATGAATGTATTTATGCTATTTCTGATGAGTGTTAATCACTGGTTGCCCAATACAGGAGGAGTGAGTGGAGGACTGCAGCTTTTTGAAGGGGTGTATGAATTTATGATTGGGAACACTATTGCCAGCATGGTCGCTTACTTGGTTGCCCAGACTGTGGATGTACGCTTATTTCATTTTTGGAAAGAGCTTACCAACGGCAAACATTTGTGGCTCCGAAACAATGCATCGACAACTATTAGTCAACTAGTAGACTCTACAGCTATTTTAACTATTTTATTTGTTGCTGGTAACTTAGGAAAAGAAGTAGATACTATTGGAAAATTGATCATCCTCATTTTAAATTCTTATCTCTTTAAATTCTTCTTCGCACTCTTTGATACCCCACTTTGCTATTTGGGTGTTAAGATTTTCCAAAACTTTGAGGAAGATCCCAGTGCTCACAGCTTATATGATTCTGAGTGATAGAAACAGTTGGTTTGGTAGTTATTATATCTGTTGTGTGCCCCTTCTCGGTAATAATAGACAGCTTAATGATAAGCCGTAAGTTTTCCAGTTGGAATCTTAGATGATATAACCCTGATCTTCTTTTCTATATTAGCCGTACTAATTAGTTCTTTATTCAGAAATTACATATAAATACGTAAACAAAATTTAGGATATACACGCTGTCCCATACAGCTGAAATGGTGTGTCTAATATTTCTGCGCACTAAGCGACCCCCGTTTTTTATTTGGAAGGCAAATTATTCTCAAGCTATCAAAAATCTTCCGGCGATATAACCTATATGAAGGGGGTATGATCTTGCCAAAATGTCCTTTAAATAATGGTAGTTGGGATAACCGATTTTTCTTAAAAAACCTTAAATATTTGTTGACACGAACCCCCTAATTATAGTATCTTGGAATTCCAATTTAAGAACGGGGTCGAGTCCTCTTCAAAGAGCAAGCTCAACCCCGTTTTTTTAGCTCTAAAAAAGAGTTAAAATTAAATTTGGAAATGTCCTTCAGAGTGTTGATATTTGCATCGCTTCGGAACTGAAGTTAACGATTTGTTAAAGCAGGGCCGAGCGTTGTTCACAGAAGCATTTGGGCAATATTTTTTGTTCTATACCATATTGAGAACAGACAGACGATCGCACGTCGAGCCCTTGTTGGGGCCTGAATTTTTGGGGCCCACAAGAGTATCAACGA